>DASVTN010000127.1:0-12496 GCA_036387555.1 Allosphingosinicella sp. | reverse complement strand
ATCGACGGGCTGCTGGCGGGCAACCCGTCCAAGATCAAGGTCCGCGCCAAGCTGATGATCTGGAAGCTCCAGTACAAGCTGACCGACCTCAAGCTCGTCGAGGCCGGTGTGAAGGGCAAGTTCGTCGCTTCGATCAATCCTGACTTCGACATAGGCGGCGAGGTCCCCATCGGGTTGGAGGACGCCGAGCTGCTGCTGATCGTCAGCGAGGTCTGCGTGACGACGCTCAAGCAGCATCCGCAGATGAAGGAGGCGCGCGCCGAGATGAAGGGCCAGCTCGATGCACAGGAAAAGGCCGGCGCGGGCGACAAGCCCGTGCTGGACGCAACGACCGGCCGCAAGAAGCTGGCCTTCGCTACTTTGATGCAGGAGAATGCGGCCGCGAACACCAAGCTGCCTATCGCCCCCAGCTTCAAGGCAGGCACCGATGCCGCCGGCAACCCCATCATGGTCGAATGGCGGCGCTTCAGGAGAAATCCAGAGCCAACGCGCGTCATCCAGCCGCAGAAATCCGTGCCCCACCCATATCTCAACAAGATGGGCAAGGACGACAGGGAGCGCGAGGGCCTGCTCAACGCGCTGGGCAAGACTCCGGAGAGCGAGGCCGCCGCGATCAAAGGGTTGCAGGCGCTCGGCACGGACCAGCCGCTCGCGGCGGACGCCGGCGATCCGAAGAAGCTGGCGGAGCTCGACATGCTGATGCACGGCCAGGAAGTCGCGCGTCATTCGAAGAATATCGCGTTCGCGCTGATGGCTCGGGACCTGGTGGAACAGAAGAAGATGAGCCTGGTTGAAGCGGGCGCAATGCTTCCGGCGGAGCCGTTAGGCGCCGTGGTGGCGCAGAAAGAGGTGCTCGCCGCCGCCAAGCGAGGCGAGAAGAGCGCGGCGCCGACGATTATCAGCGTAGCGGAAGCGAAGGCAGTCGAACAGAAGGCCCGGAATCACCCACGCTCAGCTACTTTCGCCGCCAATTCGCGCGAGAGAGGGCAGGTGGGCGCTGCAACGGCCGATGACGTGCAGAAGCGATCGATCGACCTGATGACCGCCTGGATCAAGGCCGAGATCGCCAGCGGCAAGGCTCCGGTGAGCCAAGCCAGGCCGAAGTTCCTCAAATGGATTCGCGACGCGATCCGCGCGCGGGTGCACAAATACATCAGCAAGGGAGTGTAGCGGCATGAGCGAACGAAAGATCATCCTCGATCCCGACCTTCTCCCCGACGACTTCCGCGCCACGGCGGACGCGGCGGGATGGGAGCTGATCAGCGAGTCCCCGCCCAAAGGATTGCTTGCGCTCGAGCTGATCTACCGCGCCGGCAGCGAGGGAGCCACGACGGTTCACTACATCGAGGATCCGTTGGTCAAGGTGCGCTACGCGCTCGCTCGGGGGCCTCAGGCCGATGAGGTGGCCGAGGAAGTGAAGGCGATATTCGCGCACATACCCGACGAAAGCGTGATGGAGGCGGCGGAGGACGAGAGCGAGGGGCTGCAGTCCATCGTCAGCTGGATGCTGAGCGCGACCGTGCTCGAGGACCAGGCCGGGCACCAATGGCTGCACGCGCTGATCGAGAAGCGGCTCGCGCACGAGAATTCGGCGGTTCGCCGCGCCGCCTTGATCTCGGTCAGCTGGCTTGAGTGGCCGGATTTTCGCACCTCTATCGAGCGGATGGCGACGGACGATCCGGACGAGGCGGTGCGACAGGACGCGGCGAGCCTGGCGCAAGCCTACGCCATGCGCGACAAGGGCGAGATATAGGCGCAAGCGTTCCGCCAGGCCTGCGTCGGACCGATCTGAGGCCGATCGGATCGCCGCCGGGCTTGCCAAGATCCGGAAAAGGCTTGTATTTCACTCTCGCCGAGCCACGGGCCGGCTACAGGGGGCATCGAGAGCCTTCGGCCTAGGCTATTGGCAAGTCTCTGATATGCGTCCAATATCTGCCGAGGGGATGTCGGCGATTCGACCAGGGTGGGGAATGAGGGTGATTGAAATCGTACGTCGTTGGGCCGGCGCCGCTTTCGCGGCCGGAGCCATGGCCTGGTCTTCCGCCGCGATGGCGCAGGACAGCTTCTCCGGCTCGGACCCGGCGGGCTCGGGAGTGATCGTGTCGGCCGTGCGCTGGCTCCAGGGGACCTTGCTCGGCACCGTGGCCACCGTCGTCGCGGTGATCGCGGTTGCGTCCGTCGGCTTCCTGATGCTGACGGGCCGGATCAACTGGCGCTACGGCGCGACCGTCATCCTCGGCTGCTTCATCCTGTTCGGCGCCGCGACCATCGTCGCCGGGATCCAGTCCACGACCAGCACCGGGGGCTGAGCCGTGGACGGGCTCGACCACGACCGTCTGTTCGTCGCCCTGACCCGCCCGCAGATGTTCGCGGGCGTAACCTATTCCTATTTCGTCGCCAACGCGATCCTCGCCACCGAGATGTTCCTCATCTTCAAGTCGCTGTGGGCGCTCGCGGCGGCGCTCGTCATCCACTTCGTCGGAGTGCTCCTGTGCGTCCGGGAGCCACGCTTCTTCGACCTGTGGCTGACCCGAGTGTCACGCTGCCCCCGAGTGAAGAATCATAAGGTGTGGGGATGCAACTCCTACAGCCCCTGACCAGCGACCGACGCGCACCCGCGAAGGAGCAGCCGGCGGGGAAGCACCTTCCTTACGCCCGCCACGTCGACGACCATACGATCGAGACTCGCGACGGCCTGCTCATGCAGGTCATCCAGCTCCGCGGCCTGCTTTTCGAGACGGCCGACACCGAAGAACTAAATTACCGCAAGCGGCTTCGCGACGCGATGCTCCAGGCGATCGGCTCGTCCCGCTTCGCGCTTTACCACCATGTCGTGCGCCGGCGGATCGACGTGGGGCTGTCGGAAGGGCATCCGGATCCCTTCTCGAGGCAGCTCGACGAAGCCTGGCGCAAGCGCCTCGACGGCAAGCGGCTCTACGTCAACGAGCTGTTCCTGACTCTGATCCGCCGGCCGCTGCAGGGCCGGGTCGGCCGGCTGGACCGTCTTCGCGAGAGGCTGGGACGAACCGCCACGACGGCTCCGGAAGCCAATTCCGCCTACGAGCGGGGCCAGCTAGCCCAGGCGCGCGACGCTCTGATGGCCGCGCTCGGAAGCTACGAGCCGCGCCTGCTCGGGGTCTACGACACGCCCCACGGCCCCTGCTCGGAGCCGCTGGAATTCCTCTCGGTCCTCTACAATGGCGAGATGCGACCGGTGCTTCTGCCGCTCCAGGATCTGGGCGATTATCTGCCGTACCGGCGGGTGAGCTTCGGCCAGGAGACGGTCGAGCTCGGCCCGGCGGGGGCGACTCCGCGCAGCTTCACGGGGATGGTCTCGATCAAGGATTATCCGGGCCAGACGGTGGCCGGGATGTTCGACGAGCTCCTGCGGCTTCCGTTCGAGCTGACGCTCTCCCAATCCTTCGGCTTCGTCGAGCGGCAGGCGGCGCTTTCGAGGATGAACCTTTCGCTGAGGCGGATGCGCTCGGCCGAGGACGAGGCCGTCAGCCTGCGCGGCGAACTGTCGAACGCGAAGGATGAAGTCGCCGCCGGGCGGGCCGGCTTCGGCGAGCACCACATGACCATCGCCCTGCGCGCCGACACTCCTGCCGCGGTCGACGAGGGCGTGGCCGAAGTGCAGGCGGCGCTCGCCGACCTGGGGATCATCTCGGTTCGCGAGGAGATCGCCCTCGAGCCCGCTTTCTGGGCGCAATTCCCCGGCAACTTCCGCTACATCGCCCGGCGGGGCCTGATCTCGACGGGCAATTTCGCCGGCCTCGCAAGCGGCCACAACTTCCCGCTCGGCCGGGCCGCCGGCAACCATTGGGGCGAGGCGGTGACCTTGCTCGAAACGACGGCTGCGGGGCCCTATTACTTCAACTTCCACCGCGGCGACCTCGGCAACTTCACCGTCATCGGCCCGTCGGGCTCGGGCAAGACGGTGGTCCTGAATTTCCTGCTCGCCCAGGCGCGCAAGTTCCGGCCGAGGATCATCTTCTTCGACAAGGACAGGGGCGCGGAGCTGTTCATCCGGGCCATCGGCGGACGCTACGACCTGCTGAGGCCCGGAACGCCTTCCGGACTGAACCCGCTCCAGCTTCCCGACAATCCCGCCAACCGCCAGTTCCTGATCGATTGGGTGGCCCTGCTCGCGGGCGGAGCCGACATCGAGGAGATCGCCCGGATCAAGGATGCGGTGGACGCGAATTTCGAGCAGCCGGAGGACCATCGCCGCCTGCGCCACCTCGCCGAGCTGTTCCGCGGCGGCCAGCGCCCCACCTCGAACGACCTCTGGTCGAGGCTGCGGCCCTGGTGGGGCGACGGGGAGCGCTCCTGGCTGTTCGACAATGCCGTCGACCGCACGGACCTCACCGCCGAGGCGGTGGGCTTCGACATGACCCAGATCCTCGACGATCCGGCGGTTCGGACTCCGGCGATGATGTACCTCTTCCACCGGGTCGAGGAGCGGCTCGACGGAAATGCCGCGATCATCGTCGTCGACGAAGGCTGGAAGGCTCTGGACGACGACGTCTTCGTCCGCCGGATCAAGGATTGGGAGAAGACGATCCGAAAGCGGAACGGGATCGTCGGCTTCGCCACGCAGAGCGCTCAGGACGCGCTGGAAAGCAAGATCGCGAGCGCGATCGTGGAGCAGGCCGCGACCCAGATCTTCATGGCCAACCCCAAGGCGCGGGCCGAGGATTATGTCGACGGCTTCGGCCTCACCTCGCACGAATATGAACTGGTCCGGACTCTTCCGGACAATGCCCATTGCTTCCTCATCAAGCACGGGACGGACAGCGTCGTCGCACGGCTCAACCTCAGCGGCGAGCACGACATATTGACCATCCTGTCGGGCCGCGAGCGCACCGTGCGGCTTCTCGACGACATCCGAGCCCAGACCGGGGACGACCCGGCCGAGTGGCTGCCCCGCCTGCTGGAGGTGGCGTGATGGACGTCTGCGCGCCGCTTCCGGCCGGCGCCGGCTTCCTTCGCTGGATGCTGGCTTTCCTCGACTGCCAGGCGCAGCTTCTCGGAAGCGGCGCCTACCAGGCGCTGTCCTCGCCCGGTTCGACCCTGGCGCTGGTGCTGACGGGCTTCCTCACCCTGTTCGTCGCTTTGTTCGGATACCGGATGCTGCTCGGCCAGGGCCCGGACGTGCGCACCGGCGTGCTCGCCTTCGTCAAGATCGGGATCGTGCTCGCGCTCGCGACGAGCTGGCCCGCCTGGCGCACCCTCGTCTACGACGTCGTCGTTCAGGGCCCGGCCCAGATCGCCGGCGAGATCGCCAGGCCGATCGGGCTTCCGGGCGCTGACGGCGGCCTCGTCGCCCGGCTCGACGGCGCCGACCAGGCGTTCACCGCCCTTGCCGTGCTCGGCGAGGGATCGCCCCCCGTCCCCACCGAAGCCAACCAGGTCTCGCCCACGCTCGGAGTCCCGCCTCAGCCCTATCCCGGCTTCAACACCTACGCCATCGCCGGATCGCGAATGCTGTTCCTGACCGGAGCGATCTTCGGCCTCGGCTCGGTGCGGCTCATCATCGGACTGCTGCTCGCGGTCGGGCCCTTCTTCGTGGCCTTCCTGCTGTTCGACAACACCCGCTCCCTGTTCGAGGGCTGGGCGCGGGTCCTGGGCGGCGCCGCGCTCGCGGCCGTCGCCACCTCGATCGCGCTCGGCGTCGAGCTCGCCCTGCTCGAGCCCTGGCTCGCGGACCTGCTCGCGCGGCGAACGGCGCAGGAGTGGCTGCCCGGGATGCCGATCGAGATCCTAGTCGCCACCACCGTCTTCGCTCTCACCATCCTGGGGATGCTGTACGGCGCCGCCAGGATCGCCTTCGCCTTCCGCTTCGCGCCCTTCTGGAACGCCGCGACCGTCCGGATCGCGGAGTCGCGGCGGAGCGAGGAGACGCGGCTGGCCGCCGCCGCCGGCGCGGGCCAGCAGGCGCCCTCCGCGGAAACCCGGACGCGGGCCGCCACCGTCGTGGACGCCGTCGCCGCGACCCAGCGCCGCGAGGCGGCCCAGGTCGCACTCGTCGCCGATCGCCAGTCATCCGGCGCGGGCGGCGGAGAAATGGCGGGCGCCCGCCGCGCCTCGCCTGCTGGCACCGTCCGTGAAGTCACTCAAACTCTTGCACCTGCTCCGCTCGGCCAGAGCTTCCGTCGCCGCACCCGCGGCCGGGTTTCGGCCAGCGCGGGCCGCCGGGACCGCCGCTCATGAACGATCAGACTCGAGAGGCGCTCGACGCCTATTACAAGGAAGCCGCGACCTGGAATCGCGACCGGCTGGAGGCGCTCCGCAAATCGCAGCGCATCGCCTGGTGGGTCGCGGGGGGAGCCGCCTCCATCGCGGTCCTCGAAGCCGTGGCCCTGATGCTCCTGACCCCTCTCAAGACGGTCGAGCCCTACACCTTGCTGGTCGACCGTACGACAGGATATGTGCAGGGGATCAATCCGCTGGAGGCGAACAAGGTCTCTCCGGACACGGCGCTCACCCAGTCCTTCCTGGTCCAGTATGTGGTCGCCCGCGAGAGCTTCGACATCTCCACCTGGAGGGCCCATTACAACAAGGTCGCCTTGTGGTCGGCCCAACGGGCGCGCTCCGACTATCTGACCCAGATGCAGCCCGCGAACCCGCAATACCCGCTGTCCCTCTATCCCCGGACGAGCCTCGTCGAGACCCGGGTGAAGAGCGTTTCGCCCATGGGCAGCAACACGGCTCTGGTCCGGTTCGACACCGTCCGCCAGGATCAGGGCGGGCAGTTCCAGCCGGCGCGATCCTGGGTGGCGGTGATCCGCTACCGTTATTCGGGTGAGCCGATGCGGCTCGAGGACCGGTTCGTGAACCCGCTCGGCTTCCAGGTTTTCCATTATCGCAAGGATCCCGAGACTGCGCCGCCGACCGAAGTGGTCCAGCCGGTGGTTGGAGTGGTCGGAGTCCCGGTCGCAGTGCCGGGAAGCGCGAGCACCACGACGACCACCACCACCGTCGAGCAGGGGACGACCCCGCTTGGAAGCGCGGCCGCGGCCGCGGCCCGGGCCGCCGCCGAACGCCGCCGCAACCGGACTCCGGAACCGGAGCTGTGATGAGGCTCCTCCTCCTCCTCCTCCTCGCGGCTCTCCCGCTCGGCGCGGCTCCGCTCGCCGCCCAGATACTGGCGCCGCCGACGAGCGATCCGGGCGCGCCGGCGAGCGCCGATTCGCGCGTCAGGACGGTCGACTTCATCCCCGACCGGGTAATCGTGATCGAAGGCGCGCCCGGCTACCAGGTCACCGTCGAGCTTTCGCCGGACGAGGTGGTGGAGAGCGTCGCGGTGGGCGACAGCGGCGCCTGGAATGTCGCCGCCAACCGTAAGGGCGACCATCTGTTCATCAAAGCCATCATGGCGGGCGTCTCGACCAACATGACGGTGATCACCAACGTCCGAGTCTACAATTTCGAGCTGTCGCCGATGATGAGCGCGAGCGAAATCGCCTATACGGTCCGCTTTCGCTACCCGCCCACCGTTCCCGAAGCGGAGGACGACGCGCCCACCGCCGAGGGCGAGGGGCTCTACCGCCTCAGCGGCGACAAGGCGCTGAGGCCGAGCGAAATGAGCGACGACGGCAGCCATACCTATATGCGCTGGCCCCGCGACCGCTCGCTCCCCGCCGTCTATGCAATGAGCGACGCGGGCCAGGAGATGCTGGTGAACGGGATGATGCGCGAGGACGATCTGTTCGTCGTGGACAGCGTCCACAAGAGGCTGGTCTTCCGGATCGACGACCGCGTCGCCCGGGCGGCACGGCAGAAGCCGAAGCGCCGCTGATGGCGAGCCGGACCCCGCCTCTCGATCCCCGGATCGCCACTCCGCCGGCCCCTCCGGAGGAGGGCGCCGAACCCGGAGTCCGCCCGATCGTCGCCCTTCCCCGCAGGGGCCTTCCGACAGCGGCCATCGTGGCGGCCATGGTCGTGGCCGCGATCGTCCTTTTCATCATCCTGGATTCGCGGCGCCGCTCCCAGGCGCAGCCGGTGGAGGTCTCCGGGACCGGCCTCGTCACTCCGCCGCCGCCGACCCTCTTCATCCCGCCGGCCCCGCCGCCAGTGACTCCGGTGGTCGTCGCGGCGGCCGCGCCCGCGCCCGCCGAACGGGCGCCCCAGCCCCGTCCTCCCATCTACACGCCGCCGCCGCCGCCGGAGATACGCTACATCCCGCAGCCGATGCAGACCGGCTACACGCCGCCACCGCCGCCGCCGCCGCCTCAGCGCACGTCCAACAGCCCGACCCTCGTCATCGACACGTCGGTCGCACCTATCGCCGGGCAGGCGTCGGACGGCCCCGGTCCCGGTGGCGGCGACAGGTCCGCCTTCGGCGGCAATGCGAGCTCGACCCAGCCGGTCGGGAGGGTGCGCTCCGGCGTGTTCGCGAACCGGTCGACGACGGTGGTCCACGGCGCCCTGATCCCGGCCGTGCTCGAGACGGCTTTCAATTCGCGGCGCCCCGGCTTCGCCCGGGCTATCGTCTCGAGGGACGTGCGCGGCTTCGACGGAACTCGAGTGCTGATCCCGCGGGGCAGCCGCCTGACGGGTGAATATCGATCCGACATCGCACCCGGCCAG
Source organism: Allosphingosinicella sp. (assembly GCA_036387555.1). Lineage (GTDB taxonomy): Bacteria > Pseudomonadota > Alphaproteobacteria > Sphingomonadales > Sphingomonadaceae > Allosphingosinicella. The sequence continues at coordinate 3,901 of DASVTN010000127.1, read as the reverse complement.
AAAAGAGCGCTCATCAACTGGACCCGGCTGATCCGGCCGGACGGCGTCACCATCGCGCTCGCCTCGCCGGCCGCCGACACGCTCGGCCGCGGCGGCGTCCGAGGCGATTACAACAGCCACTTCTTCCAGCGCTTCAGCACGGCCATCCTCCAGTCGGCCCTGGACGTCGGAGTGAATGTCGCGAGCCGGGCGGCGGCGGGCAACGTCGTCGTCGCCCTGCCGGGATCTACCCAGAACGTCTCCCGCGGACTTCTCGACTCGGCGCGGATCCTCCCGACGCTGACGGTGCCCGCGGGAACCAGCATCAGCGTCTTCGTCGCCCGCGACCTCGATTTCAGCGCAGCCGAGCGACGGCGGTGATCGGAGCGGTAGCCGAATCGGCCGGCGCCGAGGCCGGCGTATATCTTCGCTCCTACCTTGCCCCGCTGACCGGAATGCTGGCCCGTCCGGACGTCACCGACATCTACGTCAACCGTCCGAAGGAGATCTGGGTCGAGACCACCGGCGGCGGGATCGAGCGCCACGACGCTCCGGCGCTCGACGAGGCGACGCTCGCCCGCCTGGCGCGCCAGATAGCGGCCTTGTCGCACCAGGGGATCAGCCGGGAGCATCCGCTCCTCTCGGCGAGCCTTCCGGACGGCGCCCGGATACAGATCGTCGCTCCGCCCGCCACCCGCGGCCCGCTCGCGCTCGCGATCCGAAAGCATGTCTCGCCGGAGCTCACCTTGTCGGACTACGTGGCGACGGGCGCGTTCAGCGAGACCAGGGCGAGGGAAGGGTTCGAGCGCTCCGAGGCCGACCGCGAACTCGCCGCCCTGCTGGCCGCCGGGGACCTGAGCGGCATGCTCTCCGCGGCCGTCAAGGGGCGCAAGAACATCCTGGTGTCCGGCGGGACCTCCACCGGCAAGACTACCTTCCTGAACGCCCTCCTTCGGGAAGTGCCGCCCGAGGAGCGTCTGATCCTCATCGAGGATACGCCCGAGCTCTATGTCAGGAACGAGAATCACGTCGGGCTCGTCGCGGCCCGAAGCGCGCTCGGGGAGGCGCAGATCGAGACGGACGATCTCGTCGGGGCGTCGCTGCGGATGCGGCCGGACCGGATCATCCTGGGCGAGCTTCGGGGCCGCGAGGCCTATTCGTTCCTGCGCGCGGTGAATACGGGCCACCCGGGCTCGATGACCACGGTCCATGCCGACAATCCCGAGCGCGCCGTCGAGCAGATCGTCCTGCTCGTCCTTCAGGGCGGCACCCAGCTCAGCCGCGAGGACGTGCGCCATTATGTCAGCCGGACGATCGACGTCTTCGTCCAGCTGACCCGGACCGGAGGCCGGCGGCGGATCGCGGAGGTCGTGCTTCGCGACTGATCGCAGGCCGGCGAGTTGCGGTTGCAAATCGCTCGATCCCAATTAAAATCTGAGCCATGAAAAAGCTTGCTGCAGCGCTCGTCGCATTCGCTTTCGCGCTTCCTGCCGCCTCGGCCGCCCAGGATATCGCACCGCCCGTCAAACGTAAGCCCGCGGCCGCGTCCACGGCCCCGGTTGCGGCGCCCGCCGCTGCGCCGGCGACTCCGGCCGCGCCGCAACAGGCCAGCCGCCCCGCGAATGCCCGCGACACCCATCCTGCCCTGATGGCCGCCGCCGCTCAGGACGGCGGCGATCCCTCGCTCGACGCGAGCCTGGTAAGGGTGATGAGCCGCCTGGTGGCGGCGGGACGTTGCGGCGAGGCGGCCGGCCTGGCCTCGCGCGACGGCCGCAAGGAGCTTGCCTCCCGCGCGCAGCAGCTCTGCAAATAGTCCACGCGTCATGCGCGCGCCGTCCGTAGGCTCTAGAACCTTCCTCCGGACACAATTGACACATCAAATCGCCGGCAGCGACATACGGCGGAGACGCGGCCGCGGCAGATCACGCTCACGGCTTCGGCACACGACGACGCTCGGTCCGGAGCGGCGGCGCAAATCGAAACAGACGACAATCGTACCAGGGGGTCCGCACTCATGAAAAAGTTCGCTTTGAAAGCTTCCGTCGCGGCGCTGATGTCGCTTCCGCTGGCTCCGGCCTTCGCCCAGGATGTCTCCGTCAACGGCAACATCCTCTTCACGACGCCGGACCTGACCACCTACACCCGCGACGTGCGGCTCTCCGACAACAAGGGCGGCCTCCGCTTCATCGGCGCGCCCACCATCTCGGGCACGCCGGACGGCGCCGCGATCCAGTTCTGGGGCAACCAGAACCCGCATTTCCCGGGCCAGGCGTTCATCGATTCTGGAGCGCACAACAACGCCGCCATCATCCTTCGCACCACGGGCGCCGGCGGCGAGATCTCGGAGCGGTTCCGGGTGAACGCGCTCGGCAATGTCGGCATCGGCACCAGCGCTCCGACGCAGCGGCTCGAAGTCGTCGGCAACATCAAGATCAACAACCCCGCCAACGGCATCATCTTCGGCGACGGATCGGTCCTGAAGACGGCCGGCGGAGTCTCCGGGGGGGCGCTCGCCGGCAACAACAACTGGACCGGCACGAACACGTTCAGCCAGGGCATCTCGGCCAACAACGCCCGGGTCGCCAACGTCGGCAACCCGGTCAATGCCGGCGACGCGGTCAACAAGGCCTATACCGACGCCAATTTCATCAAGTTCGTGCCGGGAGCGGAGCAGCTGTCCGTCGGCGACGCCAACGGCACCGCGCCGATGATCAACCTGCGCGGCGGATCGACCTGCTGCTCGGGCCCCGGCGGCCACACCCCGGCCTGGTTCAAGGTCTTCCAGAACGGCAGCTTCGTCATGACCGGCAATCTGGGCATCGGCGTCTCGCCGATGCAGGGCAAGGGCTACCGCACCTCCTGGGACAGCTACAAGGGCGCCTTCCGCTCCGGCTATGCCGACAATGAATGGGACGACGCCTATGTCGGCTTCTTCTCCTGGGCCGGCGGCTCGAACTCGACCGCGGAAGGGCTGTACGCCTTCGCCTTCGGCGACACCAACTTCGCCCGCTCCACCTCGTCCATCGCCTTCGGCAGCGGCAACGAGGTGAAGGGCGCGGCGGGCTTCTCCGCCGGCGCCGGCAACCGGGTCTGCGATACCTACGGCGTCGCCTTCGGCAACAAGGCGCAGTCCGGCGGACCGCTCATCAACGGCAAGTGCGATCCCGACACGTTCAACATCCGCGGCCTCGCGGCCGTGGCCCTGGGCTACAACGTCACGGCGGACCAGGATCACACCACCGCGATGGGCAAGTTCGCGACCAACAACGGGTTTGCCGGCACGTTCATCTGGTCCGACGGCTCCGCCACGGCGTCCGCCGACACGTTCCGCAACACCGCCAACAACGAGTTCGCGGCTCGCGCCACCGGCGGCTTCCGCTTCCGCACCAACCTCGGCGGCACCACGGGCTGCAACCTGCCCGCCGGCTCGGGCGTGTTCAACTGCACGTCCAGCCGCGCCACCAAGATGAACTTCGCCACGGTGAGCGGCGCCGACGTCCTCGCCAAGGTCCGGGCTCTGCCCATCACGACCTGGAACTACATCAGCGAGGGCGACAAGGTCCGCCACCTCGGGCCGATGGCGGAGGATTTCCACGCCGCCTTCGGCCTCGGCGACAGCAACAAGGCGATCGGCGTCCAGGACCTGGCCAGCGTCAGCCTCGCCGGAGTGAAGGCGCTGGAGGAGCGAACCGCCGAGCTCCAGGGCAAGGCCGCCGAGGTCGAGCGGCTGCGCGGTGAGGTCGCGGCCCTGCGCACCGCCAACGCCGCCCTCGAGGATCGCCTCACCGCGATCGAGCAGAGCCTGAAGCAGAAGTAAGCGTTCCCAGGCTTCAGGCGCGCGTCCGCGGGAAGGCTCCCGCGGACGCGTCGCCGTCAGAAATCGACGTGGAGGCGGGTGGCGAAGGCGTCGCCCGCCGTCCGC
>DASVTN010000126.1:0-25965 GCA_036387555.1 Allosphingosinicella sp. | reverse complement strand
TCACGGGCGGCGCGGCCGAAGAGGATGATCTCGTCGCGGCCGAGCTCGACCCGCTCGCTCTTGCGGCCCTTCGCGTGCCACAGGCTGGTCTGCTCTCCGGGCCTGCGGGTGACGACTTCGAGCGGCTGGTACCAGCTGTTGCGCGGTCCCGCGGGCTCCAGCCCGAACGACCGCATCTGCCCGGCTATGTAGGCGATCGTCTTCTGCTCGCCCGCCGTGCCCGGCGCCCGCCCTTCGTAGGAATCGCTGGCGAGGACATCGATATGGCGGCGCAGCGCCTCGGTCGAGACGGGCTGAGCAAAGGCCGGATAGCCGCACAGGAGGAGCAGGCAGGCGGCGGGAAGGTGTCGGAGCATCCCTCGGCTTATGACGGGCCGAGCCGAAGTGGCAAGAGCCGGGCGGTGGTCAGGCGGCCCGCGCCCTGGCCAGAACCCACCTGGCCTGCTCGACGTGCATGTGCTCGATCATCGCGCCTTCGAAGCGTTCGGCGCCTCCCGTCGCCGCCGCCAGCAGCCGGCGGGCCGCTTCCACTTCTTCGCCGGTCGGGCCGAACAGCCGGTTGGCGGTCTCCACCTGGTCCGGGTGGATCAGCGACTTGCCGTCGAAGCCGAAGCTCTTCCCCTCTTCGCACTGGGCGGCGAAGCCCTCCTCGTCGTCCAGACGGTTGTACACTCCGTCGAAGGCGGCCACCCCGGCCGCCCGGGCCGCGAGGATCACGGTCTGGAGCGCGGTGGCGAGCGCCTCCCGCCCGGCGCCGGGGGGAAGGCCGAGGTCGGCGGCGAGATCGTTGGTGCCGGCGATCAGCCCCGCCGTCTCCGGCGCGATGGCGGCCGCGGCGAGGACTCCCCGCGCCGTCTCGATCATCGCGAGGACCGGCTTGCCGGCCGCCGCTGCGGCCGACCGCGGCGCTTCGGGACCGGGAGTCATCGGAACGACGAGATAATCGGCGCGGCTGCCGGCCACTGCTTCGAGGTCGGCCGAATGCCAGGGCTCCAGCGCGTTGATCCGGATCGCGCACAAACCGGGAAAGCCGGCCGCGGCGGCCTCCACCGCCGAGGCTCGGGCGGATTGCTTGTCGGCGGGTTTCACGGCGTCCTCGAGATCGAGGACGACCATGTCCGCGGCAAGGCCCTTCGCCTTGGCGATGGCGCGGGGATTGGAGGCCGGAAGGAAGAGCAGCGAGCGGCAGAGGCGGAGGTCGGCTGGCATGGTCCCCGATTTCGCTTGGAAGCGCTCCCGCTTGCCTACATTATGCCTCCGTTCGCAAGGGGAGGCGCGTCCGTCATGGTCACCACCGTATTTTTCTTCCTGCTCGTGCTGGTCGTCCTGTTCCTCTTTTCGGGGATCAAGATCGTCCGCCAAGGCTATCATTATACGATAGAATATTTCGGGCGCTTCACCGCCGTCGCGCATCCCGGGTTCAATTTCTACATGCCCTTCTTCTACCGGGTCGGCCGCAAGGTGAACATGATGGAGCAGGTGCTCGACATTCCGGGGCAGGAGATCATCACCAAGGACAACGCCATGGTCTCGACCGACGGCGTCGTCTTCTTCCAGGTGCTCGACGCCGCCAAGGCTGCCTATGAGGTCTCCGACCTCTACGTCGCGATCATGCAGCTCACCACCACCAACCTGCGCACCGTGATGGGCTCGATGGACCTCGACGAGACCCTCTCCAAGCGCGACGAGATCAACGCCCGCCTCCTTTCGGTGGTCGACCAGGCGACGGAGAGCTGGGGGGTCAAGATCACCCGCGTCGAGATCAAGGACATCCGCCCGCCGGCCGACATCGTCAACGCCATGGGCCGCCAGATGAAGGCGGAACGCGAGAAGCGCGCCGTCATCCTCGAGGCCGAAGGCAGCCGCGCTTCCGCCATCCTTCGGGCCGAGGGCGAGAAGCAGGGCCAGATCCTCGAGGCCGAAGGCCGCCGCGAAGCCGCCTTCCGCGACGCCGAGGCGAGGGAGCGCGCCGCCGAGGCCGAAGCCAAGGCGACCCAGGTCGTCTCCGACGCCATCTCCGGCGGCAACACCCAGGCGATCAACTATTTCATCGCCCAGCGCTACGTCGACGCCATCGGCATGTTCGCCACCTCGCCCAACGCCAAGACCATCCTCTTCCCGGTCGAGGCCACCGCGCTGATCGGAACGCTCGGCGGGATCGGCGAGCTCGCCAGGGACGCGCTTGGAGGCTCCGGCGGCGGAGCGGGCGGCGCAGAAGTCGCGGCCCCCGCCCGCCGCCGCGGGCCGTTCGAGGGCCGGGGCGAGGTCCCCGGCCAGTGAACGGCTTCGACCTCGAGCCCCACTGGATGTGGATGCTGGGCGCGATCATCCTCGGCATCGCCGAGCTCATCGTCCCGGGCGTCTTCCTGATCTGGCTCGCCGCCGCGGCGGCCGCGACTGGGCTCCTCACCCTCGCCTTCGGGATCGGCCTCCCCTTCCAGTTCGCGCTCTTCGCGCTCATCTCCATCGCCGCCGTCTATGCCGGGCGGCGCTGGTACCTCGCCAACCCGATGCCGAGCGCCGACCCCCTCCTCAACGACCGCGCCGCCCGCCTTACCGGACGAACGGTCATGGTCGCGCAGGCGATCGTCAACGGCGAGGGCCGGGTCAGGGTCGGCGACACCGTCTGGTCCTGCCGGGGCCCGGACTGCGCCGAGGACTCGCGGGTGCGGATCACCGGCGCCGACGGCTCCTGCCTCAAGGTGGAGCCGGTGCGGGAGATCGGGTCCCTGTCCCCGCCCGGCGGGGACCGCAATCCAGCCTAGCCGGTCCCTGCGCGCCGCCCTCCCGCCGGACGCCGGCGGCGCGAAGGCTGAAAGCCGGCCGCGACCCTGGAGCGTCATCCCGGCGGAGGCCGGGATCCATGGACACGGACTCAGGCGGGTGCCCGCGAACGTCTGTGTTCATGGCCGGACCGGGACAGTCACTAGTGACTGTCCCAAACCAGTTTTTGAATGCGCGGGGATCCATACGGACGCGGGCGGGGCCGGCGGACGTCAGTGTCCGGGTTCCGGCCTTCGCCGGGAATGACGTGAGGGTTCGGGGTGTCCGGCGTCCGGCGGCCGGCTGGGTTCGACGCTCCGTGCGCCCTTAACCTCGGTTAAATACTACATGGCGTTTGTCATATTCCTGTCGCATTCGGGGGAAGCGGCGTTCGCGGCGGGAGAGAATTTTTGGCGCTCTACAAATATCCCAACTATCTGACGGTGAGCAAAAGCACGTCGTTCGACCAGGTGCTGCCGGCGGGGCTGCACATCCCCAGCGGAGGGATCTACCGCTGCGTCGGCTGCGGCAACGAGATCGCCCAGGAGGCGAACAGCGTGCTTCCGGACCGCCAGCACCATTCGCACACGCCGCTGCAAGGCGAGGTGCGGTGGCAGCTGGTGGTCGCGGCGCAATCGAGCTTGCCGGCGCCTTATCTGCACGGGGCGTGAGGCGGCGCGGGGCCCGGGAGTGAGCGCAAGCATCGGCAAGGAGCTGCGCGCGAAGCTACGCCCGCGGCCGATTTCCCTTTGTAAGATCTAGTCTTTCTCGCGTTGCCGGCTTGCCGTGAGGCCGCCGGGGACGTACCGCGCGGACGGCCGGCATCCGGCACGATCTCGATTGGAGCGGCTCGTGGGAATGAATTCGATGCTCTGGCTCGCGCTTGCGGCGGCGGCGCCGGCGGCGGTTCCGGAATGGGCGCCGATCGTCATGGGCGCCGATGCGGAGCCGACGCTGTTCTTCATCGACCGGACCAGCATCAAGGCGACCGCGGACGGGAGCAGCGCCTGGGCCTATGTGGTCCCGGCGAAGGGCGCGCTCCGGCTGCACGTCGAATATGATTGCGGGGGCGAGCGCTACCGCTATCTCGAGGCGGCGCTCCCGGCGGACGCGGCCCCGGGCTCGCCCGCCGCGACTCCCTGGGCGGCGGTGAAGCCGGTCTCGCCGATGAACCACCTGATGCGTTACGTCTGCTCGGGCGGCAAGATCGACTTCGGCTTCGGCGACATCGCCATCAAGGCCCCCTCGCCCGAGGCCTTCACCCGCGAGTTCATGGCGCGCCGGGCGAAAATGAAGTAAGGCTGCGGCCGGCCGGCGCCGGGGCCGCCGAGTGCCTCAGGAGGCCAGCTTCTCCCGGTCCAGGCGGAGGGTGACGATGAGGCCGTCCGCCGCCCAGTCATATTCGATGGCGCCGCCCAATTGCTTCGAGACGCTCCTGTGGACGAGCTTGCTTCCAAAGCCGTTCGGCTCGGGAGGCGCTTCGACGTCGGGGCCGCCCCGCTCCATCCAGACCAGCTCCACCCGGCCGTCCTCGCCGGTGGTGGTGGTCACGTCCAGCGTTCCGGCGCCCGCCGACAGGGCGCCGTATTTCAGGGAGTTGGTGGCGAGCTCGTGGATCACCAGGGCAAGGCTCGTCGCAGCGCCCTCGCCGACTCCCATTCGCTCCACCGCCACCCGGATCCGGCCGCTGAAGGCGCCGAGATCGTCGTAGGGCGCGAGCAGGATCGAGAGCAGGTCTCCAAGAAGCGCGGCGCTGCCCTGTCCGCCGGGGAGCGGCCGGACGAGATCGTGGGCGCGGCCGAGCGCGGTCAGGCGCTGGGTGAGCTCCAGCGCCATCTCCTGGGTCGAGCTGGTCGAGCGCGATGTGATGTGGGTGAGGCCGGCGGCGATGGCGAGCAGGTTCTTGACCCGGTGGCTCATCTCGCCGGCGAGCAGCTCGTGCCCTTCCTCCGCCTGCTTGCGGCCGGTCACGTCGAGGAAGATCCCGAACATGGTCCTTCCCACCATCCCGACGTCCTCGCCGCGGCCGCGCGAGGCGATCCAGCGGATCTCGCTTCCGACCATGATCCGGAAATCCGTCTCGTAGCCGCCGAGCACCGCGCGCGTGGCGGCGAAGGCTGCCCGCACCCGGTCCCGATCGGCCGGGTGGATGTGCGACGACAGCGCCTCGAACGTCACCCGCTCGCTCCACGGCATGCCCCAGAGCTCGAAGCCGCGCTCGTCCATGGTGAAGCTGTCGGAATCGACGTTCCAGGTCCACAAGGCGATCCCCGCCGCCTCGACGGCGCGCCGCAGGTCCTCGGGCCGCCACCGGTGCGCCTGGGGAGGGGTGGAGGGATCCGTCAATCTACCACCTCTTTGGCCGCCGGTGGGAGGTCCGGGCCGTCGACGGCGGACAGTACAGCTTTTCGGGCAAAACAAAAGCGGCGCCCGGGGCGGAGCTTCCGGCCATTGCTTTCGCGCGACGCCCGCCCATATCGGCAAGGCAAGGGGAGGCGTCAGTGCCGATGAAGGCGCGGGACAAGACAGGCGGCGGGCCGTTCGGGGCGCTCCTGATCCTGTTGAGCCTGCTCCTGGGCTCCGGGACGGCCGCGGCCTCCGGGCCCGATCTTCGATCCTCCACCACTCGCCTGGCTCCCAACCGCGCTTCGGCGACGGCCGCGCTCGTCCCTTCCGGAGTCCGCGACCCTTCCGGCGAGGATTCGTCCGCCGCGGGCGCCGGCGCCGCGCGTCCTTCCTTCGGACCCGGCGTCGTCACCCGCGGGCTTTGGGAACGGCCGGCGGCCGAGTTCCCGGGCCGCGAGGAGATCGCCCTTCCCGCCCCCGCCGACCCCTCGAACTGGGCCCGGGCACCTCCAGCCGCCTGACCGGCCGCGTCCGCGGCCGTTCGGAACCGACAACCGCCCTTCGCGGGCGGACCCTTCGTGCTGGAGATCGATCATGTCTTCTTCGACCTACCGACTGACCCAAACCCACCGCCGCCTCGACGACGCCATCTCGAGCGAGATGCGCCGCCGTCTTCCCGACAGCCTCAAGCTGCTCCGCCTCAAGAAGCTCCGGCTCCTGGTCAAGGACCGGCTCGCGAAGCTGATGCGCGGGCCCGCGGCGGCCTGAGCCTAAAGGGCCGGCATCCTCGCGGGCTGCCGGCCCGATCGGATCAGCGCGAACCCTCTCCGTAAAGCGATATGGCCCCGATGAATTCCTTCATCGAGCCGTAGGAACCGGACCTTTGAATGAACTTCGGGCGCGTCTCGTGCCCCTGGAGATACCATCGGCGGCGAACTATCAGGTCGATGACGAAGTCGCGCGCTTCCTGGAATGACAGCTGGACCGGCGGACCGAGCGTATATTCGGCCACGTACATCGGGCGCTTCCAGAGCAGCCCGAAGAGGTCGAAGGCCCGCCGCCCGGCCCTGACGTCGAGGATCTCGAATTTACGGCACTTCGAGTCGATCATGCATGCGGGCCCCCGGAAACCGCCCCCCGCGAAAAAAGCCTCGGGCATCAGCCGCAGGTCGCGGGGCCTCCTGGCCGAGCGGACGCATCGTTCGTCCATCCGCAGGATTGGAAATTCCAGCCCCTCCAGCGATGCCATTCAGCAGCCGCAGTCGGGAGCGGCCGCGTCCGCGGCCGCGCCCGCGCCCGCGGCCCCGGCCGCGCCCCTCGCGTAGCCCGGCGCACCGGCCACCAGGCCTCGGGCGGGACCCATATTGTTGTGGATGTCCCGGTGCAGCTGGCGCGGGATCGGGTTGAAGTTGAGCGGATGGTTCTTGATCGCGTTGGGCAGCCCGCTGCGGTTGGGTATCAGCCAGTGATGGACGTCGTGCGTGGGCGGAACGTTCATTGCGCGCCGGTAGCGGCTGAGGGCGTTGGGGGTGGTCATCGAGCGGTTGGCCCTGCTCCAGTTCCTCCCGAGCTGAGCCGCCCGGCCGGCCCCGCCGGTGACCGCGCCCAATGCCGCGGATCCTCCGACCTGCCCCCAGCTCACGCAGGCCCACGAGCGTCCTTCGACGAGCTTCTGGTAGGCCAGGTCGGCGGCTCCGCCGATGATCGCGCCGGGCAGGCCGAACTCGCCCGTCGGGTCGACGATGTTGACCGGGTTGGCGTCGGCATAGGCGTAGAGGTTGATCCCGGCGTTGAGCCCGACCGGATCGGCCTCGAGATAGCGGCCGGTCGCCGGATCGTAATCGCGGAAGTAATTGTAGTGCAGCCCGGAGGCGTCCTGCTGCTGGCCGGGGAAGCGAAGCGGGTTCGCCGCGGTGGTGCCGGCGGGCTGAGAGACGGTGTCGCCGTAAACCCCGGCCACCCGGTGCCAGCTCACGGCGCCGGCGGCGTTGAGCATCTTCTGGGGCTGGCCGAGATGGTCGCCCAGGATGTAGGCGATCGCCCCCGCGGCATCGACGACCGCGAGCGGGCGGCCGTTGAGATAGATGTAGTTCCTTACCACCGCGCCCTGCGCATTGTGCTCCGCCAGCAGCTTCTCGTCCGCTCCGAACAGGAAGTGGGTTCCGCCGCCCGTCACGGTCTGGACCGAGCGCTGGCCGAAGGCGTTGTACTTCATGGTCGTCCCGGCCGCCGTCGCGAGGCGGCCGTCGGCATTGTAGGTGTAGGCCGCCTGCGTGGTGTTGCCGAGCTTCCTCGCCGTCACCGCGCCGTTGGCGTCGTAGGTGTAGGTGAGGGTCGTGGAGCCCGTCGCGGCGCTGAGCAGCCGGGTGTTCGCGGCCGTGTAGGTGTAGGTGGTCGAGGTCGTCGTCGTCCCCTTGACCACCGATCGGGTCAGCCGGTTGCCCATCGCGTCGTAAGTGTAATTGTCGGTCCCGTAGACTCCCGTCCCTCGGGTGACATGGCCGCCCAGATTATATTGGAAGGCCTGGCTGAGGCTCGGGGTGACCGCATCGCTGACGGTCTCGACGTTGCTCGCCGGATCGTAGGTAAGGGCGAGCGACTGGACCGTGGCCGCTCCGCTCGCCTGCGTTCCGGTCAGCCGGTAATCGAGGTCGAAGCTGTTGGTGATCTGGACCCCGTTGCCGAGCGTCAGGTTCTTGGCCGGGCCGAACGGCAGGTAGGCGATCCCCGACGCGACGACCTGGGGCGTTCCCGAGCTTCCGGACTGAACCGAGACCTGTGCGACCTGGCCGAGCGAGTCCCTCGAATAGTTCACGATCAGGCCGGAGGGATAGGTGACCCGGGCAAGGTTACCGGCGAGGTCGTAGGCATAGCCCGTCGTATAGGCGATTCCGGCGATGGTCCGCTTCTCCGAGACGCGGTTGCCATAGGCGTCATAGACGAAGCTCGCGGTTCCGGCGGAGTCGGTGAGCGAAGTCAGCTGCCCGATTCCGAAATTTCCGCCCGCCGTCGAGTCGTAGCCGAAGGTCACGTTGTCCGCCGTCGCCGAGGGGTAGGTCCGGGTCAGCGGCCGGTCGAGCGCGTCGTAGGTGAAGTTGGTCACGATCTTCCGGGCGTCGGTGCGCGACCTGACGTTGCCGGCCAGGTCATAGGTGTAGGCCGTCGTTCCGCTGTCGGGCTGGTCGTCGAGGTGACGAAGCCGAAGCCGTTCACCGTGTAGGTCGTCACATGCACCCTGGGATCGGTGATGGACGTGACGTTGTCGCGAAGGTCGAGCGCCATCTTGGTGACGCCGTTCAGAGCGTCGGTGGTCTGCTTGATCCGGTTCAGGCCGTCGAAGGCGTTGACCGTCGAAGCGTTCCGGGGATCGATCAGCTTGGTCAAATTGCCGTTATGATCATATTCGCGGCGCGTGACCTGGTTGGCGGCGCCGACCTGGGTGAGCAGCCGGCCGAGGGTGTCGAACGTCGCGCTGTTGGCCATCAGCACCTGCGCCCCGGCACCCTGGATCTGGGTCTGAGTGCGATTGCCGAGCCCGTCCAGCGCGAAGACCATCGCGTTTCCGGCGCCGTCGGTGACGCTCGCGAGACGGTGCGCCGCATCGTAGCCGTAGGTCAGGGTGACGTTGTTCGGCGAGGTGATCGAGGTCAGGAGGCCGTCGGAATCGTATCCGAAAGCCGTGGTCGCCGGGACCGGCCCCTGGACGCTCGCGGTCGAGATCCGGCCGAGCGGATCGTAGGTCATCAAGGTGACCACGCCATTCTCGTCGGTCACGGAGGTGGGCAGCCCGGAGGCGTTCACCGAATTGACGGTGGTAACGCGGTTGAGCGGATCGCGGGTGGTGGCGAGATTGCCGTTCGGATCGTAGGTGTAGGTCGTCGTCTGGACGAGATCGGTGCGCGGACCCGTGACGCTGGTCATCAGGCCGAGCGCGTTCCAGGTGTAGGTCCAGGCCCGAATGACCGGCTGCCTGCTGTTGATCGTGTCCACCTCCTCGCGCCGGGTGATCCGGCCGGCGGCGTCGTAGGTGAAGTTCACGGTGAGGTTCGGACCGACGATCTTGGTCGGAAGCCGGAACGCGGTCGACCAGGTCGTCGTGATCGTGCGCTTGAGGCCGTTGAAATCCTCGATCCGCTGGGTCTCGTTGCCGCTGGTGTCGTTGGTGTAGCTGGTGACGATCCCGTTCCAGTCCGTCTTCTGGGAGAGGAAGCCGTAGGAGTCGTTATACTGGGACATCGTCGCCGCCGGCACCGTCGCGCTGGCCTGGCGGGCGATCGAGCTCAGCTTGAAGAGCGAAGGAACGTGCGTGTTCCAGGATCCCTCGCGAACGAAGCTGTAGACGCTCACATGGCCAAGGGCGTTGGTCACCGTCCGGGTCGACGCCTGATCGTCATAGGCGACGGTGATCGCGTTCGCTCCGCCCGGCCCCTGCGCGGTGAGCACCCTTCCGACCGGATCGTAGGTCGTCGAGTCGATCTGGACGTTCTTGGAATCGAAGACTCCGGTGAGCAGCGGCACCGACGTGCCAGGCACGCCCCGCTGATATTGGTAGCCCTTCTGGTCGAGCAGCGTGCCGTCGGCCTTCAGGCGCGAGACCTGGACCAGCACCTCGGAGCCCGGGACGTTCTGGCCGTCCACCACCAGCGGCTGGTAGGTGTACTGGATCCGGGTTCCGTCGTGGAGAGCGACCCCCGTCAGGAGCTTGTCCGTCCAGGTGAGGGTGATCGTCCGGCCTAGGCTGTCGCTGATCTGGATCGGGCGGTCGGTGCCCCACTCGTCGGTCCCGTACGTGTAATCGCGGCTATAGCCGCCCTTCCACACGGATTTGACGACACGGTAGGTGCCGCCGACGTCGCTGGGCTTGAACGTGTCGACCCGATCGTTCTCGTCGATATAGTCGAAGGTGATATAATCGACCTGGCGGAGCTTCACCTTGGCGTCGGGAACCCCCTGAACCCACTGGCCGCCATTTTCGTACCAGACTTCCACCGAATGGGGATTCCAGTAGCCATAGGCATATTGGTTCGGGTTCAGGAAGCGCAGCTGGGTTCCGTCCTCGCGGGCGACGACCATGTTGTACTGGGAATATTCGATGTCGATCTTGCGTCCGTCGAGATCGGTGCGCCAGCCAAGGCCCATCGCCTTGGAGTCGCCGGCGGTCGGCATCTGCATGCTGCGGTAGTTGCGCTTGATCTCGATCGGATAGGGGCCGCCGCTCGAATAGTCGGTGACGGTCTCCACCTTCGCGCCGGTGGACAGGGAGCAGGGATCGCCCACGACCGGGGACTGGCCGGGGGAGCCCGAGGCGCCCGAGCAGGCGGGCTCCGCGACGACGGGATAGGATGCGGGCAGGCAGGCGCCGTCCACCAGCTTGTAGCCGCCCGTGCACCCGTAGAAGACCCGCATCGTCGGCTGGCCGTTGTCGCGCGCCTCCATGTAGCAGTCGACGGCGGGGGCGTTGACACCGGTGTTCGGATTGATCGGGGTGCCCGCCTCCCACACCTGCAGCAGCTCGTAAACCTGGAAGCCGAAGGCCGGCACGAAGCTGTTCTGCAGGGATGCGCAGGCCTGCTGGCCCGTGGGGTGGGGAATGGGATTGCTATAATCGTTGCTGCCCGGCACGATGCCGGCCCAGCCCTTGGAGGGTCCCTGCGCGGAAGCGGAGCTGGCCGCGAAGACGGAGGCCAGGGCCGCTGCGAAAAGAATCAGCGCCCGTAAGAAAGTATTAATCATCGATTTACGATGAATTGGGCTCTCATCGGTAAGTAAAGCATCCGCAGACGACCGCTCTAACCGATTGCTTGCCAGCATTTTACCCGCCCCCGAATCGCTATTCGACCCCGTCGGCAGCGTGGTCGTGTTAGCCCATTCTTAGCAAGAATAGTGTTTTGGGTTTTACATCCGAAACGGATGTATTTATTTTCATGGCGATTGACAGTGTCAGATACTCAATTACTTTGCCTTTTTTGAAGCGTCTGTGCCGAATTGGGGGGTGTCATGGCTGGGTTCGAGGCTCTTTTGGGCTGTGTGGCAGGGGCCGCTCTGGCCGTCGCCTTGCCGTCGGCGGCCGTGGCTCAGGGGCCCGCCCCGAAGCAGGACAGGGCGTCGAGCCAGCGGATCTATCCGGATGCGGCCGAACCCGGAAGCGGGCCCCGCGCTCCGGGGAACGGCGGCGACGTGGCCATGATTTCGCTGGAGAAGAAGCGGAGCCCGGAGGCCCGGGCCCAGGCCAATTCCGCCGGCGAGAACAAGGTCGATCCCGGATCGGCGCCCTTTTCCCCGCCGGCAGCGCGCCCGAAAAATTAAATCAAGCCGGCGGTCGGCACGATCGAAGGGACCGCGCCGGGCGGCCCCTTCGACCGGATTCGCTTTTCGAAGCCCGGTTCGAGCTCAGTCCTCGTCGCCATACCGGCTGCGGTAGAAGATCGCGCCCGCGGCCACCGCGACTCCCGCGGCGGCGGCGCCGAGGCCGATGTTGCGCCAGCTGAAGAGGCTCTGCTCGCCCAGCGCATGGCCGTCGGCCTCCTCCTCCAGCAAGGCGGCGTTGTCGGCGTTGGCGGAGAGGCGCACCCGGCCCTCCTCGACCGCGGCGACGAGGCCGCCGGAAATGTAGTGATGGTGGTGCTTGTGGGAGCCGCTGTCGGCCTTGGTGAGCTTGATCCGGCCCCCCTCGACCTTGTCGACGGTACCGAGGCGGACCCCGTCGGCGCCGAAAATCTCCATATGGGGCTGGATCTGGCTGAGATCGGCCATGCGTATCGTCTCCTCGATGGGGGTGAAGGTTCGCTTGTGTAACGAGGCTCGGGGGGATTGGATGCACGCCGTCGGAGGCGGCCGGGACCCCAATCGACCGGCGCTTCGTTGGAGGATGTCGAAGGAGACTGAACATGCGCCTGATCTTCGCGCTTCCGCTGCTGGCCCTGGCCGGCTGCAACGTCGACAACGATTCGGCCAACGACTCGGTGCGGCTCGAATATAACGAGCAGCGAATCAGGGACGCGGCCTCGGCCACCGCCCGCACCGCCAGGGAGGTTGGCTCCGGAGTGGGGAACGTCGCCGTCAGCACCGGCCGGGCGGTCCGGAGCGAGGTTGGCGACGTGGACGTCGACGTCGACGTGAGCCGGAACCGCTCCCGCGGCGAGCCCGCGAACGAGGCCGCCGCCCGGTGACTTCGCCCGCGACAGGTTGAAAAAACGGCCGCGCCCGGCAAGATGGGCGCATTCACCGGTGGGGACATATGCGCGGACAGGTACTTGGCGTCGATACTCGGACGGGCGACGGGATAGTCACGGGCGACGACGGGCGCCGCTACAGCTTCAAGCCGGCCGACTGGGCCGACCGGGGCGAGCCCGCGGTCGGTATGTTCGTCGACTTCGAGACCCACGAGACCCGGGCGCTGAGCATCTTCCCGGTGCCCGGAATGCCGATACCGGCGCGGGCCGCGCCGGCCCCGGAGCCGAGGAGCGACGACCGCAACCGCCTCGTCGCGGCGGTGATCGCCTTCTTCATCGGCTGGCTCGGGATCCACCGCTTCTACCTCGGGCGGACCGGGTCCGGGATCGCCATGCTGCTCCTGAGCTGCACCATCATCGGAATCATCGTCACCGGCCCCTGGGCCTTCATCGACATGATCCGCTACCTCATCATGTCCGACCGCGAATTCGCCGAGCGCTACGCCCGCAAGGACGGCTGAGCTTCTCCCCTGAAGGGGAGGGGCTAAGGACGGCTCGGCCTGCGCGATCAGCTCGCCTTGTAGGCCCCTACCCCGTCGGCCAGGTGCGGGTTGTTGAGCTCGCGCAGGCGGGCGGCGGAATCGTCGTAGAGGAAGGGCAGGAAGGCGTAGCGCTCGCCGCTCGTCACCGGCGTGGCCTCGTGGAGCAGTGAGCAGGAGAAGACGACCGCGCCTCCCGTCGGCGCCCGGTAGCTGCGCCGGCCGAATTCGGGGAAGCGAAGATCGCCGCCCTCATAGCCGCCGGCGTTGAGGTTGATCGTGACCGCGAACCGGCGGTGGGCCGTGCCCTTGGTGGTGTTGTCGCGATGCGGCCGGAAATGGCCCGCGCCGGCCTCGTAGCGGCCGACGATGTAGCGCTCCATCCGGGTCGCCTCGAACTGGAAGCTGCGCTTCACCATCGGCACCAGCCGGGTCTGGATCCGGTGGCGAAGGACGCCGCACAGGTTTTCGTCGGTGATCTCCCGGTCCCGGCGCATCTTGTGCTGGGGATCGGTCACCAGGGTGGTCTTGCCGTCGATCTCGCGCATGAAGCCCGAAGCCTCGCCGCCCGTCTCGCGGTGGTGGGCGATCAGCCGTTCGCACAGGGCCGGCTCGAAGATGTTGGGCGCCATCAGCACCGGCGCCCAGTCCGGCAGCGGCATGTGGGCGCAGGCCCTTCCCAAGGCCGCGACCGCCGCTTCGCCCGCCTCGATCGGGAAGGCGGCGACGGCGCGGAGCATGGGATCGACCAATAGCCAGTGCCGCCGCTCGCCCCCGCCCTCTCCGGCCGGCGCCGCTCCGAACAGCCCGGCGATGGCGCCGTCCGGATCCAGGAAGAAGCGGATGCCCGGGATCTGCTGCGCCACCCGCCCCCGCGGCCCGTCCTCGGGATCGGAGGTGATTCCGAAGAAGCAGGCGGCGGAATCGTCGAACAGGCGCCGGTGCCGGCGGACGCAGGCCAGGGCCTCGGCCGATTGGGGATCGGAGGCGCGGCCGAGGAAGAGCAGCAGGGCGAAGCGCCCGGCGACGGTGTCGAAGACGTAATTGTCGCTTCCGCCGATCGCCTTCGCCCTGAACCAGGGCGCCGGCTCGCCCGGCAGGAGCGGGCGCTGGCGGGGCTGAGGAGGCTGAGGGGAAGCGGCGGTCATGGCGCCATTATGCCCGCTTACTCCCCTCCCTGAAAGGGAGGGGTTGGGGGTGGGTCCGCCGAAGGCGGGCGCTCGAAGCCCTCTCCCGCGAAAAGCGGGAGAGGAGTTTGGGTTCACCGCAGCGCCGAGTAGATCAGCGTCTTGAGCTGCCTTCTTATCGTATAGGTGGAGGAGGGCATCAGCTGGGTCATGAAGATCATGTGGAGCCGCTCCACCGGATCGATGAAGAAGGCCGTCGAGAACATTCCGCCCCAATAATATTCCCCCTTGCTCCCCGGCAGCATCGTCTTCGCCGGATCGAGATTCACTCCGAAGCCGAGGCCGAAGCCCTGGCCCGCGTTGATCGCCTCGCTGAACAGCGAGCGGCTCATCTCGGTGAGATCGGCGCCGCCGGGAAGATGGTTCGCCGTCATCAGCTCCAGCGTCTTGCGGCCGACCAGCCGGACTCCGCCGAGCGCTCCGCCGTTCAGAAGCATGGAGCAGAAAAGGTGATAGTCCGCGACGGTCGAGACCAGCCCGGCGCCGCCCGCGAGCAGCTTCGGCGGAGCGCTCCAGGCGCTTTCACTCCCACGATCGTAGACGACCGCGCCCTTGCCCGGCCGGAACGCCCAGGCGTCGCCGAGCCGGTGGACCTTGTCGGCGGGGACGTGGAAGGCGGTGTCCGCCATCCCGAGCGGCCCGAAGATCCGCTCCTCGAAGAAACGGTCGAGCTTCATTCCCGACACACGCTCGACCACGAGGCCGAGCACGTCGGTGGAAACCGAATAATTCCAGGCGGCTCCCGGCGAGAATTCGAGCGGAATATCGGCCAAGGCGGCGACGAACCCGTCGAGGTCGAGCGCTCCGTGCCAGCCCTCGATCTTGCGCTCGCGATAGGCGGCGTCGACATTGGTCCGGTGCTGGAAGGAATAGGTGAGGCCCGAGGTGTGGCGAAGCAGGTCGATCATCATCATCGGCCGCTCCGGCGCCCTGACGGCGAAGGGCGCGCCGGCCCCGCCGGCCTCGTAGACGCCCATGCCCTTCCATTCGGGGATGACCGTCTCGACCGCCTGGTCGAGGGTCACTTTGCCCTCCTCGACCAGCATCATGAAGGCGATCGAGGTGACCGGCTTGGTCATGGAGGCGATCCGGAAGATCGAATCCTCCCCCATCGCCTCCCCGCTCGCCCGCGCCTTGCCCGCGGTCGAGAAATGCACCGCCTTGCCCTCGCGGGCGATCAGCAACTGTGCGCCGGCGAGCCGCCCGGGCGCGATATAATGCTCGTCCAGGAAGCGGTCGATCCGCTCGAGCCGCTCCGGATCGAACCCCGCCTCGGACGCGTCCACCCGCTCCATCTTCGCTCCTTCCGCGCTAAATCCTCCCCGAGCTTGCCTCGGGGAGGGGGACCGCGCGAGCGCGGTGGAGGGGCAATCGGGGTCAGCATTACCCCTCCACCACGGCGCTTCGCGACGCGGTCCCCCTCCCCCAGCAAGCTGGGGGAGGAATAGAGGATCGCCCCTACCGCTTGAGCCGCACGCAAATCAACAATATCGCTCGCTCCAAAAGGAGACGCGGGTGATCCAAGGCTTCGAGCTCGATCCTGACTGGCCCCGAATGCGCCTCGCCGAGGTCGACGCGCTACTGACCGCGCCCGGCTCGCGGCTGGAGATGGAGGAGGCGGTGATCCGCGGGCGCCCGACCCGGGTGTGGAAGAACGCGCCGCCCAACCTGCCCGCGCTGGTCCGGATCTCACGCGCCCATGGCGGGCGCACCGCCACCGTCTACGAAGGGGAGCGGGTCTCCTACGAGGCGCAGCATCGGGCAATCGCCGCTTTGGCCGGCGAGCTTCGCCGCCTCGGCGTCGGCCGGGGCGACCGGGTGGCGATCGCCATGGTGAACCTTCCCGAATGGCCCGTGGCCTTCTTCGCGGCGACGGCGCTGGGCGCCATCGCGGTTCCGCTCAACGCCTGGTGGACCGGGCCGGAGCTGGAATACGGCCTCGCCGATTCCGGCGCCAGGCTGCTCATCGCCGATGGGGCGCGGTGGCAGCGGATCGAACCGCACCGCGGCGCGCTGGGAGCGCTCGAGCATGTGGTCGTCAGCCGTTCGGAGGGAGTCCCGGCGGGCGCGGTCCGGCTTGAGGACCTGATCGGAGCGCCCGGCGCCTGGGCCGGCCTTCCCGACGCCGAGCTCCCCGACGTCTCAATCCAGCCCGACGACGAGGCGACCATCCTCTATACGAGCGGAACCACCGGCCGCCCCAAGGGCGCGCTCGGGACCCACCGCAACCTCACCACCAACATCCTCTCCGTCGGCTATTCCAACGCCCGCGCCGCGCTCCGCCGGGGCGAGGCTCCGCCCGAGCCTCAGCCCAAGACGGCGCTGATGGTCATCCCGCTCTTCCACTGCACGGCGCTGAGCGCGATGCTGATGGGAACGATGGTGGCGGGCCACAGCCTCGTCTTCCTGCGCAAATGGGATCCGCTCAAGGCGATGGCGATCATCGAGCGGGAGCGAGTCCAGGTGACGGGCGGGGTGCCGACGATCGCCTGGCAGCTGCTCGAGCATCCGGAACGCGCCCGCTTCGACCTCTCCAGCCTCGAGCAGATCAGCTACGGCGGCGCCCCAGCGGCGCCGGAGCTGGTCCGGAAGATCTGGGAGACGTTCGGCGCCCTGCCGGGAAACGGCTGGGGGATGACGGAGACGACGGCGACGGTGACCAGCCATGTCGGCGAGGATTATCTCAACCGCCCGGAAAGCGCCGGCCCGGCGGTCCCCGTCGCCGACCTCAAGATCATGTCGCTGGACGGGGCGAGCGAGCTGGCGGCCGGAGAGGTGGGCGAATTGTGGGCGCGCGGGCCGCAGATCGTCAAAGGCTATTGGAACCAGCCGGAGGCGAGCGCGGCCACCTTCGTCGACGGCTGGGTGCGCACCGGCGACCTCGCCCGCCTCGACGGGGAAGGCTTCCTCTACATCGTCGATCGGGCCAAGGACATGGTCATCCGCGGCGGCGAGAACATCTATTCGATCGAGGTGGAGAACGTCCTGTTCGACCATCCCGCCGTCACCGACGCGGCGCTGATCGGCCTTCCCCACCGGACGCTCGGAGAGGAGCCGGCGGCGGTGGTGCACCTGGCGCCCGGGACGGAGGCGAGCGAGGAGGAATTGAAGGCCTGGGTGAGGGAGCGCCTGGCCGTGTTCAAGACGCCGGTGAGGATCGCCTTCCTCCCCCACGCCCTCCCCAGAAACGCCAACGGCAAGATCTTGAAGGGGGAGCTGAGGCGTTTGTTCGAGTGACCGTCATCCCGGCGAAAGCCGGGATGACGGACGGAGCCAATTCCTCCCCGAGCTTGTCTCGGGGAGGGGGACCAGGCGAAGCCTGGTGGAGGGGCAATGCTGAGTCCGTTTTCCCCTCCACCACGGCGCTTCGCGCCGCGGTCCCCCTCCCTCAGCCAAGCTGGGGGAGGAATTCACGTGCCCCTACTCCGCCTTCCACCCCTCCAGCACTTCCACGAACCTGGTCAGCCAGGCGTTGGTCTGGTGCCCGTCGACGACGCGGTGGTCGATGGTGAGGGAGACGTAGGCCATCGGGCGGATGAGGATGGCGTCCGCTCCGCCCACCTCGCGCACCACGACGCGCTTCTCCAGCTTGCCGACGCCGAGGATGGCCGATTGCGGCTGGGCGATGATGATCGGGGCGGCGAAGAGGGAGCCGGAGACTCCGTGGTTGGAGATGGTGAAGGTGCCGCCGGAGACGTCGCGGGCGGTGAGCCGCTCGGCCCTCGCCTTCTCGATCAGCGCGTCGAGCCCGGCGGCGATGCCCTTGAGCGACAGGGTCTGGACGTCGCGGAGCACGGGCACGATCAGGCCCTTCTCGCCGAGCGCCGTGCCGACGCCGATGTTGATGTCGTCGAATATCTCCAGCCGGTCCTCGTGCCAGCGGCTGTTGATCGCGGGCGCGACCTTCATCGCCTCGGCGGCGGCGGCGACGATGTAGGCGCTGTAGGTGAGCTTGACGCCCTTCTTCGCCCAGGCCGCCTTGTGCGCCTCGCGGTGGGCGATGATGGCGCTGAAATCCGCCTCGAAGACGGCGGTGACGTGCGGCGCCCGGGTGACGGAGGCGAGCATGTTCTGCGCGATCCTGACGCGCATGCGGTCGTGCGGGACGCTGTGGGAGGCGATCCCCGCCGTCCCGGCCTCGCCCGTCATCCCGGCGGAAGCCGGGACCTCGGGGAGACCCGCCGTGCCTTCCTGACCCGAGATCCCGGCTTTCGCCGGGATGACGGGAGGTTCGGCGGACTGCGGCTGGGCGGTGGTGCGGGGACCCTCCCGCACCTTCGTCGCGGCGGCGACGGCGCGGTCGACGTCGGCGCGGGTGATCCGGCCGTCGCGGCCGGTGCCTTCGATCCGGGAAGGGTCGATGTCGTGCTGGAGGAGGGCTCGGCGCACCGACGGGGAAAGGCGCATCTCCGTCATCCCGGCGGAAGCCGGGATCTCCGCCCTTTCCGTCATCCCGGCGGAAGCCGGGATCTCGGGGAGACCCGCCGGGACTTCTCGTCCCGAGGTCCCGGCTTCCGCCGGGATGGCGGGAGCCTCATCCTCCTGCTCCACCCCGATCCGCCCGAGCACCGCCCCCGGCACCGCCTTGGAGTCCGTCTCCAGCAATATCTCGCGGAGCACGCCCGCGACCGGGGCCGGCACCTCCATCGCGACCTTGTCGGTCTCGAGCTCGACCAGGGGGTCGTTGATCTCCACCCGGTCCCCGACCTTCTTCAGCCAGGCGCGGACGACGGCCTGGGTGCCTTCCTGCTCCTCGGGGACGAGAACGTCGATCATGACGGCCCCAACAGGCCGTCATCCCGGCGAAGGCCGGGATCCCAGCTCATCCGGCAGTGCCTTCCCGTCATCCCGGCGAAAGCCGGGACCTCGGGGAGACCCGCCGTGCCTTTCCGACCCGGGATCCCGGCTTTCGCCGGGATGACGATGAGGCTTCCGCTGCGCTCCAGTCTCATCGTCAAAACCCCACCAGCTCGTCGATCTTGGCCCGGATCCGGTCCACCCCAGGCACCGCCCAGTTGAGGAGCACCGGGTTATGCGGGCTCGGGATGTCGGGCATCGTCACCCGCGCCACCGGCGCGTCGAGGTCGAGGAAGGCCTCGTCCGCGACGACCGCCGCGATCTCCGCGCCGAAGCCGCCGGTGCGCAGATCCTCATGGACGATCAGGCAGCGGCGGGTGCGGCGGACGCTTTCCAGCACCGCCTCCTTGTCCCACGGCATCAGGGTCCTCAAGTCTATGACGTCCGCCGACACGTCCTTGGCGGCTTCCTCGCACCGCGGCACCATCGCGCCCCAGGTGACGATGGTGATGTCGTCGCCCTGCCGGACCTTCCTGGCGCGGCCGAACGGGAGCACGTAGCCGTCGCCGGGATAGGGACGCCGGGCCCAGCTGTCGTCGAGCATCGCCCGGTGCTCGAAGAAGATGACGGGATCGTTGCCTCGAAGCGCGGTGCGCAGAAGCCCGACCGCGTCCTCCGCATTGGAGGGCACCGCCACCTGCCAGCCCGGATTGTGGACGAAGGCGACCTCGTTGGTCTGGCTGTGCCAGGGGTCGCCGCACTTGAAGAAGCCGCCGGGGATTCGAAGCACCATCGGCGCGGCGAAGCGGTTGTTGGTGCGCCAGCGCATGGTTCCGCAATCGTTGATCTGCTCGGTCGCGGGCTCGGCATATTTGCGGAACTGGATCTCGGGCACCGGCATCAGCCCGGCGATCGCCATTCCCACCGCCCGGCCGATGATGCCTTCCTCGTTGAGGCTGGTGTCGAAGACCCGGCCCGAGCCATGCTTCTCCTGGAGCCCGAGAGTGACGGCATGGACCCCGCCCTTGGGGCCGATGTCTTCGCCGAAGAGGACGACCCTCGGGTTGATCTCGAGCTCATGGTCGAGGGTTCGGCGGATCGCGGTCACCATGTTGATCCGCTGCCCCTCGGGCTTGGGCTCCTCGTGGCTTCGCGGCGCACGGTAGCCGTGGGTCCACTGCCCGCCCATCTTCTGCATCTCGCCGTCGTAGAAGACATGGTCGAGCACCCGCTCCGGATCCGAGACCCCGCGGGCCTCGGCGATGTGGCGGGCCTCCTCGACGTCCGCCTGCGCCTTCGCCTCGATGGCGTCCCACTCCTCCTCGTCGAGCAGCGAGCCGACGAGATGCGCCTTGAGCTTGGGCAGGGGATCGCGGGTCCATTCCTCGCGGACCAGCTCGTCGGGCTTGTAGGCCTGCGTGTCCTGGAAGCTGTGCCCCTGCAGCCGGGGGACGGTGAGGCGGAGCAAAGCGGGTCCGCTGCCGCCGCGGACATGGGTGACGGCCCGGTCGATCAGCTCGGCGGCTTCCGCGGGCTCGGTGCCGTCGCCGGCGAAGATGGCGAGGTTGCCGAAGCTCGCCAGGTTCCGGGCGATGTCGGCGCCGGGCGTCTGAAAGCTCGAGGGGACCGAGATCCCGAAGCCGTTGTCCTCGACGTAGAAGAGCATCGGCAGCTTCTGGGTGGTGGCGATGGTGAGGGCCGACCAGAAGCCGCCGGTCGCACAGGAGGCGTCGCCGCCGAGCACCAGTGCGATCGCGCCCTCGTAGGAGCGGTCGCCGAGCACCTCGCCATAATAACGGATCGCCTGCGCCCAGCCGGCGGTGGGCGTATATTGCGCCCCCACTCCGCCCGACATCGGCAGGGCCGGTGCGCCGCCGGGATTGGGATAGTTGAAGACGACGCCGATGTCGCGGCCGTCCGAATAGCCCCCCTCCCGGCCCATCCCCGAGCCGAGCGCGTCCTCGACCGGGACTCCGAGCGAGAGCAGCAGCGGCCTCGAGCGGTAATAGCCGCAGGTGGCGTCGCGGCGGTGGGTGAGCCGGCTTCCGAGCATCGCCTGGGCCATGTCGTGGCCGCGCGCCGAGAATTGGTAGAGGATCTTGCGCTCGGGAACGAGCCGCTCCTCCTCGAGCTTGTCCATCGCCCGGCTGACCTGGACGAGATAGGCGATCCGGCGCCAATCGAATGCGGAATGTTGCGATTCCTGGCGATTCCTCACCTTTTCTCCACTTTCAGCCATCCATCTTCTCCACCACCGCCGCGGCGAAAATGTCCACATTCTCGTCGGAAAGGCCGACCACGTTGAATCGCCCGCTGTTGGCCATGTAGATGCCCTTCTCCTCGCGCAGCTCCAGGACCTGGGCCTGGCTCAGCGGAAGGATGGAGAACATCCCGTTCTGCCCGTCGATATAGGCGAGCCGCTCGTCATAGGCGGCAAGCTTGGCCCGCAAGCTCCTGATCCGGCTGCACATTTCCTTGAGCTCCAGATCCCAGTCGGAGCGAAGCTCGGGCTCCTCCAGGACCATGTGGACCAAGGCCGCGCCGTGATCGGGCGGCATCGACCACATGGTGCGCGAGAGCTGGAGCAGGTTGCCGTAGACGACCTGCGCCGCCTTCGCGCTCGGCGCCTTGACGAAGAGATTGCCGACCCGCTCGCGATAGAGCCCGAAATTCTTGTCGCAGCTCTGCGCCACCAGCGCCTGCTCCGCCTTGCCGACGACGAGCCGGACCCCCGCCGCATCGGCCTCGAGGCCGTGGCCGAGGCCCTGATAAGCGAGGTCGATGAAGGGGATGAGGCCCCGGCGCTCGACGACGTCGGCCACTTCGGCCCATTGTCCCGCCGAGAGATCGGCGCCGGTGGGGTTGTGGCAGCAGCCGTGCAGGAGGACGAGGTCTCCCGATTTCGCCGTCTCCAGCGCCTCCATCATCTCGGCGAACAGGATTCGGCGGCTCGCCGGATCGTAATAAGGATGGGGCACCATCTCGACGCCGGCGCATTCGATGAGCGGCCCGTGGTTGGGCCAGGTCGGCTGGCCGACGAGGATCCTCGCCTTCGGATTGGCCTTGGTGACGAGGTCGGCGCCGAGGCGAAGAGCGCCGCAGCCGCCGGGCGTCTGGAGGCCGACGATCCGCTCGTCCGCCGCTCCCGCCTCGCCGAAGACGATCGGCCGGATCAGCTCGGTGAAACGGGCGTCGCCCTGCGAGCCGAGATAGGCCTTGGTCTCCTGCCGCTCCCAGAGCAGCCGCTCCGCTTTCTTCACCGCGCGGAGGATCGGAGTGCCGCCCGCCGAATCGCGGTAGACGCCGACCCCGACGTCGATCTTGTCGGTTCGCGGATCGGCATCGCAAAGCGCGATCAGCTGAAGCAGCGAATCCGATTTCTGCTCCTCGAGCCGGTCGAATAGAAGCGGCCCCCCGCTGAGCAGAAATGAATCGTCCATCCGCATTCCCTTCTTCCAGCCAGAAACGCCCTTTAAGCCGCTTTGGTTCGGATTGCGTATCAATGTCGACGAGCCTGGGGATGGATTTGAAACAGTCATTCAGCTATTGAGCGCAGCATGAAAGAAGATGATCGTCTGGACGGGATCGACCGGCGGATCGTGCGCGAATTGCAGCGCGACGCGAGCCTCAGCCACGCCGCCCTCGCGGAACGGGTGGGCGCTTCGGCGGCCTCGGTGTGGCGCAGGGTCAGGAGCCTGGAGAAGGCGGGGGTGCTCGGGCGTGCCGTCCGAATCGCCAGCCCGGAGGCGCTGGGCCGATCGGTCAACGTGCTGTGTCAGGTGCGGATGGCTCGCCAGACGGTTGAGGCGCGCGGGGAGTTCGAGGATTTCATCCAGTCCCGCGAGGAGATCGTCGAATGCTACGCCATGTCGGGCGAATGGGACTATCTGCTGCGCATCGCGGTGAAGGACGTCGCCGATTACGACCGCTTCATCATGCGCGGAGTCCTCGCGCATCCCAGCGTCGCCCATGCGGCGAGCAATTTCGCGCTGAGGCAGGTCAAGTACACGACCGAAATCCCGGTCTGAGCCCGATTGCCTCGGTTTCGAATGGTCGGACGCCGCGAGTGCGATAAGGACGGGAGGTGTGAAGGTGGAGGTACTATGATTCTCAGGTCGATGGTCTGTTGCCTGGCCCTCGCGGCGACGCCCCCGGCCGAAGCCGCCGCCGGGCCGCGCGCGCCGAGCGGAAAATGGCATGTCAATTTCGACGAGGCCCAGTGCATCGCCAGCCGCAACTACGGCGAGGGCGGGTCGCCGCAACTGATCCTCAAGGCTCCGGCCCTCGGTGAGGTGATGCAGGTGGCGGTCCTGCGCAATGCCCCAAGGACCACTCCCGAACAGGTGGACGCCACCGTCGCCATCGGCCAAGGCCGCCCGCTCAGGACGGGCATGATGATGTTCACTCCCGAGGGCCTGAAGGAGCGGGTCTATCTCCTGAACATGCCGTCGCCCGAATTCGCCACTGTCAGGCAGGCCAAGACCCTCTCCATTCGTTCCGCCGGCCTCAACGAGACCTTCGCACTCTCGGGGATGGAGCCGCTGATGAAGGTGATGGACCGGTGCGTCGCGGACCTTCGGCGCGTGTTCAACATCGCCGCTCAAGGCGCCGAGCCCGCCGGACTGCAGAGCAGGGCCAGAGGCAATCTGGCCAAGCTCTTCAGCTCCGACGATTATCCCGCGGTCGCGCGCCGCAACAGGCAGAGCGGCAGGGTCCAGTTCGCGCTTCTGGTCCAGGAAGACGGCCGGGTGGCCGACTGCACGATCGTCCAGACCAGCGGAGTCCCGTCCCTCGACGCCCAGGCCTGCGCGATGCTCAAGATCCGCGCCAAGTTCGAGCCCGCCCGCGGCCACGACGGCAAGCCGGCCAAGGACGCGCTGGTCGGAGCGATCGTCTGGCGGATGCCCTGAGACGCTTCCCCTCGGGCGGAGCTCGACTGTGGGAAGCGCCTGCGTGAGGCGGTCCGGGCCGGAGGGAACCCCTACCTCTCCCGCGGATTGAATCGGCAACGAATCGATTTGCCGGAGCACATGAATCATGGCCGCACGCGCCTATTGGAAGGGACAGATCAGGCTGGCCCTGGTCTCGATTCCCGTCGAGATATTCTCCGCCACCAAGAGCGGCGCGACCATCGCCTTCAACCAGATCCACGAACCGACCGGGAAGAGGGTCAAATATGAGAAGGTCGTGCCCGGGGTCGGCCCGGTCGACCCGGAGGAGATCGTCAAGGGCTTCCAATATGAGAAGGGAAGCTACGTGCTCCTCAACGACGACGAGCTCGAGGCGGTGAAGCTGGAGAGCAAGAAGACGCTCGAGCTCACCCAGTTCGTCGATTACGACGACATCGACGTCCTCTATTACGAGAAGCCCTATTTCGTCGTTCCCGCCGACGATCTCGCCGAGGAGGCCTTCATCGTGCTCCGCGAGGCGCTGAGGCGGACCAAGAAGGTCGCGCTCGGCCAGCTCGCGCTGAGGGGCCGGGAATATCTGGTCAGCCTCAAGCCCTGCGGCCGCGGCATCGTGCTCGAGACTCTGCGCTACGCCGACGAGGTCAACAAGGCGCAGAATTACTTCCGCGACATCGCCGAGGCGAAGCCGGACGAGGAGCTTCTCGACCTCGCCGAAGCACTGATCGAGCGAAAGACGTCGCCTTTCGACCCCTCCAAATATCACGACCGCTATATCGAGGCGGTCGAGGAGCTGATCGAGCGAAAGCGCAAGGGCAAGACCATCCACACGGACGAGGAGGCGGCTCCGGCCCGCGGCTCCAACGTCATTGACCTCATGGCGGCGCTCAAGCGCTCGATCGAGAAGCCGGGGGCGAAGGAGAGCGGAGGCGGCGGAAGCAAGGCTTCCTCCGGCGGCGCGAAGAAAGCGCCCGCCAAGCCCGCGGCGAGCAAGCCGGCGGCCAAGAAGGCGCCCGCCAAGGCGACGCCGGCCCGGAAGCGGGCGTGAGCGCTCATCCTCCCCATCGCGGATGGGGAGGGGGACCACCCGGAGGGTGGTGGAGGGGTAGCTGGCGCAAGCCTCGTCATTCGCCCCTCCACCAGGCTTCGCCTGGTCCCCCTCCCCACGAGCTTCGCTCGCAGGGAGGATAGAAGTGGCCAAACCCGCCGATCCGCTCGAAACCTACAACAAGAAGCGCGACTTCGCGAAGACCGCGGAGCCGCCGGGCGCGGTGGCGCCGGCGCGGGGGCCGAACGCCCCTGCCCTGTTCATGGTCCAGAAGCACGACGCCAGCCGCCTCCATTTCGACCTTCGCCTCGAGATGGACGGGGTGATGAAGAGCTGGGCAGTGCCCAAGGGGCCCAGCCTCAATCCCGCGGACCGGCATCTCGCGGTGCGCACCGAAGACCATCCGATGGGCTACGCCACCTTCGAGGGGACGATCCCCAAGGGCGAATATGGCGGCGGAACGGTGATGCTGTGGGACTGGGGCCGGTGGATCCCCCATCCGGACAAGGACCCGCGCAAGACGATCGAGGAAGGCCATCTCCACTTCACCCTCGAGGGGCACCGGATGCAGGGCGAATGGGTGATGTTCCGGCTGAAGGGGCGGCCGGGCGAGCGCGCCGAGAACTGGATGCTAAAGAAGGTCACGGACAAGCATGCGGGAGGCTCCATGGGGCTGACGGAGCGCTTTCTGACCAGCATCAAGACGGGCCGCTCGATGCAGGAGATCGCCGCGGGCAAGAAAGCGAAGGAGCTGAAGGGCTGGAAAAATCCTCCCCGGCACGGGGAGGGGGACCGTGCCAAGCATGGCGGAGGGGGCTCATCGCCTCGCACCGCCCCCCCTCCACCGCGCTCCGCGCGGTCCCCCTCCCCGTCCCGGAGAGGAAAAAAGATCCCCCCCTTCCGCGAGCCGCAGAAGGCGACGCTCGTCGATCACGTCCCGTCCGGCGCGGGCTGGATCCACGAGATGAAATATGACGGCTATCGCTGCCTGCTCGCGATCGCCGGCGGCAAGGCCAAGGTCTACACGCGTTCCGGCCTAGACTGGTCCGACAAGTTCCCGGAGATCGTCGAAGCGGCGGCTCAGCTCGAGGTCGGGTCGGCGCTCCTCGACGGCGAGATCGTCGCTCTCGACGACAAGGGCAATACCGGCTTCTCGGCCCTGCAGCAGGCGATCAGCGAGGGCGGCCGGGGCCTCACCCTCTTCCT
>DASVTN010000125.1:0-49677 GCA_036387555.1 Allosphingosinicella sp. | reverse complement strand
TGTAGACCTGGCCGTTGGCGCCGCTTGGCAGCGCGTCCACCATGTCCATCGCCTCCGCCGCCGACTGGTAGCCGGCAAGGCCAAGACCCCAATTGTCGGCAAGCAGCCCGGTCTGGTCGATCGGCTTCAGCTTGGCGAAGGACGCGGTGAGCGTATCCAGCATCGCCGGACTGTAGAGCGTCCGGTAATAGCCGGTCTGGCCGGAGTTGACGACCAGCGGGCCGCAGCCGGGCACCGTCATCGACGCTGCCCCGCCTTCCACCAACGTACGCACTTCGCTGCCGCCGACGGTGGAGGCGATCACCGGCACGCGCCAGCTCAGGCTCTGCTTTTGTGGACGGTCGCGGGTGAATTCCGCCTGGCGCAGGTTGACCTGCGTATTGCCGCCGGCACAACTTGCGTTCTCGACGCGGATCAGCGGCACGCCCGGTTGCAGGGTGAAATCGTGCGCGATTGCGGTCACCGGCTTGCCGGCCGCCGCGCCCTCGACGCTGCGCCACAGATCGTCCGTCTGGGTGTTGCCGTATTTGTGGGTGCGCACGTAGTTCTGCACGCCGGTGCGCCACGCATCCTCGCCGACATAGTCTTCAAGCATGGTGATCACCGCTTCGCCCTTGGAATAGGTGATCGAGTCAAACGCCTGGCTGATCTGCTCCACGGTGGTGAGGCGCTGCACCACAGGGTGGGTGGTGGCGACGGCATCGAGGGCGATAGCGCCTTCGCGGGTGCCGACCAAAGCGATCTCCGGCTCCCATTCCGGGTGGAGCTTGCTCGTCGCCTTGGTCGCCATCCAGGAGGCGAAGCCTTCGTTGAGCCACAGATCGTCCCACCAGGCCATCGTGACAAGATCGCCGAACCATTGGTGCGCCATTTCGTGGGCGGCGACTTCGAAGATGCTCTGCCGGCGAGCCTCGGTGGTGATCGCGGGGTCGACCAGGAGGATCGATTCGAACGAGAAGATCGCGCCCCAATTCTCCATCGCTCCGAAGAACTGGCTGCTTCCCGGGCCCGCGACGTTGTCGAGCTTGGGAAGCGGGTAGGGAGTGCCGAAATATTCGTTGTACCAAGGGACGATCTGGGCGGAGCCGGTGAGCGCCCAGCGGCCCTTCTCGCCGTCGCCGCGCTTGGTGACGACGCCGATTTCGGTCCCCGCGGCGGTGGTGGTGATCCGGTCGAACTCGCCCACCGCGAGGAAGAGCAGGTAGCTCGACATGGCCGGGGTGGTCTGGAAGGTGACGGTCTTGGTGCCGCCCGAGTTCATCCGCACGCCCGCCTGCGGCATGTTGCCGACCACGTCCTGATCGGCCGGAACGGTGACGTTGAGGTTGTAGGGGGTGCGGAACTGCGGCTCGTCCCAGCCGGGGAAGAAGCGGCGGGCGTCGGGCGCTTCGAACTGGGTGAAGAGCGCGCGCTTCTTGCCCCCCGCTGCCTCGTAGTCGAGAGCGAACAGGCCGGCCGCCTGGGTGTAGATCTTGCCGCTATAGTCGATCGTCAGCCGGTACCGGCCGGGAGTGATCTCGCGGGCGAAGCGGAAGGTCGCGGTCTGCTTCTCCTCGTCCTTGTCGATGCCGCGCGGATTGAGAGCGAGCGGCGCGGCCTCGCTTCCGCCGCCCAGCGAAACGTTGCCGAAATCCAGGTCGGCGGCGTTGAGGGTGATCCGGTCGGTGGCCTCCAGCACCTGGATGTCGATGTCCACCCGGCCGGCGAAGCGAAGCCTGGCGGCGTCCGGGACGGCGTGGATCGTATATTGGAGCGGCCGGACGTTCGACGGCAGCTGGGTCGGTATCCGGCTGGCGGCCGCCCCGCCTCCGGCCGCGGGCGCCGGCGGAGCCGGCCGTTCGGCCGTCCCAGCGCAGCCGGAGAGAGCAAGGGCGATCAGCGAGGCGGTGGCGAAAAGGCGCATGAAGCA
Source organism: Allosphingosinicella sp. (assembly GCA_036387555.1). Taxonomy (GTDB): domain Bacteria; phylum Pseudomonadota; class Alphaproteobacteria; order Sphingomonadales; family Sphingomonadaceae; genus Allosphingosinicella. The sequence continues at coordinate 47,768 of DASVTN010000125.1, read as the reverse complement.
CTCCGGTAGGGGAAGACGATCCCGGCTTCGTCGCGAGGTGCCGGTGGTTGTTCAAACTCAGTAGCCGAAGATCGGTGCCGCCTTATGGCCTTCGAGCACGTGCTCGCGAAGCCTCGCCGGCTCCCACAGAAGCTCGACGCCCGCTTCGGCCTGGCGGACGAGCGAGACGATCGCCTCGTTGACCGGCGCGCGGCGCCCCAGCTTCTTCGCCAGCCTGACGACCTCGCCGTTCAGAAAGTCGATCTCCGTCGGCCTCCCCGCCTTCAGATCGTCGGCCATTGAGGAGCGCGCGTGCGAGTCGATCTTCTGGATCTTGAGGAAGAGGTTGTTGAAGATGAGGTCCGGCGAGGCGATGACGTGCGGGAGCAGTCGGGGCGGCACCGGCCCGATCTTCGCCGGCTCGATCCCGGCCGCCTCGAGCAGACCCAGCGCTTCGAGGATCGAAGCGGCGACGACCCGCCGGTAATCGCGCTTTCTCAATTGCTCGATCAGGGTGAGGCCCGAAAGGGCGTTCACCGCATTGTTGAGGTTGATGAGCAACTTGCCCCAGGCGATTCCCGGCATCTCGCGCGAGAGGAGCAGTCGGGCGGGACCCGCGCCGATCCGCTCCGCGAGCGCGCGCAGCGGCGCGACGTCCTTGGCGAGGAGGTCGCCCGCCACCCCTTTGTGGAACCGGCCGTGGCCCAGCGCGGCGACGTTGTAGGGGACCATCCCCGCCACCGCCTCGAACCGGCTCTTGAGGACGGAGCGGAGCGTCTCGACGTTGCTCACTCCGTTCTGGAAGCTGACGACCAGCGCCCCCTTCTTCGCGTTGCGCGCGATCTCCTTGGCGGCGGCCGCGGTGCCGGTGCTCTTGACGCACAGGGCTATGATGTCGGCTCCGGCCAGCGCATTGGGCCTGGTCGCGAAATCCACCTGGTCCGGTGCGAGTCGGACCCGCCAGCCCGAATGATCGGTGAGGGTGAGTCCGTTCCCGGCGATCTCGCGGCCGACTCTCTCGCGGCCGACGAAGCTGACCGGAATTCCGGCCGCGGCCCAGGCCCCACCGACGAAGCAGCCGACGGAGCCGGCGCCCAGGATGGCGACCTTCATGGTCGCAGCCGCTCATCCCGAGGAGGGGCCGAGCCTGCCGAAGCCCCGTCTCGAAGGACCATCCTCACCCCCGCCCGCGATAGGAGGAGACGCCCTGGTCCGGCACCCACAGGCCGGACGGCGGCTCGCCCGACTGCCAGAAGACGTCGATCGGGATCCCGCCGCGCGGATACCAATAGCCGCCGATGCGCAGCCACAGCGGCGTCATCTCCTCGGCCAGGCGCTGCCCGATCCCGACGGTCACGTCCTCATGGAAGCCGCAATGGTTGCGGAAGGCGCCGAGGAACAGCTTGAGCGACTTGGATTCGACGATCGTCTCGCCCGGCGAATAGTCGATGACGATATGCGCGAAGTCGGGCTGGCCCGTCACCGGGCACAGCGAGGTGAATTCCGGGGCCGCGAAGCGCACGAGATAGAGCGCGCCCGGCCGGGGATTGGGCACGTAATCGAGCCGCGCCTCCTCCGGAGAGGCGGGGAGGGGGCTGGAGCGGCCGAGGTGGGTCAGGTCCATGGAGGCGCTGTAGGGGAGGCGGCGGGTAAGGGGAAGATCGCCTCCGGCGCCGCCCGTTCGACGAGCCCGACCCGGATCGACCCCGGCTGCGGCCCGCCGATCAGATCGTCCTTTCCATCCGGATCGCCGGGAACAGCACTCCGCCGGGCATCGCCGTCTCGATCCGCTCCAGAGGGCGGAAGCCAAGCGCGGCGTAGAAGGATTCGCCGTTCAGGCTGGACCAGGCTTCGAGGCGGGTGAAGCCGCGGGCGCGGGCATCGGCGGCGCAGCGCTCGTAGAGGAGGCGGCCCACTCCCCGCCGGGCCCAGCCGGGATGGGTGGCGAAGTGGCGGATATGGGCGCGCTCCGGATCGCCGTCCTCGCGCCCGGGCGGATGGGGGCTCCAGCCGCCGACGCCGGCGGGCTCCCCGGTCTCGGCCTCCACCAGATAATAGCGGCCCGAGCATAGCAGCGCCGGATTGGGCCGGGTGATCGCCGGCAGGGTCCGCTCGAGCAGATCGGGCGGGTAGGCCGCCGCCATCAGCAGCGTGTAGGAGGGCCCGAGCACCGAGGCGACGGCGCCGGCGTCGGCGGCGGTGGTGACACGCAGGCGCATTCGGGCAAGATCGCAGTCAGGCCCTCGGCGGGCAAGCACCTTGGAAATTGACGCCCGGGCGCCGATCGGCACGGGGAGCGGGAGGTCCCGTCCGCGTCGTGCCGGCGAAAGCCGGGACCCCAGGACGAGAAGTCTCGGCGGGTCTCCCCGAGATCCCGCCTTCCGCCGGGAGGACGGGGAGGCGCAGCCCTCCGCTCCCATCCACCCCTCCACTTTGACTTGGCGGGAGCGCGTGCCATAGCTCGGGCCATGAGGAAGATACTGCTCGCCGCCGCTTTCGCCTGCGCCGCGCCCGCTTTCGGCCAGAACGCTCCGACCGCCCCCGGCAAGGAGTCGGAAAAGCCGGTGCCCGAGCCCATCGTCTCGGTCACCCGCCACACCGGCACCTTCGGCGGCCAACGGCTGAGCTACACGGCAACCGCCTCCGAGACTTACCTCGAGGCCGCCGACGGGACGCCCAGGGCCAGCATCTTCTCGATCTCCTACGTCAAGGAGCCGCGCGACCCGGCCCGGCCCGTCGCCTTCCTGTTCAACGGCGGCCCCGGATCGGGATCGCTGTGGCTGCACATGGGCGCCTTCGGGCCCAAGCGGGTGGCGATCCCCTCCGACGCCAGGGACGACGGAGCGCCGCCCTTCCCGATCCTCGACAATCCCGACAGCCTGCTCGACGTCGCCGACATCGTCTTCATCGATCCGGTCGGCACCGGCTTCAGCCGGCCGCTCGGCAAGACCGAAGGAAAGGAATATTGGGGCGTCACCCAGGACGCCAAATCCGTGGCCGAGTTCATCCGCATCTGGCTCGGCCGGAACGGCCGCTGGAACTCACCCAAATATCTGGGGGGAGAGAGCTATGGGACGACCCGCTCGGCGGCCGTCGTCAACCAGCTGGAAGGCGCTTTCAACGACGTCTCGCTCAACGGGATCATCCTCATCTCCACGATCCTGGATTTCGGCGCCCAGGCCAATGTGCCCGGCAACGAAATGCCCTTCGTCCTCTATCTGCCGTCGATGGCGGCCGCGGCCTGGCATCACGGCAAGGCGCCCGCCGACTCGGGCGCTCTCGAACGCTTCGTCCAGGAGGCGCGCGAGTTCGCGGCGGGCGATTATGCGGTCGCATTGCTCAAGGGCCAGAAGCTGCAGGGCGAGGAGCGGGCGGCGGTCCGCCGCCGCCTCGCCCGGTTCACCGGCCTCTCCGAACGCTTCCTCGAGGCCGCGGACCTCAGGGTCAGCGACCAGCGCTTCTACAAGGAGCTGCTTCGCGACAAGGGCCTGGTCGTCGGCCGGCTCGACGCGCGCTACACCGGCCGCGACTTTGACAATGCCGGGGAGGCCCCCGACAACGATCCCAGCTTCTACGGCATCGACGCCGGCTATACGGCGGCGCTCAACAGCTGGGTGCGGACCGGCCTCAAATTCACCACCGACCGCCAATATTCCACCATCGGCGGGGTCGGCAATTGGGACTGGGAGCTGGCGGACCAGGGCGGGGAGGCGCGCTACTACAAGAACGTCGCGCCTTACATCGGCCGCGCGATGCGCGAGAATTCCGGCCTCCGTCTGTTCGTCGGCCAGGGCTATTTCGATTTCGCGACGCCCTTTTTCGGGGCGGAATATTCCCTTTCGAGAACCGGAATCCCGCAGGAGCGGATCGTCTATCGCTACTACGGATCGGGGCACATGATGTACGTTCGGGACGAGGACCGTTCGAAGCTGTCGAGCGACATAAGGGCGTTCATCAGGGGCAGGTGAGGGTAGCGACGAGGAAGAGCAGAGGCCAGCCGGCATGGCTTTCTGCGGTATAGGCCTGACATAGTGTCAGTTATGCTTGACATTATGTCAGGCTGGTCCTAATCGATTCGCCATGGCCGGCGGATGGGCTGCCGGCGAACGGGCGGGACGAGAACCGTGAACATCGAGGGGTTTGTGAAGAATCGTCTGAAGGTTCTGAGGGCGGAGCGGGACTGGAGCCAGGCGGAGCTTGGCGGCAGGCTCGGAGTGTCGCGCCAGGCCGTCAATGCCATCGAAACCGGCAAATACGATCCTTCGCTACCGCTCGCCTTCAAGCTCAGCCGCCTGTTCGGGAAACCGATCGAGGAGATTTTCGATGATGGCGAAGGGGGTCCGGGCGATGCGCGATAGCGTGCCGCGCGGGGAAGGGGAGCGCCGCGACGCGGCTCGCCGGCGCAAGAAGTGGCTGATCGTGGCCGCTTTGGGTTTGGCCGGCGCGGTGCCGGGCTTCTACATCGGGGTTCAGCATGGCGCGGCGGCCGCGCAGAGCCGCCCGTTCGTCTGGTCGCCGACCTTCGCGCTCGCTCTGGCGGGCATGTACCTGGTCGCGGTGGTCGGCGGCGGGCTCCTGCTGGGCAAGTTCGTCGACGAGGTCGAGCGGCAGCGCAGCTACCAGGCGGTGAGCGTCGCGGGGCTGGCCTTGATGATCGTCTATCCCACCTGGTTCCTGCTCTGGAAAGGCGGCTTCGTCCCGGAGCCCGTCCACTGGATGCTCTTCGTCCTCTTCTGGGTGAGTCTGGCGCTCGCCCATCTCTGGTACCGCTTCCGCTAAGGACATCATGATGATCAGGAACCTCATTGCCCTGGCGTTGCTCGCCCTGGTGCTCGCGCCGCTCGTCTCCCTCCACCAGCTGGGCGGCATCGAAGCACGGGCCTCGGTCCGGGTGTCGAAGATCGGCTCCGCCCGCGTCGTCAGCTTCGAGGCGCTCATCGCCGCGACCCGGCTCTAGCCGACAATCTGAAGCGGGACTTCCAACCCGCTCACCTCAAACAGAAAAACTCACTCGGCTGACCGGGCCTTCCGGCAGCCCACGTCGAACCCTTGCCTGAAAGAAAGGAATGATCCGATGAAGAACCTCAAGATCCTCGCCGCTTCGGCGGCCGCCCTCGCCATCGCCGCCGCCTCGGTCCCGGCGCCGCTCGCCGCCCAGGCGAAGCAGGCGGCGGCGCCCCTCAAGTTCGGAAGCTGGGGAGTCGATCTCGGCGCCCGCGACCTGTCCGTGAAGCCGGGCGACAGCTTCTTCGACCATGCCAATGGCGGCTGGTACAAGGCGACGCAAATCCCCGCGGACCAGCCGATCGCCGGAGTCGCGATGGACACCCATCTGCTCACCCAGGCGCAGCTTCGCTCGGTGGTCGAGGACAGCGCCCGCAACCCGTCGACCCGAAGCGCCCGCCAGGTCGGCGCCGTCTACGCAAGCTTCATGGACGAGGCGCGCGTGGAAGCGCTCGACGCATCGCCGCTGGCCGCCGATCTCGCGGCGGTCAAAGCGGCCGCGTCGAAAAGCGACATGGCCCGTATCATGGGCGCCACCACCGGCACCTTCGGAACCAGCGTCTTCAGCTTCGGGATCAGCCCGGATCCGAAGGGGACCAATCTTTACATGACGGGGATCAACATCGGCGGCCTCGGGCTCCCCGATCGGGATTATTATCTCACGGATCAGTTCAAGGCGCAGCGCGAGGCCTATGCCGGCCATGTCGAGCGCACCCTCCAGCTGATCGGCTGGGCCGATCCGGCCGCGGCGGCGAAGTCGGTTCTGGCGTTCGAAACGGGAATCGCGGAAGCGACCTGGTCGCAGGTCGAGCAGCGCGATCCGGTGAAGATGTACAAGCAGATGACCCTCTCGGCCCTGCGCGCTCATGCGCCCGAGTTCGACTGGGCCGCCTTCTTCGCCGGAGTGGGGGCGCCTCCGGCCGAGCAGCTGATCGTTTCGCAGGACAGCGCCGTCCCCAACGTCGCCCGGATCTTCGCCGAGGCCCCCCTCGACACCCTCAAGGCGTGGGAGGCGTTCCACATCGCCAACGAAGCCGCGCCCTATCTCTCCAAGCGCTTCGTCGACAACCGGTTCGCCTTTATCCGGTCGATCAGCGGCCAGCAGCAGAACCGGCCGCGCTGGGAGCGGGGCGTGAACCTGGTCAACGGCGTCCTGGGCGAGGTGCTCGGGCAGGAATATGTCGCCCGCCACTTCCCGGCTTCGTCCAAGGCGAAGATGGAGGAAATGGTCCGCAACCTGCACGCCGCGATGAAGGCCCGGATCGAAGGCGCCGCCTGGATGACTCCGCAGACGCGCGCCGCCGCGCTCGACAAGCTCGCCAAGCAGCGGGTGAAGGTCGGCTATCCCAACAAGTGGCGCGATTATTCCGGGCTCGAGCTCAGGCCGGACGACCTCTACGGCAACGTCAAGCGGGCGAGCGCCTTCACGATCCGCTATTATTTCGACCGGATCGGAAAGCCGGTCGACCGCGACGAATGGATGATGACTCCACAGACGATCAACGCCTATTTCAACCCGCTCGGCAACGAGATCGTCTTTCCGGCCGCGATGCTCCAGGCGCCGATGTTCGATCCAAAGGCGGACCCTGCGGTCAATTACGGGGCGATCGGCGCCGTCATCGGCCACGAGATTTCCCACGGCTTCGACGATCAGGGGCGCCAGTTCGACGAGGCAGGCCGGCTTCGCGACTGGTGGCAGCCGCAGGATTCGGAACGCTTCGTGCGGGAAGCGGGGAAGCTCGCCGAGCAATATGGCGCCTACGAAGGCGCTCCGGGAATGAAGGTGAACGGCAAGCTCACTCTGGGCGAGAATATCGGCGACCAAGGTGGAGTGCGGATCGCGCTCGACGCCTATCACGCCTCGCTCAAGGGCAGGAAGCCGCCGATGCTCGACGGTCTCTCCGGCGACCAGCGCTTCTTCCTCGCCTGGGCGCAGGGCTGGCGCGGCAAGGTCAGGGACGAGCTGATGCGGATGATCCTCGTCTCCGATCCCCACTCCCCCTATCGCTGGAGGGTCGACGGCACTCTGCGCAACATCGACGAATTCTATTCCGCCTTCGGCGTCAAACCCGGGGACAAGCTCTATCTGGCGCCGAAGGACCGGGTGCGCGTCTGGTAGGTTCGACCAGCCGCATCGACCTGCTACAATCCTCCCCGAGCTTGCTCGGGGAGGGGGACCGCGGCGCGAAGCGCCGTGGTGGAGGGGCGATGCTAGGTCCAAAATTTCCCTTCCACCCGCTTCGCGCGGTCCCCCTCCCCGAGGCAAGCTCCGGTAGGATTTAAGGAAGAGGATTCCGGATGACGGCTCTCTGGACATCGGGGCGAGGGCGCGACAAGGAAAGACGCCCTCGCCGCCGGAGTAGCCGATGCGTCTCGCCCCACTGATCGCTCTCGCCCTCGCCGCCTGCTCGACCGTCCCCGAGCCTCCGACCGCCGCAGAACGTGCCGAACGCTGGTGGGGCGACGTTTCGGCGCTCGCCGCGGACGACATGGAAGGCCGGCTGACGGGGACCGCGGGCTACCAGCGCGCCGCCGATTACGTCGTCGCCCGCGCCAAGGAGATCGGCCTCGAGCCGGCGGGGACGGATGGCTACTTCCAGCCGGTGGCGTTCGAGGAACAGTTCGTCGACTCGGCGGGGTCGAGCGCCGCGCTCGTGACGGGAGGGCGCGCGACGGCTCTCTCCATTCCGGACGACATCATCATCGGCCGCGGCGACGGCCGCCGGCCCGAACGGATCGAGGCGCCACTGGTTTTCCTCGGCTACGGCCTGCACATGCCGGAAGCCGGGCACGACGATTTCGCCGGCATCGACCTCAAGGGCAAGATCGCCGTGGTCGTCAGCGGCGGCCCGGCCGATGTATCGGGAGCGCTCAAGGCGCACGCGCGGCGCGACCGGGCGCGGCTGCTTTCCGAGCGCGGCGCCGCCGGCATGCTCGCGCTGACCACCGCCAAGGCGGTGGAAGTGCCCTGGTCGCGGGCGATAGCCCAGGCAGGCCAGTCTGGCATGTATTTCGCCGACGCAGCGCTTCGCGACGTCAAGACCGAGTTCTTCAACGCCAGCTTCAACACCCAGTCGAGCGAGAAGCTGTTCACTGCTTCCGGCCGCACCTTCGCCGAAATCTCCGCGCTCGCCGACGCCTCGAAGCCGCTGCCGCGCTTCGAGATGAAGCAGTCGCTTCGCGCGAGCGTGGCGATGCGGCATCGCCCCGTCACCTCCTCGAACGTGGTCGCCCGGCTGCCGGGAAGCGATCCGCGCCTCAAGTCGGAGCATGTCGTCTTCTCCGCCCATCTCGACCATCTCGGCGTGAGCGCGCCGATCAACGGCGACGGCCTCTACAACGGCGCGATGGACAATGCGGCGGGAGTCGCCGGCCTTCTCGACATCGCCCGAAGCTACAAGGCGCGGCGGCTGAAGCCGAAGCGCTCGATGCTGTTCGTCTTCGTCACCGCGGAGGAGAAGGGGCTGCTCGGCTCGCGCTATTTCGCGCTTCGGCCGACCGTGCCGAAGCCCTCGATGGTCGCCAACATGAACTTCGACATGGCGCTCCCGATCTTCCCGCTGAAGAGCGTGATCGCGCTCGGGGCGGAGGAAAGCAGCCTCGGCGCGGCCGCCGCCGCCGTCGGCGCCTCGATGGGGCTGCCGCTGGTGCCCGATCCCTTCCCGGACCGGAACAGCTTCGTCCGCTCGGACCAGTACAGCTTCATCCGCGAAGGGGTGCCGGCGCTCGCCTTCAAGTTCGGCTTCGGCGCCAACGACCCCGAAGCCGAAGTGGAGCGGCAATGGCGCTCGACCCGCTATCATGCCCCGTCGGACGATCTCTCGCAGCCGGTGTCCCGGGCGGACGCGATCCGGCTTCACGATTTCGTCGGCGAGCTGGCGCTTCGAGTGGCGAACGCGCCCGAACGGCCCACCTGGGGCGGACAGAGCTTCTTCCGGCGGTTCGCGAAGTGAGGCTTGTCGGGGCCGCGCCAACCCCTCTCCCGCTTTCCGCGGGAGAGGGGTTGGAGCCCTCGCCTCGCTGCTTCTTCTCTTCGCCGTCCCGGCGGCGGCGCAGAAAGCGGCCCCGCTGCTCACCGAAGGCGAGACGCAAGCCCTTGCGTCCGAAATTTCCGGCGCCTCCGCGAAGCGTACCGTTAATGCCCTGTCCCTCCACCACAGGATGCGGGGGTCGGAAGGCTATCGCGCTGCGGCCGAGATGGTCCGCGACCGGCTCCGCGAATATGGCCTGAAGGAGGTGGACCTCATCTCCCTGCCGGCGGACGGGAAGATCTTCTACGGCACGCAGCGCTCGCGTCCGGCTTGGAATGCAAGCTTCGCCGAGCTGTGGGAGCAGCGCCAGGAGGGGGGACGCTGGAGCGATTCGGAGCGGGTCGCGTCGTGGGCCGACCAGCCGATCGTCCTGGCCCAGGACAGCGTCGGCGGCCGCGCCGAGGCGGAGCTGGTCGACGTCGGCACCGGCAGCTCCGCGGCCGATTATGCGGGGAAGAACGTCCGTGGGAAGCTCATCCTCGTCTCGGGACAGCCGGAGGCGGCGGCGAAGCTCGGCGTCAGCGAGCGGGGCGCCGCGGGGATCGTCTCCTGGGCGCAGAACCAGCGTTCGGCCTGGTGGGGAGAGGATGAAAGCCTGATCCGCTGGGGGCACCTGAGCACATGGGAGGATCCGGCCTTCGCCTTCATGGTCTCTCCGGCCCGCGCCCGGGCCTGGCAGGCGCGCCTCGCCAGGGGGGAGACGGTCCGTCTGAGAGCCGAGGTGAAGGCGGGCCGCTCTGCGGGCGCCTACCTGATCCCGACGGCGGTCATTCCCGGCAAGGACCGGTCGAAGGAGATACTCTTCTCCTGTCATCTCGACCATCCCTCGCCGGGCGCCAACGACAATGCCAGCGGCTGCTCGGGAATCCTCGAGATCGCCCGCACCTTCCAGCGGCTGATCGCCGAAGGGCGGCTGCCGCAGCCGCAGCGGACGTTGCGCTTCATCTGGCCTTGCGAGATCGAGTGCACGATCGCATTGCTCAACGCCCGGCCGGAATATGCCCGCCGGACGCTGGCGACGATCCACCTCGACATGATCGGCGGCAACACCGAGGTGACGAAGGGAACGCTCGGCGTCGAAGGATCGCCTCCGAGCCTGCCGAGCTTCGTCTCGTACGTCGGCTTCGCCATGGCCCGCTGGGTCGACTCGCACGCCTCGCGCTACGCCGAGCGCGGCGAGGCCGATTTCCCGCTGCTCGACCCCGAAGGAACGGTCAATCCGCTCCGCGCCCGGATCGGCGGCTTTTCCGAAGGTTCGGACCATCAGGTGTGGAGCGAGGGCAGCTGGCGGATTCCCGTCATCTACCTGTCCGACTGGCCTGACATCTACATCCACACCAACAAGGATGTGCCCGGCAATCTCGATTCCACGAAGCTGAAGCGGGCGATGTTCATCGCCGCCGCGTCGGCCTGGGCGCTCGCCAATGTCAAACAATCGGACACGCCCGCGCTTGAACGCTTTCAGATGATCGAGGCGAATTTTCGTGGGGCGGAGGGCGGCAGGCGGAGCTGGGAGCTGACGGAAGAAGACGGCGCAAAGGCGGCGTCGCTTCATTCCGATCACGAAGTGGCGCTGGAGCTGTCCTTGCGGCGCTTCGGACTGACGGTCGGAGAACCCGACAGCGAAGGTGCCGCCCCGGCGGCGGACGGCGCGGGCGGGATCGTCTACCGCCGGGATCCGAAGCTGAAGGGCCCCATGAGCGGCTTCGGCTACAGCTGGCTCGACGACAATTTGAGGAAGGCGAAGCTCGAGAGGCCTGCGCTCCTGTCGCGCGAGCCGGCGTGGGAGGGGCCGAGCTTCGGCTACGAGGCCCTCAACCTCGTCGACGGTCGCCGCTCGATCCAGCAGATTCGCGACGCGCTTGCCTCGACCGTCGGGCCGGCCCCCGTCGAGGAAGTTGCCGCCTATCTCGCCGTGCTGGAGCGGCTTGGCGTGATCCGGCGTTAGGAGGGGCGATGGAAAGCCTTGTCACGACCGAATGGCTCCAGGCGGAGCTCGGCGCGAGCGACCTGAGGGTGATCGACGCCACCTTGTTCCTGCCCGGCGATCCGAGGGACGCGCGCGCCGAATATGAGGCGGAGCATGTTCCGGGCGCTGTCTTCCTCGATCTCGAGGAGGTCTCCGACAGCTCGAACCCCGTGCCCCATATGGTCCCGCCCGAGCCGAAGTTCGCGAGCCGCATGGCCTCGCTCGGCCTTCGCGACGGCCAGCGCTTCGTCGTGTACGACAACAGCCCGCTGCACAGCGCCGCCCGCGCCTGGTGGATGCTGAAGAGCTTCGGCGCCCATTATGTCGCCATTCTCGACGGCGGCCTCGGGAAATGGAAATCGGAGGGCCGGCCGCTGGAGAGCGGCCGGCCGCAGATCCGCCACGGCCATTTCAGCCCCAGCCTGGATTTCGGGGCGGTCGCCGACAAGGCTTTCGTCACCGGTCTGCTCGGCGGCGGCAGCCATGAGGTCGTCGACGCCCGCGGCGCCGGGCGCTTCGCGGGCGACGAGGTGGAGCCCCGGCCAGGAATGGCCTCCGGTCACATCCCGGGCTCGAAAAACCTGCCCCAGGGACAGCTTTTCAGATCGGACGGCAGGTGGAAGCGGGGTGACGCGCTTCGCGCCGCCTTCGACTCGGCTGGGGTCGATCTGGCGAAGCCGATGGTCGCCACCTGCGGCTCGGGCATCACCGCCTGCGTCCTTCTGTTCGGGGCCCATCTCCTCGGCAAGGAGGACGTCAAGCTCTACGACGGCAGCTGGTCGGAATGGGGCGCCGATCCCGCCACACCCAAGGCCACGGGCGCGGCGTGAAAGGCGGGAGGCCCGACACCCGGCTCGTCCATGGGGGCCGCCGCAGGGAATGGCGCGGCCGCCTCGTCAATCCCCCGGTCCACCGCGCCTCCACCATCCTCTTCGACAGCGTCGCCCAGCTGCGCTCCGCCGCGCCGGAATTCGGCACGCCTTATTACGCCCTCCACGGCACCCCGACCACCTGGTCGCTGGCGGAGGCGCTGACCGAACTCGAGCCGGGGGCGGCCGGGACGATGCTCTACTCCTCGGGCCTTGCCGCCGTGACGGCCGCCCTGCTGTCGGTGCTCTCGGCCGGCGACGAGCTTTTGATGACGGACAGCGTCTACGGGCCGACCCGGCGCTTCTGCGACGTCTTCCTGAAGCGCTACGGAGTGACGACCCGCTATTATGATCCGCTGATCGGCGGCGCCATGGCCGGGCTGATCGGCGAGCGCACCCGGGCCGTCTTCCTCGAAAGCCCCGGCTCCCTCACCATGGAAGTCCAGGACGTGCCCGCCATCTGCGCGGCGGCGAAGGCGAGGGGCGCGGCGACCCTGCTCGACAACACCTGGGCGACCCCGCTCCTGTTCCCGGCGCTCGCCGCGGGAGTGGACCTCTCCATCCTGGCCGGCACCAAATATATCGGCGGCCATGCCGACGTCATGCTCGGCTCGGTCACCGCCGGCGCCGAATATTATGCGAGGCTGGAGCGGACGAGCTGGGACCTCGGCCACTCCATAAGCCCTGACGATGCCTGGCTCGCCTCGCGAGGCCTCAGGACCATGGCCGTGCGCCTCCGTCAGCACGAGGCGGGCGCTCTCCAGGTGGCGCGCTGGCTCAAGGACCGGCCCGAGGTCGGCGCACTCCTCCACCCCGCCTTTCCCGAATGCCCCGGCCACGAACTGTGGGTCCGCGACTTCAAGGGCGCTTCCGGCCTCTTCTCCTTCGCGCTCAAAGGCGCGGACGATGCCATGCGCACCCGCTTCATCGAGGCGCTGGAGCTGTTCGGACTGGGCTACAGCTGGGGCGGCTACGAGAGCCTCGCACTGCCGGTCGATCCCGAGCGGCTGCGGACCGCCACTCGCTGGCAGGCGGAGGGGCCGTTGGTCCGGCTCCATATCGGCCTCGAGGATCCCGAGGATCTGATCGAGGATCTGGCCGCGGCCTTCGCCCGGTGCGGGGCGCCGGCATGAGAGGCCTGATCGAGCGGTTCGGAGTGACCTGGCCGACTTCCGGCGACTGGATGGTGGCCGCCGTCGCGCTGGGCGTCGTCGTCCTGGCGTGGGGGATCGCCTGGCTCGCCGCGCGCTGGCTCGGGCCGCGCCTGGCCGGTTTCTGGGAGCATCGCGCCGGCGGCCGCGGCGAGGCGCTCGCGGCCCGGATGTGCGACCTCACGCGCTACCTGACCGGCGCCCTCATCGTCGCGATCGCATTCAACGCCGACGAGTGGCGGCCGCTCGGGGCCATGGTGCTCGGGGCGGCGATGGCCGGCTGGGCGGCGATGCTGGTTTCGGGGCTGGTCCGAGGCCTGCAGATGCCGCGCTGGGTCGCGGCCCTGCTCGCCGGAGTGACCTTCTTCGCCCTCCTCGCCCGGGCCGTGGGAGGTTTGAAGCCGATCACCGACACGCTCGACCGGGTGGGCTTCACCGCCGGCGAAACCCGAATCTCGCTGCTCACCGTCCTGCAGGTCCTGGTGACGCTGGTCGCCCTCTACGCGGTCGTGAAGCTTCTCAACCGGATCGTCGGCCACTCGATTCACCGGGCGACCGGCCTCGACGCGACTCAGCAGCTTCTCGGCCAGAAGCTCGCCAGCGTTGCCATATTGATCGCCGCCTTCTTCATCGGCATCGACCTCGTCGGGATCGATCTGACCGCGCTCGCGGTCTTCTCCGGAGCCTTCGGGCTCGCCGTCGGCTTCGGCCTTCAGAAGACGTTCGGCAATCTGATCGCCGGAATCATCCTGCTCATGGACCGGTCGATCAAGCCGGGTGACGTCATCGTCGTCGGCGAAAGCTTCGGCAACGTCACCAAGATCGGGGTGCGGGCCGTCTCCATCGTCACCCGGGACGGCAAGGAGCATCTGATCCCCAACGAGAATCTGATGACCCAGGAGGTCGAGAACTGGTCCTATTCGAGCCGCGACGTCCGGGTGCACATCCCGGTGGGGGTGGCCTATGATTGCGATCTTCCGCTCGCGCAGAAGCTGATGGTCCAGGCGGCGGGCGAATCGCAGCGGGTAATGAAGAACCGGCCGCCCAAGGTGTGGCTCGTCGCCTTCGGCGAAAGCAGCGTCGATCATGAGATATTGGTGTGGATCAGCGATCCGGAGCAGGGCGTGGGAAGCGTCCGCTCCGACATCCTCAACCGGGTGTGGGTGCTGTTCAAGGAGAACGGGATCGACATCCCCTTCCCGCAGCGCGATCTGCGCATCAAGGAATGGCCCGGGGGGGCCGAGCCGCGCGGATGACAGAATAGTCCTCCCCGGCTTTTGCCGGGGAGGGGGACCAGGCGAAGCCTGGTGGAGGGGTCTTTCCGGCTCCGAAGAACCCCTCCACCGCGCTTCGCGCGGTCCCCCTCCCCGCAAAATCGCGGGGAGGATTAAAGGTCAGCCCGGAAGCCGCCGCCCCAGCTCCGCAAGCCCCTTCTCCAGCTCCTCGGCGAGCCGCTCGGCGGCCGCTCGGACCGGCATCCCGGCTTCGTCGAGCTTGAGCAGCGCCCCAACCCCGGCGGCGGCCCAGCGGGCCGTCTCCGCGGCGAAGCTGTCGAACCTCTTCTGGTCGATGGGAAGCGCTCGCGCATAGGCCGCGCTGATCCGCGCGGCTTCGTCGAGCACCCGGTCTTGCGGCGAGAGCAAGGCGCGGCCGGCCATCTCGCCGATGAGGGCGAGCACCTGGCGCAGCTGTGCGATCTGTGCGCCGGCGTCGGCGAGCCCGGGGGCGTAAGGCGGCGGCTGCTGCTGGGTCATGACGGCGCAGCATAAGCGGGCAGGGCTAAGGAAGGCCTAATACCCGTCTCCCTGGAGGGGAGAGGGAGGGGCCCGCCTGCCGCAGGCAGGTGGGAGGGTGAGGGCCTGAACGAGGAAGGCCGTGCCCTCACCCTGGCGAGCTACGCCCGCCTGTCCCTCTCCCCTTCAGGGAGAGGGGCTTTACCTTACTGCGGGGTCGTGACCGTGGCGTCGCGGCCGGCGCCGCTCGGCGCGGCGACGATCGCCTGGGTGGTGGCGCCCTTGTCGACGACCGTGGTTCCCGGATCCCCGGCGACCGAGCGGGCGCCGAGGGCGACCCGGTCGCTGCCGGCCGAGTTGAGCATCGAGCGCTCGCTCTGGCTGCGCGGCGCGGGACCGCCGAACAGGGCGTCGAGCGCCTGGGTGCGGGCATCGGCCCCCACCGGAGTCGGCTCGCCCGTCTTGGGCGGAGCAAGCGCATAATCGGGCGGGATCACCAAGGGCTGGTTGCGGGTGACCGCGAACTCGTCGGGCCGCTCCCGGCCGGCGATTCCGCCGGAGCCGCAGCCGGCCAGCACCAGGGTGGCCGTGCAGGCGGCGAGGCCCAGCTTCACGATACGGCCGGGCTTCACGATACGCATGATCACTTTTCCTCCTTGGGAGCCTTCGGTTCGCGCGTCAGCAGCGCCCGGACCAGCAATAGCAGGACGCCGATGGTAATGGCAGCGTCGGCGACGTTAAAGACCAAAAAGGGATGGATGTCGCCGAAATGCAGGTCGGCATAGTCGACGACATAGCCCAGGCGCACCCTGTCGAGGATGTTGCCGAGGGCGCCGCCGAGCACCAGCGCGAGCGCCACCGCGTCGTCGCGGCGCTTCTCGCGCCACATCCAGAAGACGACGAAGGCGGCGATGGCGCAGGTGAGCGCCACGAGCAGCCAGCGGCCCAGCTCGCTCCCCGCGTTGAGCAGGCCCATCGAAACCCCGGTATTCTTCAGCCAGCGCAGGGTGAAGAAGGGCAGGAGCTCGATGGTCAGGCGCTGCTCCAGCTGGAGCGGGAAGCGCACCACCCATTTCACCGCCTGGTCCACCAGGAAGATCGAAGCGGCCACCCACAGCGCCAGCTTCCGGTTCTTCTTCATCCGCTCCAGGTCACGGGACAGATCAGCCATTCACAACCCCCTCGCAGCGGGCGCACAGGCCCCCGTCTTCCTCCACCTCGGGAAGCAGCCGCCAGCAGCGGCCGCACTTCAGATAGTCCGACTTCGTCACTTCGAGGCTGTCGGTCTCGCCCGGCGCGACCTCGGAGACGATGTAGATTTCGGCGAGCTGATCGAGCTCCGCGTCGAGCAGGCCGGCCTGGACCGCGGGGTAAAGCACCTTCGCCTCCAGGCTGGAGCCGATCACCTTCTCGCGCCGAAGGGGCTCGATGCTCTCGGTGACCCGCTCGCGGGTCGAGCGGATCAGCGCCCATTTGTTGCCGAGCGCCTCGTCCCGCCAGGCGGAGTCGATCTGTGGCCATTCGAGCAGGTGCACCGAGCCGCCTTCCCCGGGATAGCGGGTCTGCCACACCTCCTCGGTCGTGAAGCACAAGACCGGCGCCATCCAGCGGACGAGGGCGTGGAAGATGGTGTCGAGCACCGTCCGGCACGCCCGCCGCTTGGGTGAGGAGGGCGCGTCGCAATAGAGGCTGTCCTTGCGGATATCGAAGAAGAAGGCGGAAAGGTCGTCGTTGGCGAAGTTGGAGATGAGCCGCACGTAGCGGTTGAACTCGAAGCCCTCCACGGCCTCCCTGAGCTCGGAGTCGAGCTCGGCCAGGCGGTGGAGCACCCAGCGCTCCAGCTCCGGCATCTCTCCGGCCGGCACCCGCTCCGCCTCTTCGAAGCCGGCGAGCGCTCCGAGAAGGTAGCGGAAGGTGTTCCTGAGCTTGCGATAGGCGTCGGTGGTGGTGGCGAGTACTTCCTTGCCGATCCGGACGTCCTCGAAATAGTCGGTCGAGGCCGCCCACAGGCGCAATATGTCGGCGCCGCTTTCCTTGATGATGGCGAGCGGATCGACCGTGTTGCCGAGGCTCTTCGACATCTTGCGCATATTCTGGTCGAGCGCGAAGCCGTGGGTGAGCACCGCCGCGAAGGGCGCCCGGCCGCGGGTTCCGCAGCTTTCCAGCAGCGACGACTGGAACCAGCCGCGATGCTGGTCCGAGCCTTCGACGTAGACGTCGGCGCGGACGCCCTCGCCGTAGCGCGCCTCGACCACATAGCTGTGGGTCGAGCCCGAATCGAACCAGACGTCGAGGATGTCGGTGACCGGCTCGTAATCCTCCAGGCTGTAGCCGTTGCCGAGCATCGCCTGGTGATCCGCCCCGAACCAGGCGTCGGCGCCGCCTTCGTGGAAGGCGCGGATGATGCGGCTGTTGACCACCGCGTCGCGCAGATACTCCCCCGTCTTCCGGTGCACGTAGAGCGCGATCGGAACGCCCCAGGCCCGCTGCCGGCTGATCACCCAGTCGGGGCGCCCTTCGACCATGGCTCGTATGCGGTTCTTGGACTTTTCGGGGACCCAGCGGGTCTCGTCGATGGCGCGAAGGGCGGTGGCTCTAAGCCCCTCTCCCTGTTGGGGAGAGGGGTTGGGGTGAGGGCTTACGGCCTTCGCGCCCTCACCCTGGCTCGCTTCGCTCGCCTGTCCCTCTCCCCTGGAGGGAGAGGGAGTTCGGTCCATCGGGATGAACCATTGCGGCGTGCAGCGGAATATGATCTTGGCCTTGGAGCGCCAGCTGTGCGGATAGGAGTGCCTGAAATCCGCCGAGGCCGCGAGCAGCCCGCCCGCCTCGCGAAGGCCCGTGCAGATCGGCCCGTCCGGCGCATTGAACTTGGCGTTGATGACCGAACCGAGGCCGCCGAGCCACTCCCAGTCGTTCCGGTAGAAGCCGCCGTCGTCGACGGCGAAGACCGGATCGATGCCGTTCGCCTTGCACAGCAGGAAATCGTCCTCGCCATGATCAGGCGCCATATGGACGAGGCCGGTGCCCTGGTCGGTGGTCACGAAGTCGCCCGCTAGGAAGGGGCGGGGGCGGGCGAAGAAGCCGCCGAGCTCGTGCATGGGGTGGCGGGCGATCGTGCCGGCGAGGTCGGCCCCCTTGAAGCTCATGAGGGGCGTCACGGTGCCGCCATCGGTGCCGATCTTGACCACCACCGGGTGGCCGATGCGGCCGCCGAAGCTCTCGATCAGGTCGCGGGCGACGAGCACGGTGAAGGTGCCGGCGTCGTGATCGAATCGGGCGAGCCAATAATCGATCTCCGGCCCATAGGCGATCGCCTGGTTGACCGGGATCGTCCACGGCGTCGTGGTCCAGATTACCGCCGAAGCGCCGACCAGGTCCTCGATCGGGCTCTCCACGATCTCGAAGGCGACGTCGATCTGGGTCGAAACGATCTCCTCATATTCGACCTCGGCCTCGGCCAGCGCCGTCTTCTCGACGGGCGACCACATGACCGGCTTGGCGCCGCGGTAGAGCTGGCCGCTTTCGGCGAACTTCAGCAGCTCCTCGACGATCTTGGCCTCGGCCTCGAACTTCATGGTCAGATAGGGGTCGTCCCATTCGCCCATCACTCCGAGGCGCTGGAACTGCTCGGACTGGATGGCGACCCACTTTTCCGCATAGGCCCGGCATTCGGCGCGGAATTCGCGCGGCGGCACCGCGTCCTTGTCGAGCTTCTTCTTGCGGTACTGCTCCTCGATCTTCCACTCGATCGGAAGGCCGTGGCAGTCCCAGCCGGGCACATAGGGCGCGTCCTTGCCGAGCAGGGACTGGGAGCGCACCACCATGTCCTTGAGGATCTTGTTCATGGCGTGGCCCATGTGGATGTCGCCATTGGCGTAGGGCGGCCCGTCATGGAGGATGAAGCGCTCGCGCCCGGCGCGGGCCTCGCGAAGCCTCTTGTACAACCCCATCTCGGCCCAGCGCGCGAGGATCGCCGGCTCCTTGGCCGCAAGGCCCGCCTTCATCGGGAAGTCGGTCTTCGGAAGGAAGACCGTCGCTCGGTAATCGGGTTTTTCGGACATCCGGCGGGGATTAGCCGGGAAGGGGGGTGAAGGGAACACCCGTCATCCCGGCGAAAGCCGGGACCTCGGGGAGACCCGCCGCGACTTCCTGTCCTGGGGTCCCGGCTTTCGCCGGATCGACGGGTGACCTCAATTCTCCAGCGCCCGCCCGACGGCGTAGAAATCCTCGATCCACAGATGGCCGCGGAAGTCGCGCGGGACCTTGCCGAGCTGCTCGGGGCGCTCGAGGCCGGCGATCTGGCCGTCCTCATAGGGGCCCATCAGGATCACCTTGGTGCCGACGCTCTCCATCCGGGCGATGAAGCGCTTGGGCCAGCCCCAGATCGCCCATTGGTAGTTGAGCGGCACGACGACGGTCGTGTCGTGGCAGCTCTTGGGGATGAAGCTCGTCCAGCCGAACTTCACGTAATCGGTGAGGCAGGCCTTCATGTCGCCCTTCCAGAAGGTCCAGGCGCCGGGGACCAGCTGCTTCATCCGTGCGGTCACCCGCGGATGGCCGTAAAAGGCGAATTTGCCGTCTATCTCCACGCCCGCGCGGCGGAAGGCGGCGACCAGCGCGTCGGCGTCCCGCGGGTCCCTGCTCTTGAAGTTGAAGAAGAGGCGCATCCGCGGCGTCTCGCGCAGCGCCTCCTCCACCGTGGGCATTCCGCCGATGCCCTTGCCCCGCAGCGGGAAGGTTCGGCCGCCGTCGGCGGTGTAGCCGTAGCCGACGTCGAGCTTCTTCAGCTCGGCCAGCGTCTTCCGACGCACCGGCCCCTTGCCGTCGGTCCGGCAGTCGAGCGTCCAGTCGTGGAAGACGACCATCTGGCCGTCGCTGGTCGGGTGAACGTCGAGCTCGATCGCGTCCGCTCCGTAATGCCGGGCGTTGGACAGGGAGCGGAGCGTGTTCTCGATGAAGTCATGCTCGCTGCCGGGACGGATGCGGGTGGCCGTGCAGGTCTCCGGCCCGACCCCGGCCCGGTCGAATTGCTGGGCGAGGCCGCGGTGGGCGACGAGGATGAGCGGCTTCTTCGACCTTGGAGCGATCCACGAGGCGTTGATCAGCGACACGATTACCGCGAAGGTGACGATCCCGGCCCCCAGCCATCTCAAGATCCTCATCCCGCAAGCCTCCGGCGGGCTTCTTCGCAATCCGCCTCCATTTGGACGGCCAGGGCCTCCATGCTCTCGAACTTCGCCTCCGGGCGGAGGAAGGAGATCAGCTCGACCTCCAGCGCCTCGCCGTAGAGATCGCCCTCGAAATCGAAGAAATAGGGCTCGAGCAGCTCTCTGGGCGGCTCGAAGGTCGGACGCACACCGAGATTCGCGGCGCCGTCCAGCCTGCGCCCGTCGGAAAGCCGCCCGCGGACCGCGTAGATTCCGAAACGCGGGCGCAGATAAGGGCCAAGCGCGAGGTTGGCGGTGGGATAGCCCATTTCGCGTCCGCGCTTGTCGCCATGCTCGACCACGCCCTCGATGGCGAAGGGCCGGGTGAGCAGCCGTGCCGCGGTCTCGCAATCGCCTTTCTTGAGCGCGTCCCGGATCCGGCTCGACGAGATGGGGCCGTCCTCGTCCCGGACGGGGCCCACCGAATCAACCGAGAAGCCGAGCCGGCCTCCCGCCTCCTTGAGCACTTCGACGCTGCCGCCGCGGCCGCGGCCGAAGGTGAAGTCCTCGCCGGTCACCACTCCGGCCGCGCCGATCAGCGC
Source organism: Allosphingosinicella sp. (assembly GCA_036387555.1). GTDB lineage: Bacteria > Pseudomonadota > Alphaproteobacteria > Sphingomonadales > Sphingomonadaceae > Allosphingosinicella. Next base: position 27,283 of record DASVTN010000125.1, on the reverse strand, counting down.
GATCAGGTTCCTGGCGATGAAGTCGTCCGCTTCGGTCGCCGCCAGCGCCGCTCCGAAGCTGAAGACGATCATCGCGTCGGCGCCCGCCGCGGCGAAGAGCCGCTCGCGCTGGTCGAGGCTGGTCAGCCGGAAGGGGTCTGTCTCGGGGCGGAAGAAGCGGACGGGATGGGGATCGAAGGTCGCGACCAGAACCGGCCTGCCTTCGGCGCGCGCGCGCTGGGCCGCACGGGCGACCACTTGCTGGTGCCCGGAATGGAATCCATCGAAATTGCCGAGCGCGACGATGCCCCCGCGAAGCGCCCGCGGAACCGCCGAGCCGCCGTCCAGCCGCTCCATGCGGCGCGGTATAGGAGAGGGGGAGGGGGGCGTAAATCCTCCCCATCGCGAGATGGGGAGGGGGACACCCGAAGGGTGGTGGACGGGTAAATGGCGCAGGCCTGGGCAATTACCCCTCCACCATGCTTCGCATGGTCCCCCTCCCCAGCCTTCGGCCGGGGAGGATCAGGGAAGCCGCCCAAGCAGCCTCAGCAGATTCCCCCCCATCACTTTCGCGATCTCCTCGTCCGAGAAGCCCCGGTCTACCAGCGCCTGGGTGACGTTCACCAGCCCGGCGGTGTCGAACCCCGTCGTCACCGCCCCGTCGAAGTCGGATCCCAAGGCGACATGGTCTATCCCGACGAGGTCGCGGACATGGGCGATGGCCGCGGCGATCGCGGCCGGGCGCAGGTCGCAGACCGCCCCGTCCCAATAGCCGATCCCGACCAGCCCGCCGGTGCGGGCGACGCCGCGCACCTCCTCGTCGGTGAGGTTGCGATTGACCTTGCAGGTCGCCTGCACCCCGCCATGGCTGGAGACGACCGGCTTTTTCGCCATCGCGAGTATCTCGGCGACGGCGGAGTGGCTCGAATGGGCGATGTCCACGATCATCCCGCGCCGCTCCATCTCCCGAACCACCTGCCGGCCCAGCGGGGTGAGGCCGCCTTTCTTCAGCCCGTGCATCGAGCCGGCGACCTCGTTGTCGAAGAAATGGGCGAGGCCCGCCATCCGGAAGCCGGCCGCGTGGAGGCGGCCGACATTGTCCAGCCTGCCCTCCAGGTTCTGGAGCCCCTCGATCGAGAGCAGCGCTCCGGTGACCTTCCGCCCCGCCAGCCGATCGGCGAGCAGGCGCCGCACGTCGGTCCCGCTCCGGACGATCCTGAGCCGCCCTTCCGAACCGGCCTCGGCCCGCCGCAGCTTCTCCGCATGCCAGAGCGAACGCTGGAGAAGCGAGCGCCAGGTCCGCGGCGGCTGAAGCTGCGCGACCGCGAGGAGGGTGATGTTGTCCGAGTCCGCGCCGTTCGACTCGTAATTCTGCCCCTTGGGAGTCTTCGTCACCGAGGAGAAGACCTGAAGCGCCACGTTGCCGGATTCGAGCCGGGGCAGGTCGACCTGGCCGCGGCCGGCGGGGCCCAGCAGGCTGCGCTTCCAAAGCAGAGTGTCGGCGTGCATGTCCGAGATCGCCAGGCGAGAATGAAGCGCCCGCGCCCGCTCGCCGACGGCCGGAAGCTTGGTCGCCACGACCTTGTTCATCCCGCCTTCGACAATGCCCGGTCCCAGGAGAAGGAAGGCGCCGACGGCGACGACGATCAGGGCGAGGAGCCCGAAGACGATCTTGCGCATGATCCTCCTTCCCGTTGTCCCCACCATAGCTAGCGACGCCGTTCCAGCCTCACGAAGCTGTAGCCCGGATGATCGTCGCGGGAGACTTCCCGCCACTCCTCCCGGTCGAAATCCGGCAGGAACGTGTCCGCCTCCGGCTCGTCATCAACCTCGGTCAGCTCGACAGCGTCGGCGCGGGGGAGGAAAAGGGCGATGATCTCGGCGCCGCCAATCACGGATACGGGCTCCGCCGCGGCCACCGCGAGAGCCTCGCCGACGTCGACCGCCTTCTCCGCTCCGGCGGCCCTCCATTCAGGATCGCGGGTGAGCACTATGTGCCGGCGTCCCGGCAGCAGCCCCGGCAGGCTGTCGAAGGTGCGGCGGCCCATGACCATCGCGGTGCCCAGGGTCACCTTCTTGAAATGCTTCAAATCCTCCGGGATCCGCCACGGAAGTCCGCCGCCCATCCCGATCGCGCCGTTGCGGGCCCGGGCGACGACGATCGTGACCGGCGGCGGGAGCGGCTCAGCCATGAGCGGCCGGTCGCAGCCAGCGCAGGGCGGGCGGAGTCAGCATCAGCAGCAGGCTCGCCGATTGCAGGATCAACGATGCGGCGCCCGCGGTGAAGGCGAGGGAGCCGTCGGTAAGGCCGAGCTTCCCGGTGGTGAGCCAGGCGAGTGCGGCGAGGAGGAAGAGCACGACCAGCGCCGCCTTGCTTCTTCGTCGAGTGACCAGAAGCACGAGCAGGGCCATGACCAGGGGCACGGCCAATGTGAAAACCAGCGCCAGCGCCGGTCCGTCCAGGGCCGTCCTTTCTTCCCAGATGAAGGCCTCGCGCACCGCTCCGAGCCCGGCCGCGAGGAGGCCGAGCGCCTCGGCGGCGCGGACGGGGAGGGGCCGCGCGCCGCGGCTCAAACCGCCACCTCGGCCTTGATGTGCGGGTGGGGGTCGTAGCCGGTGATCTCGAAATCCTCATATTCGTAGCGGTCGATCGCTTCCGGGCGCCTGAGGATTTCGAGCTTCGGGAGCGGCCTTGGCTCCCGCGTCAGCTGGAGCCGCGCCTGATCGAGGTGGTTAGAGTAGAGGTGGCAATCCCCTCCGGTCCACACGAACACGCCCGGCTCGAGCCCGCATTGCTGGGCGAGCATATGGGTGAGCAGCGCATAGCTGGCGATGTTGAAGGGGACTCCCAGGAAGGCGTCGGCGCTTCTCTGGTAGAGCTGGAGGTTGAGGCGGCCGCGGGCGACCTGGGTCTGGAACAGGCAATGACAGGGGGCGAGCGCCATCCGCTCGATCTCGGCCGGGTTCCAGGCGGAGACGATCTGCCGGCGCGAGGCCGGCTCGCGGTTGATCAGCCCTATCAGGTTGGCGATCTGGTCGACATGGACTCCGCCGGGGCCCTCCCAGTCGCGCCACTGCTTGCCGTAGACGGGGCCGAGCTCGCCCCCTTCGTCCGCCCATTCGTCCCAGATGCGGACCCGGTTCTCCTTCAGCCAGGCGATGTTGGTCTCGCCCTTCAGGAACCAGAGAAGCTCGATGATGATCGAGCGCAGGTGGAGTTTCTTCGTGGTCAGGAGCGGGAAGCCGTCGGCCAGATCGAATCGCATCTGGTGGCCGAAGACGGAAAGCGTGCCGACGCCGGTGCGGTCTTTCTGCTCGGCGCCCTCGTCGAGGATCCGGGAAAGGAGCTGAAGGTAGGGCTGCATGCGAAGCTTATGGCGATTTCGAAGCCATTCGTCATCCCGGCGAAAGTCGGGATCCCGGGGCGACCCGCCGAGACTTCTTGTCCCTAGGTCCCGGCTTTCGCCGGGATGACGAAAGCTAGCCCTTCTTCTCCCGCGCCTCTTTGATCGCGTCCCTCAGCGCCTCGTAGCCGACCGCGCCCTGGAGGATCTGGTCGCCGACAATGAAGGTGGGGGTTCCGGTTGCCTCGAGCCCGCGGGCGAGCTGGAAATTCTTGGTCAATTCCCCATCCGCCACTTCGGCGGGAAGATCCGCTGCCAGGCCGAGGCCGGAACGCGCCCTGGCGAGCGCTTCGGGGGTAGGGCGGCCGGAGGCGAACAGAGTGTCGAAGAAGGGCTTGAACCGGCCGGCCTGGGCGGCGGCCAGGCTCGCTCGGGCGGCCGTCTCGCTGTCCGGGCCAAGCACCGGCCATTCGCGCCACACCACCTTCAGCTTCGGGTCCTCGCGAAGCAGGCGGTCCACGTCCGCATTGCTCTTGCGGCAGAAGCCGCAGGCGTAATCGAAGAATTCGACCAGCACGACGTCGCCGTCGCTCGCTCCGGCCCATGCGCCTGCGAAAGGCGTTTCAAGCGCCGCGCGATTGGCCGAGATCATCTTCGCGGCCTCGCGCTGGCGAAGCCTGTCCATCGCCTCCGGCAATATCTCGGGATTTTCCAGGAGATAGTCCCGGACCGATTCGCGCGACACATAGGCGACCGCCCCGCCGCCCACGCCCGCTCCGAGGAGCCCCGCCGCCAGCGCCGTCTTCCACCCGCCGAACCCGCGGGTCTCGACCGCTTCAGTTGCCACGGTTCTTTTTCTTCTTTTCCACCTCGGTGCGGGACACCATCGCGATGTCCTGCGCCCGCAGCCAGTCCGGGGTTCCGCTCGGGACCGTCCTCAAAGCCTGCTCGGCATTGACCAGGGCCAGGCGCGGCTCGCCCTGGAGATTGTAGCGCTCGGCGGTGGCGAGCGCGGCCCGCCCCGGATCGCCTTCCCGATCGTAGACGATCCCGAGCTGGTACCAGGCGAAAGGATTGGAATTGTCGCGGCCGATCGCGGCTCGAAGCACGCGCTTGGCCTCCTCATAATGGTCCGGCCGCTCGGTCGCGATCAGCGCGTGCCCAAGCAAGGCGGAAATGAGCGGCTGATCGGGCGCATATTTGACGGACTGGCGAAGCGATTCGAGCGCTTCGGCCGGACGACCGGATTCGAGGAGGATCTGGCCCTTGAGCTCGAGGAAATAGGGATCCGTCGGCGCTTCCGCGAGCAGGCTCTCCGCTTCGGTCAGCGCTTTGTCCGGATAGGCGCTCTTGTGCCAGGCATAGGCCCGCGCATAGCGGGCCGGAACGCTCTTGTTGCTCTCGGGATAGAGCGCCCGGGTGCGGATGGGGTCCTCCACATAGCCGGAGAGCTTCGCCTTGACCCGCTGGAACCGCGCTTCGAGCTTCTGGTCAGGAGCGGAGTTCCATCCTGGAGCGCTCTTCACCGACTGCTCGAGCGCGGCCAGCCGCTCCCCGGTGAGCGGGTGGGTCCGCATATAGCCGTTGTCTTGGGGGATGGCGTAGCGGAACTCCTGATTCTGCAGCTTCTTGAAGAAGCTCAGAAGGCCGCTGCCGTTGGTCTGCGACCTGGCGAGGAAGCTCGCGGCGGCGGCGTCTGCGGCCGATTCCTGGGTCCGGCTGAAGGCGAGGAACTTGCCCATGGCCGCCTGCTGGCCGGCCGCCATGACTCCCATCCCGGCCTCGCCCGCGCCCGCCGCCATCGCCGCCGCGCCGAGCACGAGCGAAAGAAGCATGATTCCGGTGGCGACCTTGATCCCTTCGTGGATTCGGATGACGTGGCCGCCGGTGATGTGGCCGACTTCATGGGCGATCACGCCCTGGACCTCGTTGGCCGAGTCGGCCGCGGCGAGCAGGCCCGAGTGGATGTAGACGATCTGCCCGCCGGCGACGAAGGCGTTGATCGACCGGTCGTGGATGAGGACGACCTGCACGTCTTCGGGCCTCAGCCCAGCGGCCTGGACGATCGGGCGCGACATCTCCTTGAACAGCGCCTCGGTCTCGGCGTCGCGCAGGATCGACTGAGCCGCCGCAGGGCGGCCCGCGATCGCGAAGCTCAGGGTGAGGAGTAAAAGAAGGCGGGCGAGAAAGACGCTCCACCCCTTCAGCGTAACCTTAGCTTCAGCCATGCCGCTTCCTATCCCTTGGCGGGGCTGAACCTGACATGAGCGCGCCCGCCCGAGCAAGCGCGCCCATGCCGGTTCGTCAGGCGCCGAAGGTCCGCTGCCACCAGCCGCGGCGCGGCTCGCCGGTTTCGCCGGTTTCGCCGGTTTCAGCGGCCTCGGCGGCTTCGTCGCTCGCCGCAGGCTCGGCGGCCGCCGCGACTTCGCGGTCGTTGGCCGCTTCAGGCGCCGGGGCTTCGGCGGGAGCTTCGGCCGCAGCCTCGGCTTCGGGCGCCTTCTTCCGGCGGCTCCGCTTGGGCTTGGCCGGCTTCTCCTCTTCGGCCGCGGGAGCGGCCTCGGCTACCGGAGCCGATTCGGCTTCGGGGGCCGGAGCTTCGGCAGCTTCGGCAGCTTCGGGCTGCGGCGCGGGCTCGGCTACCGGAGCCTCTTCCTTGCGGCGGGCGCGGGGACGGCGGCGGCCCTTGGGCTTCTCCTCCGCTTCGGCCGGAGCCTCGGGCGCGGCTTCGGGCGAGGCCTCGATGGACTCGGCGGCCTCCGCCTGGGGCGCATATTCGCGGTCGGGCTCCTCGGATTCCGGCGCCTGGATTATCTCGCCAGCGACGTCATGCTCGGAGGAGCCGTGCTCGGCGCCCTCTTCGCCTTCCCTGCGGCGGCCGCCGCGGCGTCCCCGGCGGCGGCGGCGCTTGCGGCCGCGCTCGTCGCTTTCCTCAGCGCGCTCGCGCTGCTCGCGATTTTCCGCTCGCCGGGGGCGGGCCTCCTCGCGGGCTTCCTCGGCCTCCTCGGCTTCCTCCTCCTCGACGTCGTCCGGCTCCTCGGCGAACTCCTCCTCTTCAACCTCCGGTTCGACGATCCGCTCGACCCGGGGGCGGACCGCCGGCGGCGGTCCGAAGGATTCGACGGCCATCTTGGCGCCTTCGAACGTTTCTTCGATCAGAACCTCGATGACCACGCCGTAGCGCGACTCGATCTCGCCGATCTCGCCGCGCTTGCGGTTGAGAACGTAGACCGCGGCCTCGCGCCCGGCGCGGAGCACGATCCGGCTGCCGCGGCCGCGCGCGGCCTCCTCCTCGAGCATGCGAAGGGCGGAGAGCCCAGCCGAAGAAGCCGTGCGCATCAGTCCCGAGCCCTCGCAATGCGGGCAGGGGCGGGTGGACGCCTCGAGCACTCCGGTGCGAAGCCGCTGACGGCTCATCTCCATCAGCCCGAAGGACGAGATCCGGCCGACCTGGATTCGGGCGCGGTCGTTCTTCAGCGCCTCCTTCATCGCCTTCTCGACCTTACGGATGTGGCCGTTCGATTCCATGTCGATGAAGTCGATGACGACGAGTCCGGCCATGTCGCGGAGGCGAAGCTGGCGGGCGATCTCGTTGGCCGCCTCGATATTGGTGGCGTAGGCGGTCTGCTCGATATTGTGCTCTCGGGTCGACCGGCCAGAGTTGATGTCGATCGAGACGAGCGCCTCGGTCGGGTTGATGACAAGGTATCCGCCGGATTTCAGCTGGACGACCGGCTGGTACATGGCGGCGAGCTGGTCCTCCGCGCCGTAGCGCTGGAAGAGCGGCACCGTGTCGACGTAGTTCTGAACGCGCTTGACGTGGCTCGGCATCAGCAGCTTCATGAACGAACGGGCCGCGCGATAGCCCTCCTCGCCCTCGACGATCACCTCGTCGATGTCGCGATTGTAGATGTCGCGGATGGCGCGCTTGATGAGATCGCTGTCGCCGTAGATGAGCGCGGGGGCCGAGCTTCCCAGCGTGCGCTCGCGGATCTCGTCCCAGAGCCGGGCGAGATAGTCGAAATCACGCTTGATCTCGGTCTTGGTGCGCGACAGGCCGGCGGTGCGGACGATGCAGCTCATCGAGTTGGGCAGCGAGAGGTCCGACATGATCTGCTTAAGGCGCTTCCTGTCCGCGCCGTTCGAGATCTTCCGGCTGATGCCGCCGCCGTGCGAAGTGTTGGGCATCAGCACGCAATAGCGGCCGGCGAGGCTCAGATAGGTGGTGAGAGCCGCGCCCTTGTTGCCGCGCTCTTCCTTGACGACCTGGACGAGAAGCACCTGACGCCGCCGGATGACGTCCTGGATCTTGTAGCGGCGGCGCAGGTTCTGGCGCTTGCGGCGAAGCTCGTCGGCGGCATTCTCCTCGGGCGCGCTCTCGGCGGCCTCGGGCTGGGCCGGAGCGTCCTCGTCGTGCGGCTCGCCTTCCTCGCCCTCCTCGTCATAGCCGTGCTCGGCTTCGTCGACATCATGGTCGTCGTCGCGGTCGTCGCGGTCGTCGCGATCATTGCGGCTTTCGTAGCGGGCGTCCTCGGCGGCGCGAAGGCGCTCCTCCTCGGCGGCATGCTCGGCTTCCTCGCGGAGCAGGGCCTCGCGGTCCTCGCGCGGGATCTGGTAGTAATCGGGGTGGATTTCCGAGAAAGCCAGGAAGCCGTGGCGGTTGCCGCCGTAGTCGACGAACGCCGCCTGAAGCGACGGTTCGACCCGCGTCACCTTGGCTAGATAGATATTCCCCTTGAGCTGCTTGTGCTCGGCGGATTCGAAATCAAATTCCTCGATCCGGTTTCCCTTGACGACCGCCACCCGGGTTTCTTCCTGGTGGCGCGCGTCGATCAACATGCGCATTGTCATTGAAATCACTCCACGCGCGCCGTGCCGTCCTTGCGGCGGCGCCGAGCGCGCGTTCGAATATGGACGAAGGCGCGGCCTGTTCGGCGCGCGCCTTCAATGTCCGGGTTGATAAGAAAAAAGTCGCCTCTGCTGCGTGCGGCAGGCCGGCGGAAATGCCCGGCCGCGATGCCCCGGCCGCAATGCCCGATCCCGTTGGGGAGGGCAGCGTCTGTGGGGAAAAATGCCTCATGCAGCGTCAACCTTGGTGGCCGGCGTGGATGCCGGCGCATGCGTACGGCGCCGAGACGAGAAGGGAGCGTCGCTCCTTCAGCAGGTGCCGAGCGCCGTTGCTAGCATCTGCCATGGGCACCGGCAACCGCTAACCTGGGTTGGAGCGGCACCCGGAGAGCGGGAGAGGGGACAGTCACTAGTGACTGTCCCAATCGACTATTCCTATTCGGCCGAGGCGGCCCCGGCCTCGGCGAGCGCGCGCTTGTCGGCTTCCTGCCGCGCCCGCATCGTATCGCCGCGCCGGGCTCTCGATGCCATCGCGTCCCAGGCCTCCGCCGCTCGAAGGCAGCGGTTGCGGACGTTGTCGAGGGTAGCGGCTTGGGCGTCGGCGCGGGCCTCCGCGGCGCGGGCGAGATAGAATTCGAGCTGGCTGGACATGGCGGCGCTTCTCTCCAAATTCCCCGCCCGAGTCCAGAGCGGGGCGCCGGTCGTCTCAATCCTGGAGGGTCAGAGCGGCCGCCCTGCCATGGCGGCCTCGAGCTCGACCGGGTCGTGGGCGCAGATCAGCTTCACGTCCGCCGCCCGTTCGATGGAAAGCGCCCGAAGCCGCGCCTGGTTGGAGAGACGCCGCTCCCGGTCGACCTCCATCATCGTCTGGTAGGCGCGCAGGCCGGGAGTGCATTTGCGCTCCGGGCGGCGGACTTCGTGACGGTAGAAATAGGCGTCGCCGGCGTGGAGAAGCCACCCTTCCGCGCCGCGGTCGACGGCGATTCCGGCATGGCCCCAGGTATGGCCCGGAAGCGGCACCATCAATATTTCGGGCGGAAGGCCACCAAGCCCGCGAACGGCTTCGAAGCCGAACCAGGGTTCGCCGGACGGGCCGGCGTGAAGCTGCCAGTCCCTGACCTCGTCGAACTGGGACGGCCGATACCGGTTGCGGGGCACGAAGCCGCGGCGCGGGCCGGTGGCGGCGGTGAATTCCTCCGACATCACGTGGATTGCCGCCTGGGGGAAATCCTCGAGTCCGCCCGCGTGGTCGAAGTCGAGATGGGTGAGGAGGATGTGGCGAACGTCGGCGGCCTTGAAGCCGAGCGCCTCGATCTGGCGGACCGCCGTTTCCGATTCCCGAAGGCGGATGTTGAGCAGGGTGCGCATGGCGCGGGTGATGCGCGGGTGCGGCGGCCGGTGCGGGTGGTCGACGTCCTTGAGGCCGTAGCCGGTGTCGACGAGGATGAGGCCGCTGTCATGCTCGATCAGCAGGCAATGGCAGACGAGGCGGCCCAGCGGGCCGAGGCTGCGCCCGTCGAACAGGGCGCCTCCGACCGGGCAATCGGTTCCGCAGTTGAGATGGTGGACGCGCATCGCATTGCCTTCCTTTCGCCGCCGCCCCGCCGCCGCTTCCCGGATCGCGGTCAAGGACGCCATAACCTGTGTTGGGCCGGGCCGACCGACGGCGGGGCGTGACCCCGGTCACGCGCCCCGCCCGCCCTCTGGTCCCAAACGAGGCCCGCTCTCCGTCAGCCGGGGCCTTCGCCTTTCCATGCGGGCGGGGCCCTGGCGGGGGCGGGGCGGCGCCGGGTGGGGCCCGAGCGCCGGCCCCGCCTCCAAGCCCGGCTAGTCCTTGAGCGAGGCGGAGACCTTGCCTCCGTTCTTCTCCAGCTCCTCCATCACCCGCTTGTGGAGCCAGATGTTCATCTCGGCGCTTCCATCCTTGGCTCCGGTGTAGCCGAGCTCCGTCGCCAGCTCCTTGCGATTGGCGAGGCTGGGATCGAGGTCGAGCAGCTTCATGAGGTCCACGATCGAGGATTGGTAGTTGAGCTTCTCGCCGTCTTTGGAGGCGAAATCGGCGAGGATGGCGTCGACGTCGACGTCGACCGGCTGCGCCGGCGCCGCCGCGGCCGGCTTGATCTGGGGCATGGCGACCGGGGCCTGCGGGCGCTGCGCCTGCGGCTGCTGGGCCTGCGGCTGGGCTGGCGCGGCCTTGGCCTTGCCGAAGATTGCGTCGCGGATCTTGCCGAAGATACTCATTCTTACTCTCCTGAACGGGGGTGCGGCCGGGGCGCGGCCGGAGAGAGAATGAGCGGGAGCCGGCGAAGTTGCGCGGACGCAGGGTGAAGGCGGCGAAAGGCTCCGGCGCCACTTCGACGCACGCCGAGGCTTGATGGGGATCCGAGCCGCGGCGGCGCCGGCTCAGCGGGCGCCGATCCATCGATGCAGCCGCGACTTCAGGAGCGCCACCAGCTCGGGCTGCATATAATCGTAATCGTCGGGAATGCCGAGAACGACGAGCGGCTTGCCCTTGAGCTGGGCCCGGAACTTGCGGTTGATCCGGTTGCGATGCTCGCGCTCCATGGCGATCACGGTGTCGGCCCATTCGATGAGGTCGCCGGTGAGCGGCTGCTCGGAGTCGTTGCTGGTGCCGGCCGAGATCGCCTCGACGCCCTCCACGCCCCGGCAGACGGCTTCGGCGGTAGGGCTGCGCAGGCGGTTCCGGCTGCAGACGAAGAGGAGGCGGCGCGGGCGGGTCATCGGGCAGGGGGCTACACTCCGCCGAGCGCGGACGCAAAAAAAGGGCGCCGCCGAAGCGACGCCCTCTTTTCGGATGCGAGAGGCTTACGCGCTCTGCAGGTTGACCGCGCTGGTCTTGCCGCGCTGGTCCTGCTCGAGATCGTAGCTGACCCGCTGATCCTTGTTCAGCGTGGTCATGCCGGCGCGCTCGACGGCCGAGATGTGCACGAAGGCATCGTTGCCGCTGCCCTCGGGCTGGATGAAGCCGTAGCCCTTGTCGAGGTTGAAAAATTTAACGGTGCCGGTCGGCATGGTGTTTTCCTTTGGTAGATAGTGCCGGCGGCACCGAGTTCGGACGCGCCGGGCTTTAGAAGCGTAGAGAGAAGGAAAAACCAACCGAGGAAGGAAATGTCCGTCGCATGCGACTTTAGCCCGGACCTTATGCACGATTTCAGCCGAATATGCAAATTCGCCGGAATGCGCGCGCTGGTCTGGAGCCGATTTCCGCGTGCGGGCGCCGGCAAATCCGATCGGCGATCGCGGCCCGAGCCTCAGATCTCGCGGATCTCGAACACCCTCTCGCCGCGCAGGTAGCGGACGAAATCGCGATGCTGCCGGTCGCGGATCCCCTGCTGCTTCAGATCGGTCTCCCGGCGAAGGCGTTCGGCATATTCGTTCGCCTCGCGCGCCATGTCCCGCCGGACCTGCTCCTGCCGCAGGATAAACGCGTCCCTGTCGGCGTTGATCTGCTGGACCCGCCGGGCCTCGCCCTGCTCGATCCGGCCGCGCTGAAGGGCATAGGCCTGCTTGAGCTGGGCAAGCTGGACGAGCGCGGAATCGGCCTCCCGCTCCAGCTCCGGCCGGCCCTTCACCCGGTGGAGCATGCCGTACATCCCGGCGATCCGGACCTGCTTCTCCATCTCCGCGATCCAGCCCGCCGCGGCCGCGACGTCGTCGATCGTCATCGTCTCGACATGGGGAAAGGCGTAGAGCAGGCGGTGGGTGAACGCCGTCATCGCGGCTCGAAGCTCGGAACGCTGCTCGTCCGCGTCTTCCTGGAGGGAAGCCCCGGAAGGCGGCGGCGTCGGGGGATCCGAGCCGCGCCAGGCGGAGCTGAAATAGCCCTCGGGCTTCGGCGGATCGCCGCCTTCGGGCGGAGCGGCGCCCTGAGGGTGGGACAGCCATCTGTCGAGCGAATCCTGAAGCCAGCGTTCCTCGTCGGCCATGAGCGGTCTCCTCAACCCGTGCCGCCATCCTACACATTGACGGCCGGGCGCCAAGGGCCGCGCAAATCCCGCCGGTGCATCGCGGCCGGGGATTTGATGCCGGGGCCTTCGAGCGCCGAAGGTCCGACCCCGAAAGGAGCGCCATGCCGACCCTGATTCGATTCCTCATCGCGCTCGGCGCTGCGGCGCCCGCCGCCGCGGCGCTTCCACCCCAATATCAGCGCGCCGCCGAGTTCCGGGCGGTGATCGCCGACGCCTCGGTGGCGGGAGCGTTCGGCTCGGCGCCCGTCGAGCGGATCGAATTCGTCCGGCCCGACCTGTATCGGGTGAGCGCCGGGCGCTGCAGCCTCGAGGTGGCCATCGTAAGCCTGCCGACGCCGGCCGGGGTCGCCGGGCCGAGGCGCTTCGCCGTGCGGGCGGGGCGAAAGTCCTGCGCGCGATAGGGACGGCGCGGAATCTCCCGCGCCAGCCAGCCCCGGCGGTCGGGCCCGGACGGGCGGAGGCTGCGCTTTTGTTAACCCCGACCGGCTAGGCTTTGCCTTTCGAACCTCTTGCACCGGCCGAGGACGAACGGGATGCGGCGGACCTTCACGGCGATGCTTCGCGACGCGCGGGTGCGGGTGTGGCTGTTCGTCTTCCCGGCGCTGGCGATCCTCACCTCGACGCTCGCGGCGCTGATATTCAACGGCTACGAAGCGGCCGGGCAGAGGCGCGAGGCGGACCGACGCTACGTCCAGACGCTCGACGTGCTGCTCGCCACCAGCGAGATCAAGAACTCGGTGAACGCCGCCATCCGCGGCGAGCGCGGCTTTCTGCTGACCGACGACCGGAGCTTCCTGGGCCCCTATGCCGAGAGCCGCCGCGACATTCCCCGGCTCTTCGCGCGGCTCCGCGGCCTGACCCGCGAGAACGCCAGCCAGCGCGCCGACCTGGAGCGGCTCCGCGCGCGGCTTTCGAGCTATTACGCGCTTCTGGACCACACGATCGCGCTCGCGGCCGCGGGCCGGAAAGGGGAGGCGCAAAGGTTGGTGCGCCTCGGCGCCGGCAAGCGCGAGGTCGAGAAGGTGCTTCGGCAGGTCGCCCGGATCGAGGCCGAGGAGCATCGCCTGCTCGCACGGCGCCGCGCCGCTTATGCGGCCGCCGACGGGCGCTCCGAATATTACGGCCTGGCGCTGGCGGGGGCGGGCCTCGCCATGCTGATCCTGCTCGTCATGTCCGCGATCGCGGCGCTGAGGGCGAGCGACCGGGCCGCCGAGGCGACCGCCGAGCTGCAGCGGATCGCCACCACCGACGCCCTCACCGGCCTTTGGAACCGGCGCCACCTGCTCGAGCGGATGGAGGCGGAGATCGGCCGGTCGCGCCGGGGCGGCCGTCCGCTGTGCGTCGCGTTCCTCGACGTCGATCATTTCAAGCGGGTCAACGACGAGCACGGCCATCCGGCCGGCGACGAGGTGCTCCGGGTGCTTGCCGGGCTCATCCGCGACTCGCTCCGCTCGAGCGACGTGGTCGGCCGGATGGGCGGCGAGGAATTCGCGATCCTGATGCCGGAGACGGACCGGGCCCGGGCGAAGCTCGTGTGCGAGCGGCTTCGCGAGAAGGTGGCGACAAGGCCGGTGCGGCTTCCATCCGGGGTCGAGCTGACCATGACTCTCAGCACCGGGATCGCCCTGCTCGCCGGCGGGGAAGCTTCGGACAGGCTGATCTCCAGGGCCGACTCGGCGCTCTACGGCGCCAAGGCCGAGGGACGGAACCGGGTGAAGCTGGCGGCCTGACGCTTGCGCCCAAGGATTGCGACACCGTCATCGTTCCCCGCATGGCCGGCTTCTCCCCTAAGCGCCGGCGGCGCCTAGCCTTCGGGCTCGCCTCCTTCGCTCTTAGGGTCGGGCTCGAGGCCGAAAAAGGCATCGCGTAGGGCTTCGGCGCGGGCGCGCTCGGCGGCGGCTTCGGCCGCCTCCTCAGCGTCTTCCTCGGCCAGGTGGGCGTCGATCACCGTCTGCTCGGCCGGGGACAGCGTCCGGCGATAGCCATAGTCGCCGAAGCAGCCCTTCTCCTCACCTTCGAAGCCCCTGGCCGGGGGGTAGTCGGTCCACCAGCAGCCCTCATCGTCCTCCCAGATGCTGTGGGGATCGCGGTCGATCGCGGGCTCGTCCCCGGGGTGAAGTTCACGAAGTTCACGATGTTCCGCAACTTCCTCCGGGGCGGGTTCGGGCTCGGCGGGCGCGGCGGGCGCGAGCAAGGCGAGGCCGTCCTCGCGCCGGTCCTCGCTCAGCGCCTCGAGATATTCGTCCCAGCGCGCGACGATGGCGAGATGCGGCGCGCCCTTCTCCTCGGCGCGGTCGATGCGGGCGTCCAGCCGGGCGAGGACCGACATGGTCAGCCTGTTGTCGTAACGGTGGCGCTCGGCGACGACGATCCCGTCCTTGTAGATCCGCTCGACCACTCCGTTGCGGGCGCGCGAATAGGCTTCGTCAGCGAGCGGCCCTCGGGCCTTGACGCAGGCGGCGTCGAGACCGGCGGCGAACAGGGGATCGCGGTCGCGAAGGTTATAGACGGCCTTGGCGCTCATCCCGACCGCCTCGCAGGCTTCCACGATCACTCCGCATTCGGCGAAGCGTTCGAGGAAGAGGCGCTTCTTCTCCGGAGTCCAGCCGTCGTGGCGGAGGCGGCGGGTCTCGCTGAAGCTGGTTTCGAGCTTGCTTGATTCAAGCGGGTCAACCAGCGCGGGCATATGGGCGGTGTGGAGTGGGAAAATTTCCTTGTCCGACATGGCTTCCTCGAGGTTCATGAAATGTTCCCTGACGTATGACAGGAAAATTCCTATTCACCCAAGGGGGGTTTGGTCCGTTTCGGTGGAAAGGGGGAACTCGCTGCCGCGTGATCCCCGTCACGCCGCCGGAAACGCGAGCGAGTTAGCAAATCCCCTGGATCGGAAGGGGGTTCTTGCTCATGAAGAAAATCGCAATCATTGCCGCTGCGGCGGCTCTCCCGCTCTCTGCATGCGCCGGGATCCAGGGCCCGCCGCAGGTCATCAGCCAGACCGGGGTGCTGCCCCAGCCGGTCGGCGGGACCTGGGAGGAGCGCTTCGCCGCGGCCGCCCAGGTCGCCTTCTCCGACAACTCGACCGACGCCGACCGGAAACTGTTCCTGCGCTCCGGGACGATGCTTGTGTACACGCGCTGCAGCGACTTCTTCCAGCGCATGGGACGCAATCAGGGGCGCTCCCGGGTCACCCGCGACTATATCGCTCCGGTCGTGACCCTGCTCACCGGAATTGTGTCGCTGCACGATTTCGGAATCGATTCGGACAAGGAGCAGAATATCCTGGAGGCTCTGACCCTCGGCTCGTCCTTCGCCACTTCGGCGCTCGACATACACGACCGCCATTTCCTGTTCGGGGCGGACAATATAGATTCGGTCCGGGAGATGACCTTGAACTCGCTTTCCAAGCACCGGGTCACCGTCATGGAGCGGGATCTCGACTCGCTCGACGACGCGGTCGAGCACCTCGTCGACAACCAGACCATCTGCACTCCGCCGCACATCCTCCGGCTGGCGCGCCAGGCGATCGCCAACAGCAAGCCGCAGACGGTCAACACCGAGGGCGACGAAACGGGCTCGCAGCGAGTGCACGACCATTCCAGGCCAATGGCGCCGGCCGCCCCCACGCCGACCTCGACGTCGACCTCCACGACCACCACGACCTCCACGTCGACGGACTCGAACGAAAAGGGGCGGGTGGGGGTCCGGATACCCAATTGATCCGGTGCCCTCTCGCCGAGCCGGCCCCAGGGCGGAAGGCGTCGGCCGGTGAGTTCCCGGGCGAGGTTTGGGACGATGGCGTCGAGCGTGGCGGCGAGGGCTGGGAGATCGGGGCTGGCGGAGAGCGGGACTGCCGGGGAGGGCGGTGAGGGCGCCTTGGCCTGGCGGGGCGGATAGGCTCCTTTTGGTTCGCACAAAGATCACGAAGGCACGAAGGGGCCGGAGCGGCTACTGGCGCGAGCGCTTTTTCTCCCGCTGAAGCCTGACCGCGCTGCGGGGACTGGATTGCCTGCGGCACCGGCGATCGCCCGGCCTCTTGGCGGCTTCGTGATCTTTGTGTGAACCCGATTCAGGCCGCGGTTGCAGCCAGGCGACGGGCGTCCTGGCGGAGGATCTCGAGGCAGTCTTCCTGCCGGCGAGCTCGCTGGCGTCGATGCCTGTCGGTTGGTCCGCGAGCAAGGAGGCGCCGCTTTTTGTTTCACACGAAGACACGAAGGCACGAAGGGGCCGGAGCGGCTACTGGCGCGGAGCCCTTTTTCTCCCGTTGAAGCCTGACCGCGCTGTGGGGAGGGATTGCCTGCGGCACCGGCGATCGCTGGGCCTCTTGGTGGCTTCGTGATCTTTGTGTGAACCCAATTCAGGCCGCGGTTGCGGCGAGGCGGCGGGCGTCCTGGCGGAGGATCTCGAGGCAGTCTTCGCTGCCCGTGAGCTCCCAGGCCTGGTTGGGCACGATAGCGTCAAGCTTTGCGGCGAGGGCTGGGAGATCGGGGGCGGGGAGGGCGAGGAGGGCGCTGAGGGCTTCGGAGTGGGAGTCGAGGAGGGTGTCGTAGGCATCTTCGTCCTCTTCGTGGACGGCGGCGTCGAGGACGGCCTGGGCTTTCCGAAGGCGGGCGAGGGCTCGGTCCCAATCAGTGACCGCGCAGGACTCGTCCGCACCGTCATCCCGGACTTGATCCGGGATCCATCTACTTCCTTCAGCCGCCGGGGAAGTGAAGGTGGATCCCGGATCAAGTCCGGGATGACGAACCAGCGGAGAAGCGCAGACAGCGCCCAGCAGGGCCCTTCGACTGATCCCGGTCGAATTGCGTTTCACAGGCTCCGGACCGCTGGCGGTCCGGAGTGCGACAGCTTATGCTGCCCGTCAGCCATCCTTCGCCTCCTTTCATCGGGAGTCGTTCGCTGGTCAGGGCCGAAGCGAGGCGGGCGCCTTGGTTCGACTACTTCTTGTTTTCTCGTGTTACGGATAATTGAGGGGCGGGTCAATAGCCGAAATACAAAAAAGAGGCCGCGGCCGCCCTGCCACCGGAAGCGATCCCGTTCGAACCGTGCGCTGGCCCGATGAGCTGGAGGCGGCGATCACTGCCTGGATAGACCGCCAGCCCGCGCCCAAGCCTTCCCGTTCCGAAGCGATCCGGCGGCTGATTGAGAGGGGGTTGAAGGCGGGCACAACGGAGGGCTGAACTAGAGATGTGTCGCTAAAGTTTGCATTCGGCTTGGTGACTTGGATCTGCTTGACGGGATGAGCCTAAGGTCGTCTACTCCAAGGCGGACTCGATAGAGTTGCCGTGGAGCTGATCGTGGGACGAGAACGGGAAAGGGCGCGCGGTCTCGATCTGCTCCGACAGGTCTATGGCGAACTTTATATACAATTGGGAGACCGCTTTTCTGCCGCCGAACTTCTTCAAGCGGCCCAGACTTTAATCGATGTCAGCCACGACGAATACGGCGACACTCTTTTCAAGGAGGGGCGCCTCGCCCCCGGCTATTATTCATACGCAGTAGATGAAATGCTGGGAAAGCGACCTTGGTGGCCCTTGGAAAACGAGCGCCTCGGCGAATCGAGCGAAGATCGCCTCGCGCAAGACGAGAGAGCTCAGCAAACGCTCAAGCACTTTTTCGGACCAAACTCTTATTACAAGAGGGAGTACTGGTGACAAAGTTCCAGCCAGCGCTAGCGCTACGTGAGCACATGCTTGAGGGAAACCGAGTTTCTCTCTTAGAGGCGATTCTTGTTTTCGGAGTACAAAGCTTAAATGCAGAACTGGCGAGGCTAAAGAAAGATGGTTTTCTGGTCAAGTCTCAAAAGGTATCTATGGCCAAGGTCCTGAGGCGAACCAATGAGATCGCTACCTGTGCGCCACCGAGCAACCTCCCATTCAAAGAAATTGTCATGACCGAATACTGGATAAGCCGCTGAAGCGCCTTTTTTCTTGGCGGCAGAGGAAGATTCTGCAGATAGTTGCCGGCAACATGTGTCAAGGGTGTCGTCAACCCTTATCAGGTGCGTTTCATGCGGATCATGTGAAGCCCTTTTCCAAGGGCGGTTGGACGGTTACGGCAAACGGTCAAGCGCTATGCGCGCCTTGCAATTTGAAGAAGGGATCAAGCTATGAGTGAGATCATGCTCCGTGCGTGGCAAAGCGAAGCTACGGCGAAGGCTCTCAAATGGCTGACCGTAACCAAAAGCGATAGACATTTTCTCATCAACGCAGCGCCAGGAGCTGGAAAAACCATTTGCGCGTCCGTAATCGCCAAGCGGCTGTTGGCGATGGGTGAAGTTGAACGCGTTATCGTGATCGCGCCGCGGTCAGAAGTGGTGAAGCAGTGGGGGGATGAGTTTCGATTCGTAACCGGCCGACATATGACGAAGGTTACCGGAGCGGACGGCGACGTCAGTGACTTCGGGATGGACCTGTGCGCCACTTGGGCAGCGATCCAGAGCCTACAAGATGCCTTCCAGACGGTCTGCCGGCAAAGCAAAACACTCGTTATTTGTGACGAGCACCACCATGCAGCCGTCGAGGCAGCGTGGGGAGCGGAAGCGAATGACGCCTTTCACGCCGCCACGTACGTACTTGTACTCACCGGCACGCCTATTCGCTCTGATGGGCAGGAAACCGTCTGGTTTGCATTCGACGATGAAGGTCAGATTGACCATCCGGAGGAGGGTACATACACCCTTGGCTACGGAGAGGCCGTTGAGTTGAACTACTGCCGGCCGATTACTTTTCATAGGCATGAAGGGCGTTTTTCGGTCAAGCTTTCAGACACGGAGGAGATAGCCGTTAGCGGAACTCAGCCCGTCGAGGTTGATCCATCCCTCAAACGCGTAAAGGGCCTACAGCAGGCGCTAGACTACTATCGCCTAGTCTGTACACCGAAGTACCTCGCTGACGGCACCACACCGGATACCGACTCTTACCAAGGCACCATGCTGCAGTGGGGTATTTCCAAGCTCGATGATCTGCGAGAGACAGTGCCTCAGGCCGGCGGATTGGTGATCGCGCCGAGTATAGGCGTTGCTGAGTACATGGCCGAATTACTGGAAAAGCTAGATGGCGAAAAGCCGATTATCGTGCACAGCCAGATGCCTAATGCTGAGGGCCGAATTGCTGCTTTCAAGAACTCGAGCCGTAGGTGGCTCGTTTCAGTCGCAATGATCTCAGAAGGGGTGGACATTAAGCGCCTTCGGCTACTAGTGTACCTGCCAAATGCTAAGACGGAACTTGCCTTCCGCCAAGCGATGGGAAGAGTTGTACGAACGCTTGGCCCGGACGACTATTCGCGAGCGTACGTAGTGATGCCAACGCTCAACATCTTGGAAGAATATGCCCGCCGTGTCGAACGCGAGATGGGCGCAGCTGCAAAGCAGCCAGAAATCAGAACCACAAAGATATGTGGTACGTGCGGCAGCGAGAACGATAGGAGCGCGACATCCTGCGCGTCTTGCGGGGCCGAGTTCCCTCTGCGAAAGCAACGTTTTAAAGCTTGCGATGATTGCGAAGGATTAAATCCGCTCTCTGCCAACGAGTGTGAACATTGTGGCGCCTCGTTCAAGGCACACTACGAGATCACCCTGAACGAGGCTTTGAGAATGGGAGCAATCGTAAGGGGCATGGATCTCGATGAAGATGAGGTTCAAGACGCAGAAGCAAATAAGAAGCAAATCTTGCGTGATATCCTCGGCAGCGGTGATGATGCTATCATTCGTTTGGTCAAGCAGCTCCCGGAGGAATCCTATGGTCGACTTCGCCGAATTCTGAATCCAGATGCCTGAGTGTTTATGAGCCCCTTATTCAGCTGCCTCTCGCTCACGCATCGAGGCCGACGCCCGCGCCTTTTTCTTGCGCGGCGGGGCCGGCTCAGCGCGGGGGCCCTTGAGTAGCTGCTTGAGATAGCCCCCGGTGTAGGACCTTGGCTCCTCCGCCACCTGCTCCGGCGTCCCCTCCGCAACAATCTCCCCGCCCTTGTCGCCCCCCTCCGGCCCAAGATCCAGTACCCAGTCCGCCGTCTTGATCACCTCCAGATTGTGCTCGATCACGACGACGCTGTTGCCCTGGTCGACCAGCGCATGGAGCACTTCGAGCAGCTTCCGCACGTCCTCGAAGTGAAGCCCCGTGGTCGGCTCGTCCAATATGTACAAGGTCTGCCCCGTCGCCCGCCTCGACAGCTCCTTGGCCAGCTTCACCCGCTGCGCCTCGCCGCCCGAGAGGGTCGTCGCCTGCTGGCCGACCTTGATGTAGCCCAAGCCGACTTCCTCCAGCATCGCCATCTTGTCGCGTATGGGGGGGACGGCTTTGAAGAATTCGTGGGCGTCCTCGACCGTCATGTCGAGGACGTCCGCGATGCTCTTGCCCTTGAACTTCACTTCCAGGGTCTCGCGGTTGTAGCGGTGGCCGTGGCAGACGTCGCAGGTGACGTAGACGTCGGGGAGGAAGTGCATCTCGATCTTGAGGAGGCCGTCGCCCTTGCAGGCCTCGCAGCGGCCGCCCTTGACGTTGAAGCTGAAGCGGCCGGGCTTGTAGCCTCTCGCCAGGCTCTCGGGGAGGCCGGCGAACCAGTCGCGGATCTGGGTGAAGGCGCCGGTGTAGGTGGCGGGGTTGGAGCGGGGGGTTCGGCCGATCGGCGACTGGTCGATGTCGATCACCTTGTCGAGATATTCGAGGCCGGAGATCTTCTCGCAGGGGCCGCAGATGACCCGGGCGCCGTTCAGGGCGCGGGCGGCTCCGGCGTAGAGGGTGTCGATGGTGAAGCTCGACTTGCCGGAGCCCGAGACCCCGGTGATGCAGGTGAAGGTGCCGAGCGGGATGGAGGCGGTGACGTCCTTGAGGTTGTTGGCCCGGGCGCCCTTCACCGTGAGCTTCTTGCCGTTGCCCTTGCGCCGGGTGGCGGGGACGGCGACGGAGCGGCGGCCGGTGAGATAGTCGGCGGTGAGGCTCTTGTCGTTGGCGAGGACCTCTTCGAGGGTTCCGCGGGCGACGACCTCGCCGCCATGGGCGCCGGCGCCGGGCCCCATGTCGATGACATAGTCCGCGGTTCGGATGGCGTCCTCGTCATGCTCGACGACGATGACGGTGTTGCCGAGATCGCGGAGGCGCTTGAGGGTTATCAGGAGGCGGTCGTTGTCGCGCTGGTGGAGGCCGATGCTCGGCTCGTCGAGCACGTAGAGCACGCCCGAGAGGCCGGAGCCGATCTGGCTCGCGAGGCGGATCCGCTGGCTCTCGCCGCCGGACAGGGTGCCGGAGGTCCGGTCGAGGTTGAGATAGTCGAGGCCGACGTTGTCGAGGAAGCCGAGGCGCTCGTTGATCTCCTTGAGGATGGCCCGGGCGATCTCCTTCTGCTGGCCGTTCAATTTGTCCTCGAGGGTTGAGAACCATTCGAGCGCGTGGCGGACCGAGCGGCGGGTGGACAGGCTGATGTCCTCGCCGGCGATCTTGACGGCGAGCGGCTCGGGGCGGAGGCGGGCGCCGAGGCAGGTCTCGCAGGGGGCGGCGGACTGGTATTTGGCGAGCTCCTCGCGCATCCAGGCGCTCTCGGTCTGGAGCATCCGCCGGTTGAGATTGCCGATCACGCCTTCGAAGGGCTTGCGGACGTCGTAGCTTCGCTTGCCGTCGACGAAGCGCAGGGTGACGGGCCTGCCTTCGGTTCCGAACAGGATGGTGCTTCGGATCTCGTCGGAAAGCTCGTTCCAGGGCGTCTCGATGCTGAAGCCGAACTCGCGGGCGAGCGAGCCCAGCACCTGCATGTAATAGGGGCTTGGCGGATTGGACTTGGCCCAGGGGACGATGGCGCCCTTCTTGATCGAGAGATTCTCGTTGGGGACGACGAGCTCGGGGTCGAAGAGGAGCTTCTCGCCGAGGCCGTCGCAGGCGGGGCAGGCGCCCTGGGGGGCGTTGAAGGAGAAGAGGCGCGGCTCGATCTCGGCGATGGTGAAGCCGGAGATCGGGCAGGCGAACTTCTCGGAGAAGACGAGGCGGCCGGGAGGGGCGTTGTCGCCGAGGACGGCCTTGCTTCCCTCCCTGGAAGGGAGGGATTGAGGGTGGGTGGACGAGCGCAGCGAGGCTTCTGCGGAATCGGAGTTTCCGCCGCCTTCGGCGGGACCCACCCCCGGCCCCTCCCTTTCAGAGAGGGGAGAAGGATCTGCGGGGTCGAGATAGACCAGGCCTTCCGCGAGCTTGAGCGCCGTCTCCAGGCTCTCGGCCAGCCGGGTCTCGACGCCCTCCTTCACCGCGAAACGGTCGACCACCACCTCGATGTCGTGCTTGTACTTCTTGTCGAGGGCGGGAGCCTCCTCGATCGGGTAGATAGCGCCGTCGATCCGGACCCGCGCGAAGCCGGCCTTCTGCCACTCGGCAAGCTCCTTCCTGTACTCGCCCTTTCGGCCCCGGACGACCGGGGCGAGGAGGTAGAGGCGGGTGCCTTCGGGAAGCGCCATGACCCGGTCGACCATCTGGCTGACCGTCTGGGCGGAGATGGGCAGGCCGGTGGCGGGGCTGTAGGGGACGCCGACCCGCGCCCAGAGCAGGCGCATGTAATCGTAGATCTCGGTGACGGTGGCGACGGTGGAGCGCGGGTTCCTCGACGTCGTCTTCTGCTCGATCGAGATTGCCGGGGAGAGGCCCTCGATATGGTCGACGTCGGGCTTCTGCATCATCTCCAGGAACTGGCGCGCATAGGCGCTCAGGCTCTCGACGTAGCGGCGCTGCCCCTCGGCGTAGATTGTGTCGAAGGCGAGCGAGGATTTGCCCGATCCCGAGAGGCCGGTGATGACCGTCAGAGTCTCGCGCGGGATGTCGACGTCGACGTTCTTGAGATTGTGCTCGCGCGCGCCGCGGACGGAAAGGTGAGTCAGCATGGCCGGTCGTGTTCCAGATCTGTTCTGTGGCTAGTCGGAGACGCGCGACAGGTCAACGCGGCAGGTGGGAGATGGGTGCGGGAGGGGCGGAAGGCAAGGTGGGGCATCGTCCTGGCGGGCGTGATGGGGATCACGCGCACGCAACTCGCTTATCTGCCATTTCAGCTTCGGAGGCTTGAAGAAGTCTGCCGGCAGATAGCATTGAGGACCCAGCAGACGATCAGGATCTGCGTGGCGATCCTGATTGGCAGCGACCATCCGGCGGCGGTGTGAGCGCCCCATTCCCTCCGAGATGGAGCAATCACCGCTTTGTGCCCGCGATCGAGGCCCTACGGTGAGATGGCGCGGGCGAACGTTCGATTCGAGACGAGGGGCGGGATGGCGACCAAAACGAAGACAGGGGGCGTCTCGCCGCGCGGCGGTCTGACCCGATTGGAAGCGGAGCTGATCAAGGCCGTCGAGGCGGGCCGGGATTTCACCTACGATCCAAAGAAGCTGGGAAAGAACGATCACATAAGAGGGCCGTTTCTGCGCAGCTTGGTCCTGGGCGTCGCGTTTCCCCCCTCACGTACGCTGCTAGCCAATTTCAAGCCCGTGCAGGTCACACCCCACGGCATACGGATCAGGCGGGCCGAGGATCCCGGAATTGGCCGACCAAGCGGGAAGGCGGAACCTTCGCCACTTCTCAGGATCGAAGGCGATCTCGACTTGAGCGGCCTGGCCGCTCCGGGAGGAGGGGTCCTTCCGCTTCTCGAGCTGAGCGACTGCGAATTCGCCGGCGCCATCTCAATGGCTGGAGCGAGACTTCAGGCCCTGATCCTTAAAGGCTCGCGCTTTTTCCATCTCGACGCCAGCGGCGCTCACTTTGGAGGCCGGGTAAGCTTCACGGATTGCAGGCCTCGCCGTCAGCCGACCGATCGCGCCGAGGCCTTCTTCGCCTCTCATGAGTTGGCTGCGTTCGAACCCGATCGAGCGGGACGCGAAGGCACCGGTCACGCTTACGCTTCGCGCAAGGGACACGGCGCCGGTATCCTGGGCGCTCTCCCCTCGGATTATGCGCCGTCGGCGGAAGCCGACGAGGACAAGTCGCTCCTCGCCTGCACTATCGACCTTCAATTCGCTACGATCGAAGGCGGGCTCGCCCTCGAGGACTGCTATTTCAGGGCGGGGGGAATGGTCGGGCTTCGTTCCGCCTTGGCGAAGCTCCACGACGAGGTCGCCGTCAACCTCAGCCGCGCGCACGTCGGGCGAAGCGTACTGTTCAAGCAGGTCATGGTCATCGGCTTCGTCAAGGCGCCCAGCGCATATGTCGGTCATGACGTCGCCGTTCGTGGCGGAAAGTTTCTCGTCTGGACGACGGCTCCCGCCTTCGATTTCCAACTGGCCCGCATTGGGGGCAAGCTCTCCTTTCAGGAGGGGCGGCCGACCCAAAGCGAACGCGCTGCGGGCATCAGGGCTTTCCCGCTAATCGTCCTGGGACAAATCTGGGGAGTAGGACTCAGGGCGGGCGAAGTATGGATCGGGGAGGGACTCTATTACGCTTCCGATCCGGAGGGCCGCGGCGCCCGTCCAACCCTCTATTTTTCGAAGGCCGATATCGCGACGACCTTCAAGATCGGCGCCTATCATGAATTCCACACCCTTCATCCGCGCCGGCCAACCCAAGGCGCGATGATCCAGGGAGAGATTTGCCTGCTGGCGGCCAACCTCGGCAAGAACCTTGAGATTCACGGCCTGCATTCGTCGGGACTTAGGGCAGCGCTGAAGCTTGACCACCCGTTTTTCAACGCGTTCGGGTGCGACCGTCGGCAGGAGGAGTTCGTACGCGTCACCGCGATGGGCCTGAACGTGGACCGGCGGGCGGTGCTCACGGGAACGCATTTGCGCGATTTCACCCGCAAAAGCGGACATTCGAAGCCTTTGCCCGCCAAATCCCCGGGAACCAAATCCGGAGCTCTGGATCTCTGGAAATCGAAGATTGGCATCGGCTTAAGGATTTCCCGCACCTGCACGGTTCAAGGCGCGATCCGATTCAACAGCTGCGTCATCGGTCGCGAGGTGATCATCGGCTGTAAGAGCCTGCAGCCGTCCCCACGGGATCCGGAGTCGGAAGCGCCCAACATCGTTCCTTGGCTGATCGACATGCGCGAGAGCACGATCAGCGGCCATGTGAAAATCGGACGCCGGACCTTCGGTGATCCGGCTGTCAAGATAGCCGGCGGACTGACAGTCGAGGACGCGAAGGTGAAAGGCCGGATGCTCCTCAGGCAAGTTGAGTTCGACCTCAGCCAGTATGTGGCCGGGCCGGACGATGCCGAGCAGAAATATCCCCGCCATCGCGTGGCTCTCAACATGCGTGATTTCGAGTGCGGCTCCGACCTAGAAGTGCATGGGCTAACCTGGAAACTCCCGCTGGCAACGTCTGAAAGTTTGCCTTTGCGTGGCCTCCGTGGCGGGAGGAAGCTATGGCAGCGCCTCAACCCGGAAATGCGTCTAGGCTTTCACGACATAACGAAAGGCTGGTTCGCAATCGTCGATTTGCGAGGGCTTAGATGTGGGCTCATGATCGATTCTTCAGGAGATGGATGGGGGCTCGAACATCGCCTGAGACTGCTGCTAGCCGGGATCAGGGTGAGCGAAACTGAAGCGGGCGAACAGCGGGGAGCCCGTCGGCGGCTCGCCTGGCTATCGTTTCAAAGCAGGCAGCAATCGCCCCGATGTCATGGAAGGCGGGATCCGGATGAGGAGGCTAAGGCCGGCGCAGTCTGCTCCTACGTTGGGGCAAGCCCGCTTGATTTCGTACCCCAGGCCTATGATGCCTTCGCCCGGGTCAGCCGGAGAGCAGGAAACGTTGTAGCGGCGGAAACGATTGTCCTCGAAAAGAAGAACATCGCAAATTACATCAGGCTCAAGACCACTCTCCCTCACATAATTTGGGGAGGGCGAGGTCGTCGCATCCGACAGGTGATCCTCGCTTTCGTCGGCCTGGCTCTGCTGGTCCTGAGCCCATGGTCGCCCACTTTTCTCGGGATTCTTGCGATCGGGTCAGTTATTTACCTGTGGCCCCTCGTCCATGCTGGCTTCCAATCTCTTTTCCGTGGCCTCTTTCGGTACGGCCTTTCGCCGGACCGCGCTTTGCTCGTCCTCGCAGTCTGCATTCTCATCGGGTGGGGTGGAGTGTACATCGCCCGAAGCGGATTGCTGGAACCGCAGGAACGTCTGCTCGCGGTCGACGGCCGCTTACATCCTAGGATAGCCTTGGTTCTCGAGGTCCCTTACCAACCTTCGCCCGATCACTCGCCTCCACCTTTGGCGAAGGCGGACTTGCCCAAGTCCGCGCCCGGCGCCGCAACGCCGGCTGGTCATTCTCCAGCGCGGCAGCCGCAACTGCACTCCGGATCGGCGCCTCATGCGCCATCCCATGGAGACCAATATAGGATCCACACGAAAGCGCTGATCGCCCAGCCCAGTCCGTGCGATCTGGCGGTCAGCAGCCTGCTCTACGCGATGGACGTATTCATCCCGGTGCTCGACCTCGACCAAGAAGAGCGCTGCTCGATCCGCGAGGACGACATTTCCGACGGCAAGGACAATTATCTCATTTGGCGTTGGATAAAGGCCATCTACGAAATACTGGGCTGGATAGTGACATCGCTCGTAATCCTAACGGTCACCGGCGTCCTGCGCCGCGACCTGGAGCCGGCGCAGGACCTTCCTTCGGTAGAGCTAGGCACCTAGGCCCGCGGGCAGCCCACTTCCCCTGAGCCGAAAACCCGGTAGGATCACGGCCTTACCGGGGGGTGGGAATGGCGAGCATTGCGGAGCAGGGGATCGGCGCGGAGGATTGCGCGCCGGAGGATCGGAAGCGCCGGCGGCCGCGGCTGCCGGAGGCGCTGCCGCCGCTGCGCGGGCGGTGGCTCGGCGCTTTCCGGATCATCTGGTTCGCCGCGCTCGCCGCGGCGCTGCTCGCGACCATCGCTGGCCTCCATTACCACAACGTCATGGATGACGAATGGGGGGCGCCCTATTCGGAGCTCGGCCTCCGCGCCGCTTCGCCGACGGGGACGGACCTCGGACTGCCGATCGGCGAGGAGACGCGGCGGGCGGGAGTGGCGCCGCGAAGCAAGCTGATCGCGATCGAAGGGGTCAAGCTGCCCGCGGCGACGACCCAGGCCGAGGTCGCCGCCCGGCTTCGCGCGGTGCCGGGCGATCATGTCCGGATCCGGACCCGGCTCGCCGACGGCAGCGAGCGCGAGCATCGGCTTCGGCGCTCT
>DASVTN010000124.1:0-48585 GCA_036387555.1 Allosphingosinicella sp. | reverse complement strand
AAGGCCAACTTTAAGTCTCGTAGCTAGGGGAGTGGCTGCGGATTACCTGGGTAATTCGCAGCCGCTCACCGCCTGAAGCGGTCGTGCCGCTTCAGCGTGTCGGCAGGTTCGAACCAGGCGATGCGGCTCGCGTAAAAGATGTGGAAGCCGGGCGTGACCGCGTTCGGCTCATCCAAGGTGGCGACGCTGAAATCGACCGTCTCCGGCTGGTCGTCGACCTTCATCAGCAAGGGCGTGCCGCATTCGCCGCAAAAGCTGCGATGGCCGAAGCTGCTGGATTTGAAGGTCCTGACTTTATCCGTCCCCTCCGTAAGGACGAAATCCTGAGGAGGCACGCTCGCGAACACCATCGCAGGCGAGCCCGAAACGCGCTGGCAGGTGCGACAATGGCACCAGCCGACGTCATAGGCCCGGCTCTTCAGTTCGTATCGGACCTGGCCGCAGGCGCAGCCGCCTGAGATCGCTCCATTCATGGGCTGTTCGGCTAGGCTGGGCCAATGTTCCCGTCAATTGACTTGACTTGGGGCCAACCCTACATCGCCTCCGAGACAAAATGCGGGGGCGCAGCCTTGGCTGCAGAGGGTCAGGCCCTTCTTCTTTCTAGTGACAGGAACGCTCATGTTTGGCGGATTTGCCAAGTCTATTTTCGGGTCGGCCAACGATCGTTACGTGCGGTCCCTCGGGAAGATCGTCGATCGGATCAACGGCTTCGAGCCGACCATCTCGGCCATGACCGACGAGGAGCTCCGGCAGCAGACGGTGATCTTCCGGCAACGCCTCGAGAACGGCGAGACGCTGGATGAGCTTCTTCCAGAAGCCTTCGCGACCGTTCGCGAGGCCGCCAGGCGTACGCTCGGGCAGCGCCATTACGACGTTCAGATGATCGGCGGCATCGTCCTTCATCGCGGCTCGATCGCCGAGATGCGAACGGGCGAGGGCAAGACCCTGGTGGCGACGCTCGCCACCTATCTGAACGCGCTCGAGGGCAAGGGCGTCCACGTCGTCACCGTGAACGACTATCTCGCCCGCCGCGACGCCGACTGGATGGGCCAGATCTACCGCTTCCTCGGAATGACCGTCGGAGTCATCGTCCCCAACCTCACCGACTATCAGCGCCGAATGGCCTACGGTTCCGACATCACCTACGGCACCAACAACGAGTTCGGCTTCGATTACCTTCGCGACAACATGAAATACGAGCGCGAATCCCTGGTCCAGCGGCCCTTCAATTTCGCGATCGTCGACGAGGTCGACTCAATCCTGATCGACGAAGCCCGGACCCCGCTCATCATCTCGGGCCCGACCGACGACAAGTCGGAGCTCTACATGAGCGTCGACGCCATCGTGAAGGGTCTCGATCCCGCGGATTACGAGAAGGACGAGAAGCAACGCTCGGTCGTCCTCACCGAGGACGGCACCGAGAAGATGGAGCGGCTGCTCGAGGACGCCGGGCTCCTTCACGGTTCCAACCTGTACGATTTCGAGAACACCCTGGTCGTCCACCACCTCAACCAGTCGCTGCGCGCGAACGTCATGTTCAAGCGCGACATCGATTACATCGTGAAGGACGGCAAGGTCATCATCATCGATGAGTTCACCGGCCGGATGATGGAGGGCCGGCGCTGGTCCGACGGTCTCCACCAGGCGGTCGAGGCCAAGGAAGGCGTCGATATCGAGCCCGAGAACCAGACCATGGCGTCGATCACGTTCCAGAACTATTTCCGCCTCTACCCCAAGCTGGGCGGGATGACCGGGACCGCGGCGACCGAGGCGCCGGAATTCTGGGACATCTACAAGATGAACGTCGTCACGATCCCGACCAACCTGCCGGTGAAGCGGGTCGACGAGGACGACGAATTCTACAAGAACCAGAACGACAAGTTCGCGGCCATCGCCAAGGCGATCAAGGAGAAGCAGGAGAGCGGCCAGCCGGTGCTCGTCGGCACCGTCTCGATCGAGAAATCGGAGCTGCTCGGCGAATTCCTCCAGAAGGAGGGCGTCAAGCACGAGGTCCTGAACGCGCGCTTCCACGAGCAGGAGGCCCATATCGTCGCCCAGGCAGGCCGCATGGGAGTCGTCACCATCGCCACCAACATGGCCGGCCGCGGAACCGACATCCAGCTCGGCGGCAACGTCGAGTTCCGGGTGGGCGACGAGCTCGCCGGGATGGAGGACGGCCCCGAGAAGGACAGGGCGATCGAGCGGATCAGGCAGGAGGTCGAGGAGGAGAAGCAGCGGGTGATCGCCGCCGGCGGATTGTTCGTCCTCGGCACCGAGCGCCACGAGAGCCGCCGGATCGACAACCAGCTTCGCGGCCGCTCGGGCCGCCAGGGCGATCCGGGCCTGTCGCGCTTCTACCTCAGCCTCGACGACGACCTGCTCCGGATCTTCGGGCCGCAGACCATGTTCGCGCGGCTGATGAACAAGAATCTGGAGGACGGCGAGGCCATCGTCAGCCCCTGGATCTCCAAGGCGATCGAGACCGCCCAGAAGAAGGTCGAGGCGCGCAACTACGACATCCGCAAGCAGGTCGTCGAATATGACGACGTCATGAACGACCAGCGCAAGGTCATCTACGAGCAGCGCTCCGACATCATGGACGCCGCCACCGTCGGCGACGTCGTCACCGACATGCGCGCCGAGACGGTGAACGCGATCGTGGGGGAAGCCTGCCCGCCCAACACCTATCCCGAGCAGTGGGACATCCCGCTGCTCAAGGAGCGGGTCGAGGAGGTGTTCAGCATGACCCCGCCGATCGACGACTGGCTCCAGGAGGAAGCCGTCGATCCCGAGATGCTGCTCGAGCGGATCCAGAAGCTCGCCGACGAACAGGTCGAGGAGAAGGCGAAGGCGCTTCCGGCCGAGACCTACATCCAGATCGAGAAGAGCATCCTCCTCCAGTCGCTGGACCATCACTGGAAGGAGCATCTGGCGATGCTGGACGCGCTCAGGCAGGTCATCCACCTGCGCGCCTATGCGCAGCGCAAGCCGATCGACGAATATAAGCACGAGGCCTTCCAGCTGTTCGAACGGATGCTCGCCTCGATCCGCGAGGACGTGACCCGCACCTTCGGGCGCGCGGTGTTCACGATGCAGCAGCCGGACGAGCTTCCCGATCTGCCGGGCCTGCCCGACTTCATCACCCATCACATCGACCCGTTCACCGGCGACGACGACACGGCCGACATCGACGCGGGGACGGGAGCGATCCTCTCGAGGCTGCCGCCGCTCCAGTCGGCGCGTCCCGAAATGCCGTCGGGCGAGTTCGAGATCGCGGAAGCCGATCTGCCCAAGGTCAGCCGCAACGCGCCTTGCCCTTGCGGCTCGGGTCAGAAGTTCAAGCACTGCCACGGGCAGCTGGCGTAAGAAAAGGGCCGGCGGGACATCCCGCCGGCCCTTCGTACCTCATCCTCCCCGCCGCGAAGCGGTGGGGAGGGGGACCACCCGCAGGGTGGTGGAGGGGTAGCCGGCAGAAGCCGGCGCAACTTGCCCCTCCACAAGGCTTCCCCTGGTCCCCCTCCCCATGCTGCGCACGGGAGGATTAGGGCTCACGCCATCTTGAAGCCTTCCTTGTTCATCCGGGCGGTCAGCTTGGCGTTCTGCTCCTCGCTCATGACCTGCTTGAAGGCGGGGAAGACCTCGTCTTCCTCCATCCGGATATGCTCTTCGAGCATCGAGCGGAAATCGCGCACCCGGGCCAGCCATTCGGGGTTGTCCTTGGCCAGGTTCTCGAGCTCGTACAGGTAGGTCTTCACATAGCCGTGCTCGGAATTGAGCGCGTCCGCGTCATGCGCCGAATTGGCCTGCCTCAGCGCCGGGTAGATGATCGCCTCTTCCTCGTGCGCGTGCTTGGTGAGCGCATATTTCAGCTTCATCAGCAAGGTGGTGCGAAGAGTCGTCTGGCTGTCGTTCGTCGCCTCGATCTTGTCGAAAACGGCAAGGGTCGCGGCATGCTCGGCCTTCAGGGCGTCGAACCAGTCGCCCGCGGCCGCCGCCGGCATCTGCATCAGGAACTTGCGGCCGAAATTGGCGGCGAGGCCGACCGCGGCGCCGGCGATTGCGGCGCCCGCGAGGACGCCGGCGTTGCCGCCGCCCCATGAAAAGGCGCTGCGCTCGCTGTTCGAGCCGCCGCCGCCGCCGTTCGAACGCGACTTGTTGCTTTGGCTGGATTGGGTCTTCGTCGCCATGACGGCCTCCTTATGTGGAACTCGGCGCCTGAACCCGCGTGGAGGCTCCCCGGTTCCAGCGGCGCCCGCCGGAAAGGGCCTCGTTACAACTCGTTACTTGAACGACCCGACTTCGTCCCGGATCGGCGTTTTTTCGTCGCTCCAGCCCGGAACCATCCCTTCGGGGCCATGTTGAGGTGCAAAGTCGTTAACGAGGGAGCCGCGGATGCTGGCCATGGATTACAGGGGCCCCTACCGGGTCCGCCTAGAGGAAAAGCCGATGCCGAAGATCGAGCATCCGCGCGACGCCGTCGTGCGGGTGACCCGTTCGTGCATCTGCGGGTCGGATCTCCACCTCTATCATGGGCTGGTTCCCGACACCCGGGTCGGAATGACGTTCGGCCACGAATTCTGCGGCATCGTCGAGGAAGTCGGCTCAGCGGTCGAAAATCTTAAGAAGGGCGATCACGTCCTGGTTCCGTTCAACATCGCCTGCGGCCAGTGCCATTTCTGCAAGCAGGGCCTGTTCGGAAACTGTCATGAATCCAATCCCGGCGCGACCGCCGTTGGAGCGATTTACGGCTATTCGCACACCGCGGGCGGCTATGACGGCGGCCAGGCCGAATATGTGCGCGTTCCCTATGCCGATTTCGGCCCGACGGTGATCCCGGACTGGATGGATCCCGACGACGCCGTGCTCCTCACCGACGTCGTGCCCACGGGCTACCAGGCCGCCGAGATGGCCGGGATCAAGAAAGGCGACACGGTGTGCGTCTTCGGCGCCGGGCCGGTCGGACTCATGGCCGCCCGCTGCGCCTGGCTGTTCGGCGCAGGCCGGGTCATCGTCATCGACCATCTCGAATACCGGCTCGATTTCGCCCGCACCTATTGCCCCGCCGAGGTGTACAGCTTCAAGGAGCTCGACGACGTCGTCGTGTTCATGAAGAAGACCACCGACGGGTTGGGTGCGGACGTCTGTATCGACGCCGTCGGCAACGACGCTTCGGGCAACGCGCTTCAGACCTTCTTCGGAAAGAAGCTGAAGCTCGAGGCCGGATCGGCGATCGCGCTTCACTGGGCGATCAATTCGGTGAAGAAGGGCGGGGTCGTCTCGATCGTCGGAGTCTACGGTCCCACCGGCAACATGATCCCGGTCGGCAACATCGTGAACAAAGGCCTGACGATCCGGGCCAACCAGGCGTCCGTGAAACGGCTGGTGCCGCGGCTCATCGAGCACATCAAGGCCGGCCACCTCGATCCCAAAGGCATGATCACCCACCGGGTGCCGCTCGAGGACATCTCCGACGCTTATCATATCTTCTCGGCGAAACTGGACGGCTGCATCAAGCCCGTGCTCGTTCCCAACGCCGCCTGACAGGAGCTTTTCGACCATGGACGCACCAACGACCAGGGCGATCGTCGATCGCTCCTCCATTCCCGGCTGGGGGGTGGATGCCGATCCCGAGAACGATCCCACCTATCCCTATCGCGAGCGCGACAAGGACGATCATTCGGGCGAGTGGGACCGGCCGCCGGTGCAGCACAGCGACCTCGAGATCCTGCAGTCGATAGAGCACAAGCAGCGCCCGGCCGTGTTCGGCACCTCCACTCCGCCGAGCGGCCTCAGCGGCATGATCCGGCGCGGCGCGTTCAAGTACAGCGAATCCCACTGGGCGCACTGGCTGATGCTGATGGGCGCCGACCGGGTGAACATGGTCGAAGGGATCGTCCAGGATCTGGCGCGGGCCAGGATCCCGAACATCCCGGCGGAAATGGGCATGCGCTCGGAATGGAAGCACAACCGCAAGGGTCTCGTCACCAAGCTCGCGGTCACCGCAGCCATCGGCGCGGCGGCTTTCGCTTTGTTCCAATGGTCAAGCAGCCGCGACCGCGCGGAAGACGCCGAAGGGCGGGACTAAGACGCCGAGGGCGGATGGACGCCGGCGCGGGGCGCTCGGGCTTCTATCCTTGGCCGCCGGCAGGTCCCCGCCAGCGCGTCAGGTGATCGAGCCCACCTTCTGGCCGTCGCGCCAGACGTCGCAGATCGGGCAGTCGACGTCGTCCTGGACCCGAGTCACGGCCTCGCGATCGTCGTTCGCCAATATGTCCTTGCGCTTGACGACGGCGCCGTCGACGCGGTCGAGCTTGTTCACCCGATAATGACGCATATCCCCCTCCCGCTTTGCATGAAGCGTGGCGCAAGCCAAGGCGCCGCGCAAGAGGCGAGGGGAGGCGCCCGCTCAAATATCCGGCTGGGCGGGGTGAGCGCTGGATCCGGCGGCGCCGGCCGGCGCCGCGGGCGGCGCGCCGCTCGGCTCGATGCCGTTGGACCTTGGATCGGTGCCGGTCGAAAGGATGGCGTAGGCGAGCGCCGCCACCAGCAGCGCGACGACCGCCGCGATGATGATGCAGCCCCGCTTGTTGTCCTTCGCGTCCTTGGTCACCGTCGGCAGCTCCTCGTCCTGGCAGGCCTGAACGGACGGCACTTGCGCGGGTTGCGAGCCGCGACCGAAAAACCTGGCACTGCCGGCGCAGCGGTCGTCTGCGCAATCAGGCGGCTTTGCGGCGAGGACTCGATCCTTCGCTTTCATCTGCTTCCCGCTCGACCGACGGCGGAGCGCGGCGCGAAGTGGGCTTGAACCTTCGCCCGGATGCTCCGATGTGTGTCCCACGGCACAACCCGCAACCAGGATTCCTCCCCACATGGACCATGTAGACATCGTCAACGGCCTCGTTCCGATCGTGATCGAGCAGTCGAACCGCGGCGAGCGCAGCTTCGACATCTATTCGCGGCTGCTGCGCGAGCGGATCGTGTTCGTCACCGGGCAGGTCGAGGACCATATGGCGACCCTGGTCACCGCCCAGCTCCTGTACCTGGAGAGCGAGAATCCGAAGAAGGACATCTTCATGTACATCAACTCGCCGGGCGGCGTGGTGACGGCCGGAATGGCGATGCACGACACGATGCAGTACATCCGCCCGCGCGTCGGCACCGTCTGCATCGGCCAGGCCGCTTCGATGGGCGCCTTCCTGCTCTGCGCCGGCGAGCCCGGAATGCGCGTCGCCCTCACCAATGCCCGGATCATGGTCCACCAGCCCTCCGGCGGCGCCCAGGGCCAGGCCACCGACATCGAGATCCAGGCCAAGGAGATCCTGCGCATCCGTCACCGGATGAACGAGCTCATGGCGAAATACACCGGCCAGCCCGTCGAGAAGATCGAGACGGCCGTCGAACGCGACAAATTCTTCAGCGCCAGCGAGGCGAAGGACTTCGGCCTCGTCGACGAAGTCTTCGAGAAGCGGCCGGCCCCGGGCGAAGGCGAGGGGACCCACCAGGCGGAGGCGGCTTAGCGTACGATCCCTGAGAGAGGGAAGCTATACTCCGGGAAGCGCATTGGCGCCCCAACCTGCTGGGTATGCAAAATACTCTTGTGGCCTTGCCCCGTCTGCGCCTGCTGAGCGACCCACATTGGAACCGCGACCTGTTTCGCGTTGTTACGGAAGCGCCACATGCGAAGGGGACAGCCATGAACCGCAACGTCACGATCAGCCTCGGCGCTCTCATCGTCATCATCATCATCGTCGCGCTGGTATTCTGAGGCGGGCTTCGCGCGCGCGCGCGAAGCCCGCCGGACCTTTCAGACCTTCGTCCGGTTCCGGACAGTGCGGTCGAGGTTCGATCGACCGCGCCAGCCCTTGTCGCGAAAGGGCGGCAGGCCCACATCGGGGCGGTAGGGAACAGCCGGCGCCGATGGACATTCAATGCATTCCGGCGTGTCCGGAATGGAGATGGTCCTTGGGCTTGCCCTGCGGCGTTAATCAATAAGCCATTGTGGTTGTGCGACAGTGCGGTCTAGGATGGCTTGACAGGCAAAGGGCGCCGCCCGGGCGTCCGATAGGATCAGAATGACGAAGCTAAGCGGCAGCGACTCCAAGAGCACCCTCTACTGCTCCTTCTGCGGGAAATCGCAGCACGAGGTGAGGAAGCTCATCGCCGGGCCGACGGTGTTCATCTGCGACGAATGCGTCGAGCTGTGCAACGACATCATCCGCGAGGAGACCAAATCCTCGCTGGTGAAGACCCGCGACGGCGTGCCCACGCCGCTCGAGATCTGCAAGCATCTCGACGATTATGTGATCGGCCAGAGCCACGCCAAGCGCGTGCTCTCGGTCGCCGTCCACAATCATTACAAGCGGCTCGCCCACGGCTCGAAGGGCGGCGAGGTCGAGCTTTCCAAGTCGAACATCCTGCTCGTCGGCCCGACCGGCTGCGGCAAGACCCTGCTCGC
Source organism: Allosphingosinicella sp. (assembly GCA_036387555.1). Classification (GTDB taxonomy): domain Bacteria; phylum Pseudomonadota; class Alphaproteobacteria; order Sphingomonadales; family Sphingomonadaceae; genus Allosphingosinicella. Next base: position 40,130 of record DASVTN010000124.1, on the reverse strand, counting down.
GCAGACGCTGGCGCGGCTGCTGGACGTCCCGTTCACCATGGCCGACGCGACCACGCTCACCGAAGCGGGCTATGTCGGCGAGGACGTCGAGAACATCATCCTGAAGCTGCTCCAGGCCTCGGACTATAATGTCGAGCGGGCGCAGCGCGGGATCGTCTACATCGACGAGATCGATAAGATCAGCCGCAAGTCGGACAATCCCTCGATCACCCGCGACGTGTCGGGCGAGGGCGTCCAGCAGGCGCTCCTGAAGCTGATGGAAGGCACCACCGCCTCCGTCCCGCCGCAGGGCGGCCGCAAGCATCCGCAGCAGGAATTCCTGCAGGTCGATACGACCAACATCCTCTTCATCTGCGGCGGCGCCTTCGCCGGCCTCGAGAAGATCATCGCCGACCGCCTCCAGGGCAAGTCGATCGGCTTCGGCGCCTATGTCGCCGCGCCCGAGGAGCGCCGCACCGGCGAGATCCTCCGCCAGGGCGAGCCAGACGATCTTCTGAAGTTCGGCCTCATCCCCGAGTTCGTCGGCCGCCTTCCGGTGATCGCGACGCTCGAGGACCTGGACGAGGTCGCCCTGGTCAAGATCCTGCGCGAGCCCAAGAACGCCCTCGTCAAGCAATATGCGAAGCTGTTCGACATGGAGGACGTGAAGCTCAGCTTCACGGACGACGCCATGATCTCGGTCGCCAAGAAGGCGATCGAGCGCAAGACCGGCGCCCGCGGCCTCCGCTCGATCCTCGAGAACATCCTGCTCGACACGATGTTCGACCTGCCCTCGATGGACGGGGTCGACGAGGTGATGATCGACAAGGACGTGGTCGAAGGCCGCAAGGATCCGATCCGCGTCTATGCCGAAAAGAAGGGCGAGAGCGCCGCCTGAGCGGAGCTTCCCCAGGATGAACGCGGAAACCGCTCTGCCCGGGCGGCCGCTCTATCTGGCGTGGCTGCCCCGCTTCCTGTTCGAGGCCGATTCGCCGGTTCCGAGCTACGTCGCCAAGGCGTGGCTGACGGCCTTGCTTCCGAGCATCGCTTTGTCCGCGCTGATCCGGCTGGTCGCCGCCGACGCCGCGGCGCCGCAATTTCCGGGCGAGGCCGGACCGCTGGTCCTGTTCGTCGTCTTCGTCGGGCCGGCCCTCGAGACCCTGCTCCTGGCCTTGCCCCTGCTGGGCCTCGACCGCCTGTTCGGTCCCGGCCCCGCCGTCGTCGGGAGCGCCCTGATCTGGGCCGTCGTCCACAGCCTCGTCGTACCGGCCTGGGGCCTGGTGATCTGGTGGCCTTTCCTGATCATGTCGATCGCCTTCCTGACCTGGCGCCGAGAAGGCCTGCTCTGGGCGCTGGGAGTCGCTTTCGCTATCCACGCGCTCCAGAACGGCTTCGCGGTCGGGCTCATGCTTCTGGGCAAGTAAGGCCGACGCCTCAATTCCTCCCCGAGCTTGCTCGGGGAGGGGGACCGCGCAAACCGCGGTGGAGGGGAATATGGACTCGGCATTACCCCTCCACCACGACGCTTCGCGCCGCGGTCCCCCTCCCCCAGACAAGCTGGGGGAGGAATTCCAAGGAGCTACTTCCCCTCAGCCCGGACGTTGGCGACCTTGTACTGGAACACCTCGGCCTGGGTGAGGCAGCGGCGGGTGGAGCCGTCGCCGCCCTGCTCCTTGACCGCTTTCTGCCGGTACATGATGTCGGTCAGAAGCTTGCGCGACACGCCCATGCGGATCAGGAAGTCGTTGTCCTCGCTGGCGAGCAGCGCCGAATCCTGCTCGATGTCGCCGATCAGGCCGACGGTGCTCTCGGTGCCCCGAAGAACCTCCGCCTCGATGGCCCCGCGGTCGCTCGTATGGGTGAACATGTGCACGACGAACAGGCCGCCGTCGTCGACCATCCGGCCCCGCCCGCCCATGAAGACGAAGTTGCAGGCGCTGAAGCAGGCCCAGCCGCTCGGGATCCGGGTGAAGGCGAGCGACTGGCGGATCAGCTTGCCGGCCTCAGTCCCCGCCCGAGCGTCGCCGCCGGGCGAGCGCAGCCAGATCTGGTCGATCGGCTCATGCTTCTTCAGCGCCGCCTGAAGCCGGGCGGGAAGGCCGCTGTCGATCGCTCCCTCGGCGAGAAGGATGCGCTGTCCATTCTCCTCCCGAAGCGTAAGCTGCATCGTCTTGTTTGCCGAGACGTTGAGCTCCCTGGGGCAGGTCGGATTGGCCGGATCGGGCGCTGACTGCGCTCCGGTCGACGAAAGCAGCGCCGCGAGGGCGAGACCGGCGATGCCCCTCCGCATCGCCTCAGGCCGCCAGCACGTAATTGCCGCCGCCGGGCTTGCGGCACATGCGCTTGTCCACCGTCGTCTCCTCGCCGTCGACGATGACGACGTCGGTGATCAGCATGCAGCTGCCGCCGTCCGCCGAAGCTCTCTGGTCGCGAACCGTCGAGGAACCCTTCACTCCCGGCCGGGTCTCGCTCTCCCAGGTCGTCGTGGTGCCGACGCCGCCGCGAACCGCATTGTCGGTGGCGGTCGCGGCCTGCACCTGCTCCTTGCAATCCAGCTTGCGGATGATCGCGTCGGTCAGCAGCGAGCCAACGGGCAGGCCGATGCCGATGATCGCACCGGGCACGCCCGCATGGCCGAGCGCCGTTCCGGCGATTCCGCCAGCGATGGCGCCGAACATGCCGCCGCTTTTCTTCTTCTTGGGGGTGCATTTCTTCTCCGCCGTTCCGGAGCCGCGCTCCTTGGCGAAGACGGGGGGCTGCGCCGAGAGCAGCAGAAGGGGGACGCATGCGAACAGATAGCGACGCATAAGATGGACTCCGGATGTGCCTGGAAGGCCTGTTGGGAGTGGGCTAATCCGCCCCTGTTGCGGCTTCATGCCGTGGGCTTCGCGCCTCTGTGTCAATTGTCGCAGCCCCCTGCTTCCGGCTCAGGCCGCGATTGCCTGAACGCATGGAAGGTTTGCCATATCGGACGACGGGGGAAAAGGGGGCATCGAAGGCGGGGGGTGCCTCACGGCGCCAGGCGCGATTCCCGACGCGCCAGCCGATCTCGACCGCCTGCGCAGGGAGGCCGAGCGCTTCCGAGCGCTCCTCCTCGGGTCCCGATCCAACGGGCGCATTGATGACGGGCGGCCGTTTCCCATATAGGCTGTAAGAAGGCTGTCACGGCCGCGTTTTGGAGTTTCGATGACTCATTCCTATCCCGTCCTGCCCCTTCGCGACATCGTCGTGTTCCCGCAGATGATCGTTCCGCTCTTCGTAGGGCGCGACAAATCCGTCGCCGCGCTCGAAAGCGCGATGGCGGCGGACAAGCAGATATTCCTGGTCTCCCAGCTCGATCCGGCCGAGGACGATCCCGATCGCGACGCACTCTACGACATGGGCGTGGTCGCGACCGTGTTGCAGCTGCTCAAGCTTCCCGACGGGACGGTGCGGGTGCTGGTCGAAGGCCAGCAGCGCGCCGGGCTGCTGTCGATGAGGATGGAGGACCAGCACCTCGTCGCCGAGGTCGACCCGATCGAGAGCGAGGAGCCCGAGGGAGCCGAGGTCGCCGCATTGATGCGCTCCGTCGTCGAGCAGTTCGAGAATTATTCGAAGCTCAACCGCAAGCTCCCGGCCGAGACCGCGGTTCAGCTTGCGCAGATCGAGGAAGCCTCGAAGCTTGCCGATTCCGTGGCCGCCAACATCAACATCAAGGTTTCGGACAAGCAGGCCCTGCTCGCCGAGCTGAATTCTGTCCGGCGCCTGGAAATGGTCTTCGCCTTCATGGAGGGCGAGCTTGGAGTGCTTCAGGTCGAGAAGAGGATCCGGAGCCGCGTCAAGCGCCAGATGGAGAAGACGCAGCGCGAATATTATCTGAACGAGCAGCTGAAGGCGATCCAGCGCGAGCTTGGCAACGAAGGCGAGGAAGGGGAGGGCGACGAGCTCGCCGAGCTCGCCCGCAAGATCGCCAAGACCAAGCTTTCGAAGGAGGCGCGCTCGAAAGCCACCTCCGAGATGAAGAAGCTGAAGGCGATGGCGCCGATGTCGGCCGAAGCGACCGTCTCGCGCAACTATCTCGACGTGCTGCTCGGCCTGCCCTGGGGCAAGAAGTCCAAGGTCAAGAAGGACATCGCCGAGGCCCAGGCGATCCTCGACGAGGATCATTACGGGCTCGAGAAGGTCAAGGACCGGATCGTCGAATATCTGGCGGTGCAGGCCCGCACGAATCGGCTCAAGGGGCCGATCCTGTGCCTCGTCGGCCCTCCGGGCGTCGGCAAGACCTCGCTCGGCCGCTCGATCGCCCGCGCCACCGGCCGCGAGTTCGTCCGGCAGTCGCTCGGCGGAGTCCGCGACGAGGCGGAGATCCGGGGCCACCGCCGGACCTATATCGGCTCGCTCCCCGGCAAGATCGTCTCCAACCTGAAGAAGGCCGGAAGCTCCAACCCGCTCTTCCTGCTCGACGAGATCGACAAGCTTGGCCAGGATTTCCGGGGCGATCCGGCCTCGGCCCTGCTCGAGGTTCTGGATCCGGAGCAGAATTCCAAGTTCCAGGATCATTATCTGGAGATCGACTACGACCTTTCCGACATCATGTTCGTCACCACGGCCAACACGATGGACATGCCGCAGCCTTTGCTCGACCGGATGGAGATCATCCGCCTCGAAGGCTATACCGAGGACGAAAAGGTCGAGATCGCGCGGCGCCACCTCATCCCCAAGCAGATCGAATCGCACGGGCTGAAGGAAGGCGAACTCGTCTTCGCCGAGGACGGCCTGAGGAGCCTAATCCAGCATTATACCCGCGAGGCGGGCGTCCGGACGCTGGAGCGCGAGATCGCCAAGGTCGCCCGGAAGGCGCTTCGCCGGATCCTGGAAGGGAAGACCGAGCGGGTCGAGCTCAGCGCGGACAATATCGCCGATTTCTCCGGAGTCCGCAGGTATCGCCACGGCATGGGCGAGGAAGAGGACCAGATCGGCGCCGTCACCGGCCTCGCCTGGACCGAGGTTGGAGGGGAGCTTCTGACCATCGAGGCGGTCACCGTGCCCGGCAAGGGCCAGATCAAGTGGACCGGCAAGCTCGGCGACGTGATGCAGGAGTCGATCCAGGCCGCCTTCGCCTTCGTCAAGGCGAGGAGCCCCAGCTACGGGGTCAAGCCGAGCATCTTCGGCCGCAAGGACATCCACGTCCATCTTCCCGAAGGGGCGACCCCGAAGGACGGGCCTTCCGCGGGAGTCGGAATGGTGACCGCGATCATCTCGACCCTGACCGGAATCCCGGTCCGGCGCGACGTGGCGATGACCGGCGAAGTCACCCTTCGCGGGCGGGTGCTTCCGATCGGCGGCCTCAAGGAGAAGCTCCTCGCCGCGCTCCGCGGCGGCATCAAGAAGGTGCTGATCCCGGCGGAGAACGAGAAGGACCTGGTCGAGATCCCCGCGGCGATCCGCGACGGGCTGGAGATCGTCCCCGTCAGTCATGTCGACGAAGTGCTCAGCCATGCGCTTGCGACTCCGGTCGCTCCGATCGACTGGACGGAGGCGGACGATCTGGCCGCTGTTCCGGCGCCGGAGCTGGCGACGGCGCCTGACGAGGCCGTTGCCTCGATCCGCCACTAGGACGTCACACTTTCCGCTTTCGTCTGCCAAGGATGGGTCGGCTTGGTTTCGTGAAGCCCATCGCCTCGCCACGGCCGATGGAGCCGCGGCCGAGGGTGGTGTGACGCATCACGCGATGCTATGCTTCTGCGCTACAGGAGTGGAGCTTGGAACAGCGCATCCTCGTCTGGACCAAATGGGGGGTGATACTTGCCTTCATCTCCATGGCTATAGCCTTGCTCGGTTACTTGGATACCAGGCCCATGCCAGTGCGGATCGTGAGCGACGCCTCCAGCCAGGCCGCTCCGATCACCGAAACCGCAGTGCCACCGGCCCCGACGGCTGTACCTGCCGAAACCGGGGCCGATCCCGAACCCGTGTCGGACCGCGCGCCTGCGGCGCTGGAGCCGCGCGTCGTGGAGCCACGGGCCGACACTCCGCGCCGATTCGAAACTCCGGTTCAGAAAAAGGCGGTCGCGCGCGCGGCTTACTCGCAGCCTCGCTCCCCACGGCAGGTGTGGGCGAGCGACCCTGAACCCAGACCTGTGGAGAGAGCGGAGGTCCAAGCCGCGCAGGGGGCTTCCCTCGAATTTCCGCACGTGGCCCAATGAGAATCTGGAGCGCCGCCGTGACTGTGCTTCTCCTGGCGCTCCCCGAAGCGGGAAGCGCCACGAGAGAGCGCAATTACACACCTGGCAGCGGAGCTCAGCTGTCCGGTCTGCTCACCATCTCAAGTACGGAGCCCGTCATCCGGCGGTGCGGCGGTTGGTATGAAGCCTGCTTCCGCGTCGGCCTCCGGATCGTCGGTAAAGGTTCTCGGGAAGTGGCCGTCGGGCACATCCCGCCCGACAATTATCCCAGACGGGGCGGGAGCGCGATTACGGGGGCAGGGGTCTCCTGCGTCGAAGTCGGTGCGGTGGGAATTCCCAACGTGGTGGTCTGGTCCAGCGGTAAATACACCTGGCGGCAGGAGCCATTCCCCGTTTCCGACATCAAACCGGTTACGGTGTGGATGGATTTCGGGTGCGACGGGCCCCTTGCACCCGGCGATGAAGTGGCGGTCGAGCTGCCGCTGGCGCTCGATCCAGACGGAGCGGAGATCCGGACGGCTCATTATTCGTTGAGCGGATTAAGGCTGAAGGCCGGACCGCGTTGAGCATAGCTCGAGCCGTCGCCGGCCGCCTGCAAGGCGAATCCGGCACCTGATCGGCTCGGTGCACAGCGGCCTCGGCGGGGAAGCCGCGAATTTCCCCGGAGAAGGCGCGCTTTCCTTTTGACTCGCTCTCCGCTCCTGCCGTTAGATGGAGGGAAGCGCCGACTGCGACTCAAACGGAAAAAGGGGGTTCGGGAGAGATGAACAAGCAGGAGCTTATCGGAGCCGTCGCCGACGCGACCGGCCTCAGCCGTGGGGACGCGACCCGGGCGGTCGAAGGTGTGTTCGACACGATCCAGGACGCGCTGAAGCGGGGCGACGAGGTGCGGCTGGTCGGCTTCGGCACTTTCTCCTGCTCGAAGCGCAAGGCGTCGACGGGCCGCAATCCTCGAACCGGCGAGCCGATGCAGATCAACGAATCGACCCAGCCCAAATTCAAGGCCGGCAAGGTCCTCAAGGACTCGGTCGGCGGCGGCCGCTGAGGGTGTTCAGGCCCCGCCCGCGGTGGGGGAGCTATGATCTGGACAGTCCGTCCGCGGCTTACTAAGGGGCCCCTTCCGCAAGGCGCGGGCGCGTAGCTCAGTGGTAGAGCACACCCTTCACACGGGTGGGGTCGTAGGTTCAATCCCTACCGCGCCCACCACGCACGATCGTCATCCCGGGAGGGGCCCCATCAAAGTATTATTTTGATGGGAACCCGAAAACCGGGACCCCAGGACGAAAAGTCTCGGCGGGTCTCCCCCAAGTCCCGGCCTTCGCCGCGATGACGGGGAGGGCTATTGCCCCTCCAGCGGCTGGTCGTCGTCCGAACCGGGAACCCCCAGCGCCTTCGCCGCCCGCTCCACATCCTCGTCGGTCGGCGCCTCCGGCAGCTCCTCACCGGGGCCGCGCGCGTCGTCGGGAAGGCCGGGACCGGTGCCGGCGATGCTTTCGTTGCGCGCCCGCTCGTTCGGGCCGGTGCTGATCTTCTCTTTGTCGTCCATGCCGAATTCTCCTCGCTTATGCTAATGGCGGCGCGGCAAGGAGGTTCCGCGAATGAGCGAAGCGGCCGACTCGATCCTGGAGGCGCTTCGCGCTTCCGGCCTCGCTTATCCGGGCGCCCGTTCCAGAGCGCCCTGGCCCGACCATGACGACCTCGCCGTCAACGGCAAGACCTTCGCTTATCTTCCGGTCGCCGGGCAGCCGTTCAGCCTGTCGGCGAAGCTTCCCTATACGGGCGAAGTGGCGCTCCAGCTGCCTTACGCGAAGCCGACCGCCTACGGCCTCGGCAAATCGGGCTGGGTGACCTTCACGCCGTCGGAGGAGGAGATGCCGAGCTTCGACCAGCTCAGGGATTGGATCGACGAAAGCTATCGGGCCCAGGCGCCGAAGAAGCTCGTGAGGGAGCTGGATTCGCGCTGATTTGCCTCCCCATCGAAGATGGGGAGGGGGACCATGCGAAGCATGGTGGAGGGGTAATTGGCGCAGGCCTCGTCAGTTACCCTCCACCACCCTTCGGGTGGTCCCCCTTCCCACCGGCTCCGCCGGCAGGGAGGCAAGATTACGCCATCGCCTCCGCAACGATCTCGTAGGACCGTACCCGCGCCCGATGGTCGAATATCTGCGAGGTGATCATCAGCTCGTCGGCGCCCGTCCGCTCCACGAAGGCCTCGATCTTCGCCTTCACCGTCGCGGCGTCACCCATGGCCGAGCAGGAGAGGACCTGTCGAAGAAGCGCCCGGCCTTCCGGCGGCAGGCTCTCCGCATAGCCCGGGACCGGCGGCGGCAGCTTGCCCGGCTGGCCGGTGCGCAGGTTGACGAAGGCTTGCTGCACCGAGGTGGCGAGGAGCTCCGCTTCCTCCGCGCTTTCCGCCGCGAACGCGTTGAAGCCCAGCATGACGTAAGGACTGGCGAGCTGGTCCGACGGCTGGAAGCGATCGCGATAGACCCGGATCGCCTCCATCATCTGCCCCGGCGCGAAGTGGGAGGCGAAGGCATAAGGAAGGCCGAGCATCGCCGCGAGCTGCGCTCCGTACAGGCTGGAGCCGAGGATCCACAGCGGGACATCAAGCCCTTCGCCCGGGACCGCCCGGACGGCGCGGCCTTCCCGGGCCTCGAAATAGCCCCTCAGCTCGACGACATCCTGGGGGAATTGGCTCTCATCGGAACCAAGGCTGCGCCGCAGGGCGTAAGCCGCGGCGCGGTCGGTTCCCGGCGCCCGGCCGAGGCCGAGATCGACCCGGCCAGGGAAGAGCGACTCGAGGGTCCCGAACTGCTCGGCGATGACCAGCGGCGCGTGGTTGGGAAGCATCACTCCGCCGGCGCCGATTCGGATCGTCGAGGTGCCGGCTCCGACATAGGCGAGCGCGACCGCCGTCGCCGCGCTGGCGATGCCGGGCATCGAATGATGCTCGGCCATCCAGTAGCGCCGGTAGCCGAGCCGCTCGGCCGCCTGCGCCAGCTCCAGCGAGTTGCGAAGCGCCTGGCCGGCGTCGGAGCCTTCGGGGACTGGAGCAAGGTCGAGGACGGAGAGCGGGATGGTCATGATGGGGAGATAGGAACGCCGTCATCCCGGCGAAAGCCGGGACCCCGGCGAGACCCGCCGAGACTTTTCGACCCGAGGTCCCGGCTTCCGCCGGGATGACGGGGCACCCGGTACCCGCTAGAGGCGTCGCCATGCTTCAGCGGAGCTCCGAGAACCGCCGCCTCTGGCGCGAAGAGATTCGCGCGACGGTGGCGCTCGCCTGGCCGCTCGTCCTCACCAATATCGCCCAGGCGCTGATCCACGTCACCGACGTGGTCCTTCTGGGCTGGGCCGGGCCGTCGGTGCTCGCGGCCGGCACGCTCGGCGTGAACGTCTATTTCGCCTTCCTTATCTTCGGCATAGGGCTGGTCACGGCCACCGCTCCGATGATGGCGAAGGAGCTGGGCGAGCGCCGCCACAGCGTGCGCGACGTCCGGCGCACCGTCCGCCAGGGCATGTGGGCGGCGGTCGCCTTGACCGTGCCCGTCTGGATCGTCCTGTGGTTCAGCGGCTCGATCCTGATCGCCATCGGCCAGGATCCGGCCCTTGCCGCCGACGCCCAGACCTTCGTCCGCGCGCTCCAATGGGGATTCCTCCCCTATCTCTGGTACCTGGTGCTCCGGTCCTTCATCTCCGCGCTCGAGAAGCCGCTCTGGTCCTTCGTCATCGGAGTGGTCGCCGTCCTGTTCAACGGGATCGTCAACTACGGGCTGATCTTCGGTCATTTCGGCTTTCCCAGGCTCGGCCTCATGGGCGCGGGCATCGGCAGCGCGCTCGCCAACACTATCATGTTCGTGGGCATGGCGCTGGTCGTGCTGCTGCACCGCCGCTTCCGCCGCTTTCGGCTGTTCGGCAATTTCTGGCGCTCCGACTGGCAGCGCTTCCGCGAGGTTTGGCGGCTCGGGCTTCCGATCGCGGTGACGCTCGCGCTGGAGATCACCATCTTCAACGCCGCCGTCTTCCTGATGGGCCTGATCGGGGCCGAGTCGATCGCCGCCCACGCCATCGCGATCCAGCTCGCCGCCTTGAGCTTCATGGTGCCGATGGGCCTTTCGCAGGCCGCGACCGTCCGCGTCGGCCTCGCCTTCGGCCGCCGCGACCGGGCCGGAGTCGCCCGCGCCGGCTGGACCGCCTTCGCGCTCGGCACGGGCTTCATGTCCCTGACCGGCCTCGCGATGCTGGTCTTCCCCTACGCGCTGGTGACGATGTTCCTCGACCCGGCGCTTCCGGCCAACGACGCCGTGATCCCGCTCGCCGTCTCCTTCCTGATCGTGGCCGCTTTCTTCCAGATTTTCGACGGTGCCCAGGTCGTCGCCGCGGGGATGCTGCGCGGCCTCCAGGATACGAAGGTGCCGATGGTCTACGCCGCCCTGGGCTATTGGGGGATCGGCCTGGTGACGGGCGTTGGCCTCGGCTTCGGGCTGGGCTGGGAAGGCGTCGGGATCTGGATCGGATTGGCGGCCGGCCTCGCCGCCGTGGCCGTCATGCTGCTCGTCCGCTGGGCTCGGAGGGAGCGGCTGGGGCTGCTTTCGTGGACGGACGGACCCGATAGAATTCGACCTGCATCCTGAACGGGGACAGCGGCTCGACCAAATGCGGCTCGCACGGCTCGAGCAGCCCCGGTTCTCCGGGCGCCAGAACCAGATCTCGGCCCTTCTCCGGAAAGCTCAGCCGCAGCCGCCCCTCCAGAACGCGCACGAGGCCCCAAACGCCCTCCTTCGTGGAATGGACCCGCCGGAGCCCAACCGGAAGCGTGGCGTCGTCGAATACCGGGGTGACCTTGTACGGCGCCCCGGTCATGCCGCCCCCCGCAGCGCATCGCCGCCGCCGGCGAAGCGGATGCCGAGGGAGAGGCTCTCCGCGATCCGGCTCGCCTTCTCCTGGAGCGCGGCCGCGGCGGGCGGAGGGAAGAGCTCGCCGGTCGTCTCCTCCCAAAGCGCCAGCCATCGGCCGAAGCGTTCCGGAGTCATCGCCGCCTTGTGCCTGAGGTGCGCGGGGAGGGGACGGCCCTTGTAGCGGCCGCTGGTCAGCATGATCGAAGACCAGAAGGCCTGGAGCCGGTCGAGATGCTCGGGCCAATCTTCCACCGCGGCGTTGAAGACCGGGCCGAGCAGAGGGTCCCGGCGCGCCTTCGCGTAGAAGCGCCCGACCAGCCGGCCGAGCGCTTCTTCGGTGATGAAGTCCGGAGCGGTCACGCCGCCTGCTTCCAGATCGGCTGAAGCTCGACATGGGGCGGGCAGGGGGCGACCTGCCCCGGCTCGAGCCCGGCGAGCTCGTCGGCGAAACCGTGGTTGACGTCGCGGTGATGGGCCTCGTCCGCCCGCACCACCAGGACCACGTCGCGCAGGGTCGCGTCTTCCGGGAGGCCCCAGTAGCGCTTCGCGACCGCCGGAGCGGGCACGTTGGCGGAGCGGCCTTCGTCTATCTCCTGGAGATAGTTGGTGTAGCTGATCACCGCCTCCTCCTCGAAATAGCCGACGACCCGGTGGGCGGTCCGCGCGGAGACGAGGTAGAGGGCGAAGAAGGCGAGGTAGAAGACCCACTGCACCGCGATGATCACGAACCGCTCGAACAGGGTCGGCTTGCTGATCTCGATGAAGGTCATGAGGTGCATCCGCTCATTCTCCGCCTCGTCCATCAGGGTGCGGATCCAGCCCCGGTCGTCGCACATGCGGCGAAGGCAGTTGAGGTGGTTGATGGTCGCTCCGACCATGCCCGGCACCGCCGCCACGGTTTCGAGGACGACGGCCCGGTGGCCGTAGCGCTTGGCGAAGAAGGTGTCGGCGCAAAAGCGCAGCATCTTGGTGAAGCCGAACGCCACCCTATCGGAGAGGCCGCTTGGGGCGTGGTGTACGTCGAGGTCGATGAGCGGGACGTCCATTGCGATTTCCTTCGTCTTGATGCCGCCGATCTAGATGCGCGCGCCGGTTGCTCCCATTCAGGAGAAGCCCTTAGGTACATTCCCGTAGCTCGACCGCCGGCCGCCCCCGGCTAAGGGAGGAAAGTGGATCTGAAATCTGCCTCTTTGCTTCCGTTCGCCCGCCGGCGCACCGTGGCCGCGCTCGCCTTCGCGATCCTCGGCGTGGGGGCGGGTCTGCTGGCGCGGCAGGCGCTGGGGCGGGACGAGGATCTGCTTTTCATTCCGGCCGTGGTCGGCGCCGCCGCTCTCGGCGGCCTCTGGCCGGGGTTCCTGGCGGCGGCTCTGGGCGCTTCCGCCGGCCTCCTTATCTCCGGCTTCGGGCTGGAGCCGGCGACGAGCGCCGCCCTCTTCTTCGCGATCGGAGTGGCCCTTTCCGTGGGCGGCGAGTGGTTCCAGAGGTCCGGGGAGCGCGCGGCCTCGGCGCACGCGGAGCTCGGCGATCGCGAGGCGCACCTGCGTTCCATTCTCGACACCATTCCCGACGCGATGATCGTGATCGACGAAAGGGGCCTCATCCGAAGCTTCAGCCCGGCGGCGGAGCGGCTGTTTGGATGGACCGCGGACGAGGCCGAGGGCCGCAACGTCAGCATCCTCATGCCCTCCCCCCACCGCGAGGCGCACGATTTCTATCTTGATCGCTATTACCGAACGGGCGAGCGGCGCATCATCGGCATCGGCCGGGTGGTGGTCGGAGAGCGCCGCGACGGCTCCACCTTTCCGATGGAGCTTGCCGTCGGGGAGGTGAAGGGCCGAACCGACCGCTATTTCACCGGCTTCGTCCGCGACCTGACCGAACGGCAGGAAGCGGAAAGCCGCCTCCAGGAGCTGCAGGCCGAGCTGGTCCACGTCTCCCGCCTGACGGCGCTGGGCGAGATGGCCTCCGCTCTGGCGCACGAGCTCAACCAGCCGCTGTCGGCCATTTCCAATTACGTCACCGGCTCCCGAACCTTGCTCGCCCGGTCGGGCGGGGGCGGCGGCAAGGTCGACGATGCGCTCGAACGTGCTGCCGAGCAGGCCTTGCGGGCGGGGCAGATCATCCGCCGCCTCCGCGATTTCGTCGCTCGCGGCGAGACCGAGAGGCGGATCGAGAGCCTGCCGAGGCTGCTCCAGGATGCGGGCGCCCTCGCGCTGGTCGGAGCGCGGGAGCATGGCATCGACGTCCGCTTCGCGATCGAACCCGAAGCCGGGCTCGTCCTGGCGGACAAGGTGCAGGTGCAGCAGGTCGTGCTCAACCTCATTCGCAACGCGATGGACGCGATGGAGGAGTCGCCGCGGCGGGAGCTTCGGATCTCGGCGAGGGCCGCCGAAGGCGGAATGGCCCAGGTCAGCGTCGCCGACACCGGTCCCGGGATCAGCGAGGACGTCGCCGGGCAGCTGTTCCAGCCGTTCGTCACGACCAAGGCGGAGGGCATGGGAATCGGGCTCTCCATCTCGCGCACGATCATCGAGTCGCACGGCGGCCGGCTGTGGGCGGAGCCCGCGCCCGGAGGCGGCGCCATATTCCACTTCACGTTGAGGATGGTCGACAGGGAGGCTGAGGCCGGTGATGAATGAAGGAACGGTCCATGTCGTCGACGACGACGACGCGATGCGCCATTCGCTCGCGTTCCTGCTGGAGACGGCGGGGCACGATGTCAGGACCTACGCCTCCGCGGTGGAGTTCCTTGAAACCGTCGCGGCGATGGAGCGCGGCTGCATCGTCACCGACGTTCGAATGCCGGGGCTTTCAGGGATCGAGCTGGTGGAGCGGCTGAAGGCGACGGGCGTCGCCGATCCGGTAATCGTCATCACCGGCCACGCCGACGTCCCGCTCGCCGTCCAGGCGATGAAGGCCGGAGTAAGCGACTTCATCGAAAAGCCCTTCGCCGAGGAAGTTCTCCTGGGCGCTATCCGCGCCGCGCTTGCGAAGGGAAGCGGCACCCGGGCCGAAGAAGAGGGACGCCGGCTCATCCTCGAGCGGATCGAGGCGCTGTCGGAACGCGAGCGGCAGGTTCTCGATGGTCTCGTCGAGGGCAAGCCGAACAAGATCATCGCCTTCGATCTCGGCATCAGCGCTCGGACGGTCGAAATCTACCGGGCGAACCTGATGACCAAGATGCAGGCGGGCAGCCTGTCGGAGCTTGTCCGGATGGCGATGGTGGCGGGACGCTCCGTCTAGGGTCCGGCTCGATTGGCGGATTTGGGGTGAGGCGGGACATGCCGCTATTCCACGTCATCCCGGCGAAGGCCCGGATCCATGAACATTGGCGCTCGCGATAGAAACGAGTCCTCATCGCCCTGCTCTCGACCTTCGGTGTTCATGGATCCCGGCGTTCGCCGGGATGACGTGAGCACAGGCCTAAGGGAAAGCCCTTAGGTACAACATCGGAATGTCGGCGGTCGGGCGCCGCTCTTATCCTCCTTCCCATCATCAGGGAGGAAACGATGCGCCATCACGATCTTCGCTCGGACACAAGCAACGTCGCGGCCGTGTGGCCGGACGTGCAGGCCGCGTTGGCCGCTTCCAATGCGGTGCCGGCCGTCGCCGCCGAGGCCGCTTTGCCGGCTTCGGCAATGCCGGACCTTCCGGCCGGCGCGGCTCGGCTGGTGGTCTGCGCTTATGCCGGGCTCATCGGAATTCTCTTCGCCTTCTTCGCCGGTTCGCCGCTCGCCACCTTCTGCCTCGTCATCTGTGGCTTCTTCGTCGGCATGTTCTTCGCAGTGGCCAGGACGTTCCTGGCCGTGGAGGCCGATCCGGCGCGCAAGCCGACGATGGACCGCTTCCTCCGCGACGGCATCGACACCCTGACCGGGCGTTGCGGCGGCCGGGACGCCCTGGTGCAGATGCTGATCGTGCCGGTGCTCCTGATGCTCGGCCTCGGAGCGATGGGGGTCACCGGAACGATCTATCTGGGCTGAACGGCGGGGCAGCCGGGCGGCTTCGCCGCGACACGTCCCTTGACGGTCGGAGCCCCCGGCCCCTATGTGCGCGCCGCACCTTGAAGGCGCGCAGTGGCGATCGTAGCTCAGTTGGTTAGAGCACCGGTTTGTGGTACCGGGGGTCGCGGGTTCAAGCCCCGTCGATCGCCCCACCGCGCCTGATCAATTTTCAGGACATTTTCATGCAAGCCCCGTGGGATTATCCCGATTTCGACGATCATGAGATCGTTCACTTCGTCACGGACCGCGCCAGCGGCCTTCGCGCCGTAATCGCCGTCCATTCGACCCACCTTGGTCCCGCCGGGGGCGGAGTCCGCTTCTGGCACTATCCGGACGCCGGCGACGCGGTCCGCGACGCCCTTCGCCTGTCGCGCGGGATGAGCTTCAAGAACGCCATGGCGGGCCTGCCGCTCGGCGGCGGCAAGGCCGTGATCCTGGCGGACGGGAACCGTACCAAGACTCCCGAGATGCTGGCCGCCTACGGCCGCGAGGTCGAAGCGCTGGGCGGCCGCTACGTCACCGCCGAGGACGTCGGGATGAGCGTCGCCGACATGGTCGCTTTGTCCAGCCGCACCCGCCACGTTGCCGGCCTTCCGGTCGCGGAAGGCTCCGTCGGCGGAGATCCGGGCCCGCACACGAGCTACGGCGTCTTCCTGGGGGTCAAGGCCGCCGTTCGGCGGGCGCTGGGCAAGGATAGCCTGGCCGGAGTCCGGATCGCCCTCCAGGGCGCCGGCAGCGTCGCCTCGGGACTGGCCCGCCGCGCCGCCGCCGAAGGCGCCCGGATCGTGCTCACCGATATCGACCGGAGCCGGGCGGAAGCGCTGGCCGCCGAAGTCGGGGGCGAAGTGGTGGAGCCGGAAGCGATCATGACCCTGGAAGCCGACGTGCTCAGCCCCAACGCGCTCGGCGCGGTCCTGGACGAAAGCTCGATCGCCGCGCTCCAGGTTCCGGTGGTCGCCGGCGGAGCGAACAACCAGCTAGCGACTCCCGCCGACGGCCAGCGCATCCATCAGCGCGGTATCCTCTACGCGCCCGACTACGTCATCAACGCCGGCGGAATCATCAACGTTTCGACCGAATATCTCAAGGATGGCGACCAGGAGACCGTGCGCGGGCGCATTGAGCAGATTCCGGTCCGGCTCGAGCAGATCTGGTCGGAAAGCGCCGCCACCGGGCGCAATCCGGCCGAGATGGCCGACGCCATGGCGACTCGGCTGATCGGGCGCGGCTAGAGCAGCGGCGCCTCGCGCGCCGCTTCGCGTCCCAGCCGGTGCTCGCGGTAGAGCGTGTAGAGCCCGCTCGCGATGATGATGGCGGCGCCGATCCACGTGGTCGGGGCCGGTTCATCCGCGAAGATCAGCCAGCCGAGCAGCACTGCCAGAAGCAACTGCGTGTAATCGAACGGTACCACCACCGGCACCGGCGCGAAGCGGAGGGAGGCGGTGAGCAGCAGCTGGGCGATTCCTCCGAAGCTTCCGAGGGCGAACAGGGTCAGCCACTCGTCCGCGTCATGCGCCCGGCCGTAGAACGGCATCAGCGTTCCGATGGCGACGAGCGAGAGCAAGGAGAACCACAGGACGATGGTCTGGGTGCTTTCCGTCTTCCCGATCTGGCGGATGGTGATGGTGGTGACTCCCACTCCGAATGCCGCCAGCCCCGCGAGCAGCAGCCCCGTAGGCGGTAGGTGGCCTCCGTCCGGCCGCATCACCACCAGCACTCCGATGAAGCCCAGGGCGACCGCGCTCCACCGGTGCCGACCCACCTTTTCGCCGAGCACCGCCGCCGCCAGGATCACGGCGAACAAGGGCGCCGCGAAGCTCAAGGTCGTCGCTTCGGCAAGGGGCAGGTATTTGAGGGCGCTGAACGCCAGCACCATCGTCGCGAGGCCCGTCGCGGCGCGCCAGGCATGGGCGAGGGGACGGGTCGTCCGCCAAAGGGTGTAGTTGCGGCTCCAGGCGACCCAGAGGAGCAGCGGCGGCAGCCCGAACGCGAAACGATAGAAAGTGAGTTCGACCGTCGCGATCCCAGCCGAATGACCCAGCTTGATCATCGCCGCCATCACGGCGAAGCCCGCCACGGCGCCGATCCGCAGGCCGATCCCGATCAGCCGGTTCTGCTGGGGGCGGTCGGTTGCCATGGATCGGGCGGTAGGCTCCCGGCGCCGGAGGGGACAGTCACTTTTCGGCGCGGCGATTCGTAACGCTCGTCCGGCGGCAGGAAAAGTGACTGTCTCCAGCCTCCCGCCGGGGTCGTAATGACGTACCGCCCACGCTACATACGCCCCGGGCAAATGCATATCTTCGCGAATCCTACACGCTTCCTGCGGCTCGCGCGGCCGCTTACCGCCTGGCTCGGCTGGGGCGGGGCGCTGCTGATCGCCGCCGGGCTCGGCTGGGGCCTGCTGCTCGCGCCTCCCGACTACCTGCAGGGAGAGACCGTGCGCATCATGTACGTCCACGTTCCGGCCGCCTGGCTCGGGATGGGGGGCTGGGCGGCCATCGCCGTGGCGAGCCTGATGCAGATCGTTTGGCGCCACCCGCTCGCGGGGGTCGCGGCCCGGGCGGTAGCCGTGCCGGGGGCGGTATTCACCTTCATCTGCCTCGCCACCGGCTCGCTTTGGGGGCGGCCCGCCTGGGGCACCTGGTGGGAATGGGACGGCCGGATGACTTCCATGCTGGTCCTCCTCTTCCTTTACGTCGGCTACATCGCTCTTGCCGAGGCGGAGCGCGAGCGATCGGGGGAGGGGAGGCTCTCCGCGATCTTCGGCCTCGTCGGCGCGGTCAACCTGCCGATCATCCATTATTCCGTCCTCTGGTGGCGCACCCTGCACCAGGGGCAGAGCATCGGCCTCACCCGCTCCAGCATCGACGGCTCCATGCTCTGGCCCCTGTTCGTCTCGGCGGCGGGTTTCACCCTGCTGTTCGCGGCGATCGTTCTGATGCGGATGCGCTCCGCGCTGGCTCGCCAGAAGGTAGAGGCCCGGATGCGCAGGATGGCGGCATGACCCACTGGCCGTTCATCGCCGCCGCCTACGCCGTCGCCCTCGCCGCCACCGCCGGCCTCACGGGCTTCAGCTTCGCCGCAATGCGGCGCTCGGAACGCGAGGCGGATGCACTGAAGGACAAGAGGTGAAGGCGAAGAACCAGCGCCTGACCCTGCTCGTCCTCGCCATCGCCGCGGTGCTGGGGGCGGTGCTTCTCGCCATGTCCGCGCTGAAGGATCAGGCGGCCTATTTCTACGCGCCCGCAGATGTCGCCCGCGGCGCCCCTCCAGCCGGCCGGGCGGTTCGCATCGGCGGAATGGTGAAGGCCGGCTCGCTGAGGCGAGCGCCGGACGGGATCACGATCCACTTCATCGTCGGCGACGAGACCGCGCACACCATAGCCGTCCGGTTCACCGGGATCGTCCCGGACCTGTTCAAGGAGAATAGCGGAGTGGTTGCGGAAGGCCGCTTCCAGCCGGGCGGGCTTTTCGTCGCCGACAATATCCTCGCCAAGCACGACGAAAATTACATGCCGCCCCAGCTCGATTCGAAAAAGGGCGAGCATAAGAGCGAGAGCCTGAAATGATCGCCGAAGCCGGGCTTGCGGCCCTGTGGCTCGCCGCCGCCCTGTCGCTGCTCCAGCTGGGGATGGGAATCGCTTCTCTGGTCCTCCCTGCCCGCGAAGCGGGTGGGGAGGGGGACCGTCCGCAGGACGGTGGAGGGGCAAACGGCGGCGGATCGCCCCTCCACCATGCTCCGCATGGTCCCCCTCCCCACGGCTTCGCCGCAGGGAGGATGAATCCCTTCTCCTCGGCCATCCGGCCCGTCGCCGTCGTGCAGGCGGCCCTCGTCGGACTGTCCTTCCTGATCCTCATCCAGCTCTTCCTGCGCACCGATCTTTCCGTCGCGCTGGTGGCGGCGAACAGCCATTCCCTGAAGCCGTGGCTCTACAAATTCGCCGGGACCTGGGGAAATCACGAAGGCTCGATGCTGCTGTGGGTCACGGTGCTCGCCCTCGCCGGCGCAGCGGTCGCCCTGTTCGAGCGTCGATTGCCCGAGCGCACGCTGATCGCCACCCTGGCGGCTCAGGCGGCGATCGGCCTCGGCTTCTACGCTTTCCTCCTCTTCTCCTCGAATCCCTTCGAGCGGCTCTTCACCGTTCCCGTCGAAGGCAAGGGGCTCAACCCGCTGCTCCAGGATCCCGGCCTCGCCTTCCACCCGCCCACCCTCTATTTCGGCTATGTCGGAATATCGGTCGCCTTCTCGTTCGCGGTCGGAGCGTTGATCACGCGCGACGTCGGTCCGGCCTTCGCCCGCGCAATGCGGCCCTGGGTGCTCGGCGCCTGGATATTCCTCACGCTCGGAATCACCGCCGGCTCCTATTGGGCCTATTACGAGCTTGGCTGGGGCGGCTGGTGGTTCTGGGATCCGGTCGAAAATGCCTCGCTCATGCCCTGGCTGGCGGCGACCGCGCTCCTCCACTCCGTGACGGTGCTCGCCACCCGCGACGGGCTTCGCGCCTGGACGGTGATGCTGGCCGTCGTCGCCTTCTCAATGTCCATGGTCGGCACTTTCCTGGTCCGCTCGGGAATCCTCACCAGCGTCCACAGCTTCGCGGTCGATCCGCAGCGCGGCGCCTTCATCCTCATCCTCCTCGCTCTGTATATCGGCGGCGCCCTGACCCTGTTCGGCCTGCGGATCGGGACGGTGAAGGAGGGCTCGACCTTCGATCCGGTCAGCCGGGAAGGCGCGCTCGTCCTCAACAACCTCCTGCTTTCGGCCGTGCTCGGAATCGTCCTCGTCGGAACGCTCTATCCGCTGTTCGCGGAGGCGGTGACGGGGGAGAAGCTGTCGGTGGGTCCGCCCTATTTCAACGCCGCCGCCGGTCCGCTCGCTTTGATGCTCGTGGCCGCGATGGCCGCGGGCCCTCTCATGCGATGGCGGCGGGACCGGCTGCGCGAGCTCGCGGGCAGGATCGCTCTGCCGATCCTCGTCACCGCTTGCGCCCTGCTCGCGCTGATCGTCTTCGTGCCCGGGATGCGCATCCTTCCGCTGCTCGGGCTCGTGCTCGCGGCCGGGGTGGGCGCGGCCAGCGTCGCCCCCTTGTGGAAGCGGAAACTCCGGCGCACGCCGCTCTTCACCTGGGGCATGGTGATCTCGCACCTCGGAATCGTGGTTGCGCTGGCCGGAATGGCCAGCGAGGCCGCTTTCACGCGCGAAACCCTCGTCGCCGCGCGGGTCGGTGAGACCGCCGAGGTCGGCCCGTGGCGCCTCCGCTTCGATTCGGTCGAGCCGCTGGCCGGGCCCAACTGGACGGCCATCGAAGCAAGGCTCGTGGTCCGCCGCGGCGACGGCCGGCCCTTCGTCCTTCGCCCTCAGTCCCGGATGTTCAGCTCGCCGCCCACGGAAACCAACGAGGCCGCCATCGCGACCCGGCTCGACGGGCAGCTCTACACCGTCATCGGCAAGCCGGATCCGGGAGGACGCTGGCAGCTCAGATTGTGGTGGAAGCCGTTCGTCACCCTGATCTGGCTCGGCGGAGCGCTCGTCGCCCTGGGCGGCGTGCTTGCCCTGGTCGGCCGGGTCCGGCGCGAGCGGCGGGCGCTTCGGGAGGCGCAATCATGAGGCGGCTGTTCCTCTGGCTGCCGCTGGCCGTCTTCGTCGTCTTCGCCGTGACCGTCGCAATCAGCCTGCGAAGCCCGGCCGACACCAATATCCGGTCTCGAATGATCGGGAAGGCCATGCCGGATTTCGCGCTCGAGCCGGCCGTGCCAAGCCACCCGCCGCTCGCCGCCGCCGACCTGCGCCGGGGCAAGCCGCGGCTGGTCAACGTCTTCGCCAGCTGGTGCGTGCCCTGCAAGGCGGAGGCGCCCCAGCTGATGGCACTGAAGCGGAGCGGAGTTCCGATCGACGGAGTCGCCATCCGCGACCGGAGCGAGGACGTCGTCCGCTTCCTCGCCCAATGGGGCGATCCGTTCGAGCGCATAGGAGCGGATCCGGCCAGCCGAGTCCAGTTCGCGCTCGGATCGTCCGGAGTGCCGGAAACCTTCGTCGTCGACGGCAAGGGCGTCATCCGCCACCAGCATATCGGCGACATCAGGCCGGAGAACGTAGCGGAGATCCTCGCGGCCTATGAGGCGGCGAAATGAGGGCGGGACGGTCATTGCGAGGAGCGAAGCGACGAAGCAATCCAGTATCGGGCGTCCGCGCCGCTGGTTTGCTTCGCTTTGCTCGCAATGGGGGAGCTGCGCTTCTGTCGGCGCTCCTCCTCGCCGTCCCCGCCTTGGCGCAATCGGCGCTTTCCCCGGCACGCTATGCCTACGCCCAGCTCGAGGACCCGCGGCAGGAGGCGCAGGCCAAGGCGCTGATGGAGACGTTGCGCTGCCTCGTCTGCCAGGGCCAGTCGATCGCCGACAGCGACGCCGACATGGCCGGGGACATGCGCGCGCTGGTGCGCGAACGGATCGCGGCGGGAGAGAAGCCCGAGGCGATCCGAGCCTGGCTGGTCGAACGCTACGGCGCCTGGGTGAGCTACAAGCCGGCGCTCGAGCCTCTCACCTGGCCGCTGTGGGGCGCTCCCGTCCTTCTCATCGCCCTCGGCCTCTATCTGGCCCGTGGCCGCTTCCGGCGGAGGAAGCGCTGATGGGCCTCGCTGCGCTTCTCGTCCTGGCGCTCCTGTCGTTCGCAGCGATCTGGCGTTTCGCCCGGCTCGACCGGGCGGCCCTGCAGCTTGTTGCGGCCTCGCTGCTTCTCGCCGGCGCCGGCTATGCGTGGCAGGGCAGCCCCGCGCTCCCGGGCAGTCCCCGCACCGCCGCGGAGCGGCCGCCGGTTCCGGAAACCGCCTTCGCTACCCTTCGCAAGGACATGTTCGGACAGTTCGACCGGGCCGACTGGTGGCTTGGCCTGGCGGAGGGACGCCTGAGGAGCGGCGATACGCGCGAGGCGGCCGGAGTCGTCCGTTCGGGCATCCGGGCGAATCCGCGCAGCGCCACCTTGTGGACCGGTTATGGGGACGTGCTCGTCCTCCACTCCGGAGGAGCGCTGACCCCGGCGGCGGATCTGGCCTTCCGAAGGGGAGTCTCGCTCGCTCCAAAGCATCCGGGGCCGCGCATCTTCTACGGGATAGCTCTCGCCCAGAACGGCCGCTTCGAGGAGGCGGAGCTGAGCTGGCGGCAGGCGCTGGCGCTCAGCCCACCCGCGGCGCCCTGGCGCGAGGGTCTCGAGCGGCAAATCGAGATGGTCAGGCAGGCGAGAGCGCAAGGCCGCTGACCGTCACCAAGGCGGAAGCCGGGGCCTCGGCCGGACACCTGCCGAGCTTCGGACGATCCGACTTTCGGCTCAGCGTCCCGGCTTCCGCCGGGGCGACGTCAATGGTCGACGCCGCGGCCCGTTTCCTGCTGCAGCTCGTCGATCCGCTTGGACGCTTCCGCCTTCGTCAGATCGGGATCGAATTCCTCTCCCGCCTCCTGCGCGAGGGTTTTGAGATAAGAAGCCTGGGGACCGGTCATCGATTCGTCGCCGGTCACCCAATCCTCCGGGTCCTTTTCAGCGGCGGCCTGCTGGTTCCGTTCAGTGGACATCGTACTTTCCTTGGTGAGGATGATCACCCGCACCAACGGTGATGTTCCGATCTTGTTCCGGCGCGCGTCAGGCCGCCTCGAACGGCAGGCCGAGCGCCTCGGCCACCGCCTGGTGGCGGATCTTGCCGCCCGAGACGTTCAATCCGTTGGCAAGGTGAGGGTCGGCTTTCATAGCCGCTTCAGCGCCTTGGTCCGCGAGCTTGAGAACGAACGGCAAGGTGGCATTGTTGAGTGCGAAGGCGGAAGTGCGGGCGACGGCGCCCGGCATGTTGGCCACGCAATAGTGGATGACGCCGTCGATCTCGTAAACGGGATTGTCGTGGGTGGTCGCCCTCGATGTCTCGAAGCAGCCGCCCTGGTCGATCGAGATGTCGACGAGCACCGAGCCGCGCTTCATCGTCTTGAGCATCTCGCGGGTGACGAGCTTGGGCGCCGCCGCTCCGGGCACCAGCACGGCGCCGATCACCAGCTCCGCCTTGGTCACGGCCTTCGCGATGGCCGCGCGCGAGGCGTAGGCCGTCTTGATCTGGCTCCCGAAGAACATGTCGAGCTCGGCGAGGCGCGCGTTCGAGATGTCGTAGATGGTGACGTCGGCGCGCATTCCGACGGCCATCTGCGCCGCGTTCACGCCCGATACCCCGCCGCCCAGGATCGCCACCTTGGCCGGAGCGACTCCGGGCACCCCGCCGAGCAGGACTCCGCGGCCGCCCTGCTCCTTCTCGAGATAATGGGCGCCCACCTGGATCGACATCCGGCCGGCGACCTCGCTCATCGGCTTCAGCAAAGGCAGCGAGCGGTCGTTGGCGGTCACCGTCTCATAGGCGATGCAGGTTGCTCCCGACTTCATCAGGCCTTGGGCCTGGTCGGGGTCGGGGGCGAGGTGGAGATAGGTGAAAAGCAGGTGCCGGGCCTCCAGCAGGGCGATCTCCTGCGGCTGCGGCTCCTTGACCTTCACGATCATGTCGGCCTGGCCGAAAGTGGAAGCGGCGTCCGGAGCGATGGTCGCGCCCGCGTCGACATAATCCTGGTCGTCGAAGTCGATGCCGAGCCCGGCTCTGGTCTCGACGATGACGTCATGGCCGGCGTTGACCAGCTCGGCGACCGAGGCGGGCGTGAGCCCGACCCGATATTCGTGGTTCTTGATCTCTTTGGGGACGCCGACGCGCATATCCGACTCCTGATGCAATTGTTCGGCGGGCCTATAGCGGCGCGAGCGGGCTTTGTCGCCGTTGCGGAAGCGCCCGACGTCATGCTAGACGCCGCCGCCTTTCCCCGATGAACCATGCCCCCCCAGCCTCCGATCCCACCGCGGTCCCCGAGCCCGCGCCCGAGGCGCGTGCCGGCTCTCAGGCGCGGCTCGCGCTCGGAGCGATCGGAGTGGTTTTCGGCGATATCGGCACCAGCCCGATCTACGCTTTCCGGGAGGCGTTCACCGGCCACCATCCGCTCGAGGTCAGCGCGCTCAACGTCTTCGGAGTGCTCAGCCTGATCTTCTGGGCGATGGCGATCGTGGTGACCCTCAAATATGTCGTCATCCTGATCCGCGCAGACAACAAGGGCGAGGGAGGCAGCCTCGCACTGCTCGCTCTCATCTCACGCAAGACCGGCAGCCAGGCGCGCTGGAGCGGCGGCATCATCCTCCTCGGGGTCCTCGCCTGCGCGCTGTTCTACGGCGATTCGATGGTGACGCCGGCCATCTCGGTGCTCGCCTCGGTCGAGGGTCTCGCCGTCGTCGACCCGCGCCTGGCGCCGCTCGTCCTGCCGCTATCGGCCGGAATCATCGTGGGGCTGTTCGTCGGCCGCAAGAACGGCACGGCGAGGCTCGGCCGCTGGTTCGGCCCGATCATCTCCATCTACCTTCTGACGATCGGCCTGCTGGGGGCGCTTTCCCTCGCCCAGCATCCCGAAGTCGCCGCGGCCGTGGATCCGCGCCACGCGGTCCGCTTCTTCGCGGAGCACCCCTGGCTCGCCTTCCTGGCCCTGGGCTCCGTCGTGCTTGCGGTCACCGGAGCCGAGGCGCTCTACGCCGAGATGGGCCGCTTCGGCCGCCGCCCGATACGCTTCGGCTGGTTCTTCTTCGTCCTGCCCGCCTTGATGCTCAACTATCTGGGGCAGGGGGCGCTGATCCTCGCCGAGCCCAGGGCGGCGGCCGCGCCCTTCTTCCTCCTCGCCCCGAGCGGATTCGAGCTGCCGCTCGTGCTGCTCACGATCCTCGCCGCGACCATCGCCACCCAGGCGGTGGTCACCGGCGCCTTCTCGGTTACCCAGCAGGCGATCCAGCTCGGCTTCATTCCCCGCCTCCGCATCGTCCACACCACCGAACACCGCGAAATCTACATCCCGCTGGTCAACTGGACCTTGATGACGGCCGCTCTCGCCCTCGTCCTGACGTTCCGGAGTTCGTCCGAGCTCGCCTCCGCCTACGGGGTCGCCGTCACCGGCGCGATGCTGATCGACACCTGCCTGCTCGCCGCCCTGATCTCTTCCCTCTGGGGGTGGAAGCCGAGCCGCCGGGTGCCCTTGCTCATTCTCTTCCTTGCCGTGGACCTCGTCTTCTTCGGCGCCACCCTCACCAAGGTTCCGGACGGCGGCTGGTTTCCGCTGCTGGTCGGAGTGGTCGCGTTCGTCCTTCTCACGACCTGGGCCAAGGGCCGGCAGCTGATGCGCGCGCACCTCGCGGATTCGGCCATGCCGACGGAGATATTCATCAAGTCGGCGGCGGGCAGCGTCGTGCGCGTCCCGGGAACGGCCGTCTTCCTCACCACGGCGCACCAGGGCGTGCCGCCCTCGCTGCTCCACAATCTAAAGCACAATCGCTGCCTTCACGAACGCGTGATGCTCCTCACCGTGGTCATCGAGGACATGCCGTTCGTCGAACCGCACCGGCGCTGCGACCTGACCGACCTGGGCGAAGGCTTCTTCCGGCTGATCCTGCGCTTCGGCTTCATGGAGGAAAGCGATCTTCCGGAGGCGCTCGCGACGGTGAGCTGCGGGCGCGACATCAAAATGATGGAGACGAGCTTCTTTCTGTCGCGACAGACGCTGATCGCGGCGCGCAAGCGGGGAATGCCGGTCTGGCGGGAGCATCTGTTCGGATGGATGCTTCGAAACGCCGAAAGCGCGATGGAATTCTTCAAGCTGCCCCCCAACCGGGTGGTGGAGCTCGGCAGCCAGGTGGAAATCTGAGCCCGGCGGCGCCCCTCATCGTCACCGCCCTCTTCGGGGACGGCGACAATGGCTGGCTGCAGGAGCTGCGGCGCGCCCATTACCCGCCCGAGCGGAACCGCGTGCCCGCCCACCTGACCCTGTTCCACCACCTTCCGCCCAGTCTCGTGGGCGAGCTCGGCCGGCGCATCGCGGGCTATGCGGCTACTCCGGCCCCGGAAGCGGCCTTCACCGGTATCATCGACCTCGGGGGAGGGACGGCGCTTCGAGTGGAGAGCGAAGGGCTGGAGGACATACGCTACGACCTCGCGCTCGCCTTCCGCGGCCTGTTGACGCCACAGGACATGAGCCCCTGGCGTCCCCATGTCACGGTGCAGAACAAGGTCGAGCCGAAGGAGGCGAAAGCGCTGCAGGTTCGGCTGCGAGCCGGTTTCGAGCGCCGACCGCTGGCGATCAAAGGCCTGGCCGTGTGGCGCTACCTGGGCGGGCCTTGGGAGCCGGTGAAGAGCTGGGTCTTCCGAGGCTGATCGTTGCCCCGGCGAAGGCGGTGGCCTTGTGGAAACCCGCCGAGACTTCTCGTTCCGAGGTCCCGGCTTTCGCCGGGATGACGCAAGATCAATCCAGCTGCCCGACGCCGTCGCAGCTATAATCGAAGGCCGCGAGGCCGGCTTCGAGGTGCGACGCGAGCAGCGGCATGTCCATCAGCTCGTCGATGCCGCTTTCCGGATCGATGTCGTTCGCTTCGGCGCAGGCGTCTTCCCACTCGCTGACGTCGTAGGTCCCGCGGCCGACCCAGGCGAGCGCCAGGGTCTCGGCAAGCTGATCGTCGGCTAGGTCGTCCAGGATGGCCCGAAGCTCTTCCTCGACGCCGCTGTTGAGCTCATCCTCCAGGACCGAGAGCGCTTCTCCGCCCTCGTCGTCGAAATCGTCGACATTGTCCGCGTCCTCGTCGGGATCCTGCGCCGGGACCTGCGCCTCGTTCTCCCGGGCTCGCAGGATGATCCTGCACAGGGTTTCAAGAGGGGTCAGCAGTTCCATGTTCTGTCTCCAGTCGGCCCGGAAACGACAGGAGGGGCAGGGGAGTTCCAGCCCTCGGAGGACCCCCCGGACCCGGGAACGCGACAGCCGCGCTCCGGTTGACCGGCCGCGCGCCCCTTTCTATAGCGCGCCACGCCCGGCCTGTGCCGGCGCCCGATGGGGCGGAGTAGCTCAGCTGGTTAGAGCAGCGGAATCATAATCCGCGTGTCGGGGGTTCAAGTCCCTCCTCCGCTACCACCGTTCCCCCCCGCCAGCGACGGGCGCGAGGAACCGCTGCCCGAGCAGCGCCTCCAGCCGCCCCACGATCTCGATCTTCGGGGGCGCGGTGTGCCAGTTGAGCGAGGGGCCCACCGGATGAAGCACGACACGTTCGACCAGTTCGCGGATGACCTTCGCGGCTTCTGACTCACCGTGCCGACCGAGCGTCTCATCAAGCCGCGCGACGGCATTCAGGTAGCGGTCTCGCGCGGACGGATGAAGCGCGATCACGTTGGTCGTCGCGGTCGCAGCCGGCTTCAACTTCAACGCCTTCTCCCGCACCAGCACGGTCTGAAGCTTCGCGTTGATGCGGGCGGCGTCGCCAAATCCGCCCATCAGGAAGTTGTCGAGGCGGGTGGCACGCGCCGAGACCTGATCCCCCATTGGGGACCTAGGAAGCGCCGCCGCCTCACGAGAAGCTGACATTGATGTCCATCAAGGCCTAATAAGCAATTATGGAGAGAAGGTGTGTCGGGCTTTGAGGTGGCTGAAAGGCGTAAGCATTACGCTGCTTCTGCTTGCAGGTCTGCTCGTGGTGACAGGCTTGCAGGAAGCAAAATCGGACGCCGTCGAGCGCCGGTTGACGCTGGGGCTCGCTGGATGGCCGACTGACACACCGCCTCTCACGATCGCGCTGCTGTCCGACATTCACCTCGGTAACCGAGCGATGGACGCGGAGCGGCTAGGCCGGATTGTCAGCGAGGTGAACGCAGCACGACCGGATCTGGTGCTGTTGGCCGGAGACTTCATGGTTGGTCACGACGCCGTTGGTGCATCCCGGCGAGCCGCTGGTCTGCAAGCACCCTTGTGCCGCTTGACCGCGCGGCTGGGTGTGATCGCCGTTCTCGGCAACCATGATCATTGGACCTCGCCCACTTCGGTCCGTGCCGCTCTGGCCCGTGCCGGTGTGAAGGTGCTCCGGAACGAAGCTCTCCGGCGCGGGCCAATCACGATATTGGGCATTGATGACGCTTTCTCAGGCCATGACGACGTAAGCGCGACGCTTGCATCGTGGAGGCGCGTCGGCGGTATTCCATTGGTTCTGACGCATGCGCCCGACGTGGCTCTAAAGCTGCCCGGTGACATCCCCCTTGTCATGGCAGGACATACTCACTGCGGCCAGGTCGTTTTGCCGTGGATAGGGCCACTTCTGACACGGGCGCCGAAGCAGCAATGGAAGACCCTATACGACCCGCGCTACCGCTGCGGAGTTGTGCAAGACCGCGGTCGGGTCGTCCTCGTAACCGCTGGTCTGGGATCGGGAACCAGCCCGCTACGGCTGGGCGCTCCGCCCGATTGGTGGTTGGTAAGGATCGGGGCTCCCCGATCCACTCACCTGCCTCCTCCGCGACCATTTTCTTCGCCGACAGCGGCTGGACGCCTGACCCAATCCTGAAATAGGATTTGCATAATAGGGATAGTGCGTTCTATTTCTGTTCCGGGCGACTCGCCGGGCAGACGGGTGCGGGTCCGGTCGGCCCCAGAGGGGAGACCGCCGGGCCGGATCGAAAGGCCGCGCGAGGCCGAGCGAAAATTGAAGGCGACAGATCGAAATCGGCTATGCAATGAACCGATTCGGATGAATTCTGAGAGACCACCGGCATTTGCGGTGGCGAGTGAACAGGGGGTTGGCAGAAGCGATGGGTTTCGGTGCCAGGCTTGCGGAGGAAAGGAAACGGCTCGGCCTAAAGCAGGCGGAGTTCGCGTCCCTCGTTGGGACCGACGTTCCCAAGCAGAGCCTCTATGAGAATGACCGGCGCGAGCTGCGGGCGGATTATCTCGCCCGGCTGGCCGCCGCGAAGGTTGACGTGGTCTACGTCCTCACCGCGAAGAGAAGCGAGGGGGCATGGCTCGGCGAGGAGGCGACCCACATCCTCTCCGCCTACCTCGCCTTGCCGCCGGATCTGCAGGAGGCGCTTCTTCGCCTGGTGGACGATCTCAGCCGCCACTTCTCGCTTGGGCAGGGCGGCCGTACCGTCCATTCCGGCCGCCAGGAATACCGGGCGGAGGAGCCGGACTAGGCGTCGCGCGTTCGCGCCGGATGGCGCAGCCCGCTCCCACCATTCGTATCGGTACCGCCGGCTGGACGATTCCGACGGGCGCGGCCGGGGCTTTCCCGGCCGAAGGCGGCAGCCTCGAGCGCTATTCGGCACGGTTCGGCTGCGCGGAGATAAATTCCTCCTTCCACCGCTCGCATCGGCCGGACACCTGGCGGCGGTGGGCTGAGTCGGTGCCGGAAGCCTTTCGTTTTTCCGCCAAGCTCCCGAAGGAGATCACGCACAAGCGGCGCCTCTCCGATTTCCACGAGCCGCTCCAGGCCGTTTTGTCCGAAATGGAGGGGTTGGGCGACCGGCTCGAGATCCTGCTCGTCCAGCTGCCTCCCAGCCTGGGCTTCGATCCGGCAACGGCTGAACCGTTCTTCGAAGGCCTTCGCTCGCGCTGGGATCGGCACGTCGCGTGCGAGCCGCGCCACCCGAGCTGGTTCGATCCCGAGGCGGACTTGCTGCTGGCGGAGCGGCGGATCGCCCGGGTGGCGGCCGATCCGGCCCGCGTTCCGGCGGCCGCCGATCCCGGCGGATGGACCGGCCTGGCCTATTACCGTCTGCACGGCTCTCCCGTCATGTACCGGTCGAGCTATGACGACGGCCGTCTCGAGGATTATGCCGCGCGCCTCGGCGAGGGCACGGAACCGGCCTGGTGCATCTTCGACAACACGGCTTCCTCAGCCGCCACGGGCGACGCGCTCAAGCTGCGGACGCTGCTGGGAAGATAGCCGCCGTCAGGCGTGCTCGCTCGGCGCCGGGATGACTCCGCGGCGGATCTGGTCGAGCTCGATCGATTCGAACAAGGCTTTGAAATTGCCTTCGCCGAACCCTTCGTTGCCTTTTCGCTGGATGATCTCGAAGAAAATGGGGCCGATCATGTTCTCGGTGAAGATCTGGAGCAGCAGGCCCTCGCCCGTCTCCGGCGAGCCGTCGATCAGGATCCGGCGCTTGCGCATCTCGGAGATGGAGTGGCCGTGGCCCGGCACGCGCCGGTCGATCATGTCGTAATAGGTGTCGGGGCTGTCCTGGAAGCGGATGCCGTTGGCGCGCAACGCATCGACGGTCGCGAAGATGTCGTCGGTGGCCAGCGCGAGGTGCTGGATTCCCTCGCCCTTATATTCCCTCAGGAACTCCTCGATCTGGCTGAACTCGTCCTGGCTCTCGTTCAGCGGGATCCGGATCTTGTCGTCCGGCGCGGTCATCGCTCGGGAGACGAGGGCGGTCTGCTGGCCCTCGATGTCGAAATAGCGGATCTGCCTGAAGTTGAAGATCCGCTCGTAGAACTGCGCCCAATGATCCATCCGCCCGCGGTGGACATTGTGGGTGAGGTGGTCGAGCGTATGCAGGCCGGCCTCCGAGGCGACTTCGCTTCCCTCCGCGGGCGTGAAGTCCCGGTCGTAGAGGCTGTCGGTGCCCTGACGGTCGACGAGGTACAGATAGGAGCCGCCGATCCCTTCGATCGCCGGCAGGCCGTAATCGCCCTCCACCGCAGTCGCTCCCCGTTCCACGGCGAGGGCCAGCGCCCGTCCGGCGTCCTCCACCCGGAAGGCCATCGCGCTCGCCGAAGGGCCGTGGGCGCCCCGGAAATTCTCGGCATGGCCCGAAGCCTCCATGTTCAGGAGGAAGTTGATGTCGCCCTGCGCGTAGCGGCGCACCTTCTTGGTCTTGTGATCGCCGCGATGCGCGAAGCCCAGCCGGCGGAACAGGTCGCCCAGCGCCTCGGGATCCGGGGTGGTGAATTCGACGAACTCGAAGCCGTCGAGGCCGAGCGGATTGTCGTGGGGCATCTTTAACCTCCTGAGGCTTGCGGGCTCTCTATCAAGGGCCCCGCCGGGCGGCAAATGGGTTGCACCCGTCCCGCCCCGGCCATATCTCGCCGTAATGCCAGCAACCCATTCCACCCGCATGCTGATCCTCGGCTCAGGCCCAGCCGGCCTTTCCGCAGCCATTTACGGCGCCCGCGCCGGCCTGGCGCCGATCGTCGTCCAGGGCATCCAGCCCGGCGGCCAGCTCACCACCACCACGGACGTCGAGAATTATCCCGGCTTTCGCGAGGTCGTTCAGGGCCCCTGGCTGATGGAGGAGATGCAGGCCCAGGCCGAGCATGTCGGCGCCCGGATGATGTGGGACCACATCGTCGAGGTCGATCTCACCCGCCGGCCGTTCCGGCTGATCGGCGACGGGGGCACCGTCTACACCGGCGACGTTCTGGTGATCGCGACCGGAGCCCAGGCCAAGTGGCTGAACATGCCGAGCGAGGAGCATCTGAAGGGGAGGGGAGTTTCCGCCTGCGCGACCTGTGACGGCTTCTTCTACCGGGGCCGCAAGGTCGCCGTCATCGGCGGCGGCAACACCGCGGTCGAGGAAGCGCTCTACATGACCAACCACAGCCACGACGTGACTCTGGTCCACCGCCGCGATTCGCTCCGGGCCGAAAAGATCCTCCAGGACCGGCTGTTCGCCAATCCGAAGATCAAGGTGCTCTGGAACAAGGCGGTCGACCGCTTCGTCGCGGGCGGCGAGCCGGAGGGGCTGGTCGGCCTCGACTTGCGCGACACGAAGAGCGGCGAGGTATCGCGCATCGACGTCGAGGGCGGCTTCGTCGCCATCGGCCATTCGCCCGCCACCGAGCTTTTCCAGGGCAAGCTGACGCTGGACAAGGACGGCTATATCGAGGTCGAGCCCGGCAGCACCCGAACCAGCGTCGAAGGCATCTTCGCCTGCGGCGACGTCATGGACAAGATCTACCGCCAGGCGGTCACCGCCGCTGGGACGGGCTGCATGGCGGCGCTGGACGCGGAGCGGTTCCTGGCCGAGGCGGAGTTCGAGGCGGTGGCCGGGGCGATCCACGAGGTCGCCTGAACCCGTCATCCCGGCGAAAGCCGGGACCTCGTGGAGACCCGCTGCGACTTCTTGTCCTTAGATCCCGGCTTTCGCCGGGATGACGGCTAAAGGCGCTCCAGCGCCTCCCTTACCGCCCGAAGCAACGCCGCTTCGTCCCCCGGTCTCGAAAAGGTGTGCGAATCGCTGTCGATCGTCATCGGATTGGGGTTGGACTGGCGGAGCGTCTTGAAGGCGGGGGAGGACCATTCGGCCTGAGCGGAGATCGCGGTGCCGTCGCGGCTGGCGAGGATGAGTTGTGCAGGCACCCTGGCTTTGCCGAGCTCGACCGCGATCTCGCCGGCGAGGCTTGACGGCCGGCTTGCGGCGATCTTGCCGAGCCCTTTCAGAACCTTCCGGTAAGATATTGAACCTGAAAGCAAACGTTTCCAGCCGTCAAGGCTGAGCAACTGGTCCTTGTAGCGCGATTTGATTGCCGCGGCGGCCGGCTCCCCGGCCTCCGTCTCGACGAACCAGGGATTGGCGAGGATGTAGCCGTCGAGACTCGCCGCCCGCCCGTGGAGGGCGAGGGTTGAGGCTCCGTCGCACAGGCCGAAGCCGATCAGGCGCTTCAATTGCGGCTGCTCGCGGCGGAAGGCGGCGGCGGCGGCGGCGAGGTCGGGGCCGCTTTCCTTGAAGTCCGGGTCGTCGCCCTCGCTGTCGCCCACGCCGCGGCGGTCGTAGCGGAAGCAGGGCCAGCCGGCCTGCGCCAGCGCCGCCGCCAGGCGTTCGTACATGCGGTGAGAGCCGATCCGGGTCTGGGTGCCGCCGGTGACGAGGAGCAGTCCGGTGGTCCCCTCGGCGGAATCGAGGCTCGCGCCGAGGGCGAGGCCACCGCAGTCGAAGCTCAGCAGGCGCCGCATGCGCGCACCCAATGTGAGATATCTGAAGCCATTGCCTCGGCAAGTTGCGGCGAATTCTGAGGTTCGGCCCGGCGCCAGAGCGGCGGTCCCTCCAGCTTGAGGTCCGCGTCGGCGCGGTCGGTTGCGAGCCGCACCGTTCGCACCTTGTCGCCCCGGGGCGGCTCGGCCGAGCCGAGTGGATCGAGAAGCCTGGCCGACGGTGCGTAGCCGCCGCCGCCTTCCGTCATCAGACCGGCGCGCGCCAGGTCGCGGGCCAGCGAGGCGCCGGTCGCCGGCGCCAGCCGCCAGCGAACCGGCGCCGCCTCGTCCAGCAAGGCGCCGCCGCGAAGGCTGACCGAAGCGGCGGCCCCCGACGCCTTGAAGGCGGCGGCGGCGGCGTCCCGCCAATCCTGCCATGATACCTCTTCCAGCGCTCGCTCGCTTTCGCCGGTGCCGGGCAGGTCCGGCAGGAAGCAGCCATGGCCTTCGCCGGCCAGCGTCGCCATCACCCTCGCGAGCAACGCCCGAGTCCGGTTCATCTCCTCGAAGAGGGGCGGCAGGAAAAGCAGGGCCGGGCCGCTGCCGATCCTCATCATCCATTCGTCCCGGCCTCCGACCCGATAGGTCGAATAATGGAGGCCCGCCCCGGTCACTGGAGCGTTTTGGCGCGGGCGAAGGTGAGGAGGGAGCCAAAGCTTTCAAGCATGTCGGCGTCGACTTCATGATCCTCGATCAGGATCCCGAGCCTTTCCTCGAGCTCGGTCAGAAGCCCTGCGACGGCCATGGAGTCGAATTCGGGAAGCGCTCCGAACAGCGGGCTCGATTCCTCGAGCGCGGCGACCTGGGCCTCCGGAAGCCCGAGCACGTCGCGCAGCACCGCCCGAAGCGTCGTTTCCACTTCCTCTTCGTCGTCAAAGGCGGCGGTCATCGATGGGTCCCCTCGTGGCGCGCCGCGCCTACCGGCTTCGCGCGCGGCGGACAAGCGCCGATAATCGGGCACGGGCCGCGCCCAGCAGGCCGCGAGGCGAGCGAAGGTTGAACGCCTCGATCCGCCACAGGGTCGCCCGCTCGCCCATCCAGTCCCGTTTGTAGCCGTCGTCGCCGGTGCCGTAATCGATACGCGATACGCGGTCTTCATCGAGCGCGGATCGGAACATGGCCATGCTCAGGACCGTCCCCGGCGAAAGCGCCTTCGAATCCTCGCGATAAGCGAGCTTGTGGATCCAGGCGGTGCCGTCCTCGACCGTCCACAGCTGAGCGGCCAGCGGGCGCCCTTCCTTGCGAGCGACACCGAGCCGCAGCCGGCCCTCCCGGCCCTCCTGCTCGGCCAGGGTGCGAAGGAAGGCGGGAGAGCCTTCCCCGGGCTTCCAGCTGGCGGCGTAGACCTCCTCGTAGGCGGCCCAGGCCGCCGGATCGAACTCGCGATGGATCTCGATGTCCAGCTTCGCCGCCTTGGCCTTCCGCTGGGCGGTGTTGCGCAACTTGCCCGGCCGAGCGGCCCAATAGGCCTCGAAATCCTGTCCCGCCGTATCGATCCGCCAGGAGACGGTGGCCGGGCTCGGGAAAACGGCCCAGCCGGACCGGCGAAAATCGGAAGCGATCGGCTCGGGATCTTCGAGCGGGGCGATTTCAAGCCGGCTCAAGCGCTTGCGCAAGGCTTTTGCGATCGCTTCGCCGCCCCGGCGGTCGCCGACCAGACCGAAGCGGAGGCTGTACCAGCAGCGCCATGCTTGCGCCCGCCCGCTCCGCTCGGCGAGGAACAGCCATGCCGCCGCTCCGCCGCCGTCGCGGGCGCGGGCGACGAGAAGCCGCCCGGGCGGCGGGCAATGCGCCGCCACCAGCCGGAACCAGCCGAGCCGGTCGAACAGGGAAGGGAAGCCGTCGAGCGCTCCGCCGGCGTCGGCCTCCGCCGAATCCAGGCTATCGAACAGTTCCACCTCGAAGCCCAACGCGCTATCCCCCGGCTCCAAGCCCAGCCTGCCTGCTGTGGCGCACACAGGAGCCACGGTGCAAGCCCCCGATCCGATCCCTCGTCCGCTCGACCACCTCGCGTCCATCGGAACCCCCGGCGCTCCGGCCCTCCTCACCAAAGAGGGGCTGCTCGATTATGCCGGCCTCGAAGCCGCGGTCGGAACGCTCGCCGCGGCTCTGAAGGGGAGGGGCTTCGCTCCCGGCGACCGAGTTGCCAGCTGGCTCCCGAAGACCCGGATGACCAGTCTGCTGCCGCTCGCCTGCGCGCGGGCCGGGCTGGTCCACGTTCCGGTCAACCCGCTCCTGAAGCGCGCCCAGGTGGGTCACATCCTTGCCGACAGCGGCGCCCGGCTCCTGATTACCGGCAAGGCGCGCCTCGGCACCCTGGCGGAAGGCGATCTGCCCCAGGGCTGCGCCGCCGCTGGCGAGGAGGAAGGCGCGGCGATGCTCGCGGGCGGCGACCGCCTGCCGCCGTCAACCGCCGACCCCGACGATCTCGCCGCCTTGCTCTATACTTCCGGCTCGACCGGCCGGCCCAAGGGGGTGATGCTGAGCCACGCCAACATGTGGCTCGGGGCGGTGAGCGTCGCCAACTATCTCCGCCTGACGCCCGAGGACCGGGTCCTCGGAGTCCTTCCGCTCAGCTTCGACTACGGCCAGAACCAGCTGCTATCGACCTGGGCGGCCGGGGCGTGCGTGGTGCCGATCGAATATCTGGCGGCGCGCGACGTCATCCGGGCGGTCGAAACTCACGCGATCACCACCCTTGCCGGGGTGCCGCCGCTCTGGGTCCAGCTGGTCGAGGCGCCGTGGCCGCCGAAGGCCGCTTTGTCGCTTCGCCGGCTCACCAACAGCGGCGGCCGGCTGCCCGTGTCGATCGTCCGGCGCCTCCGCGAACTGTTCCCGGCCGCCGAGCTCTACCTGATGTATGGCCTCACCGAGGCCTTCCGCTCCACCTTCCTGGATCCGGCGCTGCTCGATGATCATCCCGATTCGATCGGCACCGCCATCCCCTTCGCTGAAGTCATGGCGTCAAAGCCAGACGGGACCTTGTGCGCCCCGGGCGAAGACGGGGAGCTCGTCCACGCCGGGCCGCTGGTCGCCAAGGGCTATTGGAACGATCCGGAGCGAACCGCCGTCCGCTTCCGGCCCGCGCCGCCGGCCTCCCGTTACGGCGGCACCGCCGTCTGGTCGGGCGACCGGGTGCGGAGCGACGAGCGGGGCCTGCTCTATTTCGTCGGCCGCGAGGATTCGATGATCAAGACCAGCGGCAACCGGGTCAGCCCGACCGAGGTGGAGGAAGCGGCGGTGGCGAGCGGAGTGGTCACCGAGGCGGTGGCCCTCGGAGTGCCCGACGACCGGCTGGGCGAGGCCATCGCGCTGGTGGTGCGCGGGCGGGGACAGGAGGCGGACGGGGAGCTTCGCAACTATCTTCGCCGCGAGTTACCGAATTTTATGCAGCCGGCTCATATCGTCTGGCGCGAGGAGCTGCCGAGAAGTCCCAACGGCAAGCTCGACCGCGAAGTCATCAAGAGCGAGCTGAGCGCATGAGCAAGCCCATGGGGGCCATTCCAGACGGCTTCGGAGCCGAGGACGGCATGCTGCTGATCGGCGGCCGCCGCGCCGATTCGCTGGTGGCGGAGGCGGGGGACACGCCGTTGTTCGCCTACGATGTTGGCAAAGTTGCCGCGCAAGTGGAGCTGTTCCGGCGTCACTTCCCCGGCGTTAATTTGCATTATGCAATCAAGGCAAATACTTACGCTCCTCTTTTGAAACATGTGGCCAAGCTGGTCGACGGACTGGACGTGGCCTCGGCGGGCGAGATGGAAGCCGCGCTCGCGGCGGGCACGGGCTCGAGCGAAATCTCCTTCGCGGGCCCCGGCAAGCGCGACGACGAGCTCGCCTCGGCGATCGCCGCGGGGGTCACCTTGAACCTCGAATCGGAGGGCGAGGCGGAGCGGGCGCTGGCGATCGGCCGGGCGCAGGGGCGGACCGCGCGGCTCGCGGTGAGGGTAAATCCCGACTTCGAGATCAAGGGCTCCGGGATGCGGATGGGCGGCGGAGCCAAGCCGTTCGGGGTCGATGCCGCCCGGGTCCCGGCGCTGATTCGCAAAGTGGTCGAAAGTGGCGGAATGTGGCGAGGTCTGCACATTTTCGCAGGTTCCCAGGCCTTGTCCGCCCAGTCGCTGATCGAATCGCAGCGCGCGACCGTGGCCCTGGCGGCCGAGATCGCCGAGGCGGTCGGCGAGGCGCCGCCGCTGGTCAATCTCGGCGGCGGCTTCGGCATTCCCTATTTCGCGACCGAGACGCCGCTCGACGTCGCCGCGGTCGGCGCCGCGCTCGCCGAGACTCTGGCCGAGCGGCCGCCGATCCTGGCGGCGAGCGGCTTCGCGATCGAGCTCGGCCGCTGGCTGGTGGGGGAGTCGGGGGTCTATCTGACCCGGATCGTCGACCGCAAGGAAAGCCACGGCAAGACCTTCCTCGTCACCGACGGCGGAATGCACCACCAGCTCGCCGCCTCGGGCAATTTCGGGCAGGTCGTCCGGCGCAATTATCCGGTCGCCGTCGCAAGCCGCTTCGGGACGGAAGCGGAGGAGGAAGCGAGCATCGTCGGCTGCCTGTGCACTCCGCTCGACCGGCTCGCCGACGACGTCATGATCCCGAGGGCGGAGGTCGGCGACCTCGTCGCCGTGTTCCTCGCCGGAGCCTACGGCCTTTCGGCCAGCCCGGCGGCCTTTCTCGGGCATCCGGCGGCGCGGGAGATCGCGGTCGGCTGATCCCGTCATGCCGGACTTGATCCGGCATCCACCTTCTCCCTCTAAAAGGGGCTTAGAAGGTGGACCCCGGATCAAGTCCGGGGTGACGAAGAGGCGGTTTAACCCCTGCGCCCGCCCAGTCCCATTCCGGGACGCGCCGCCAAAGGCCATTGTTCCTAACGGTAATTTTACCTCTTGAAGCCATAGCGGACCCAAATCTCGCGTCCCTGACGTCAGGGCACGGATCCGCGGCGACACGAAGAGGATAGTCAGATGCGTCAACTGGTAGGTACCACCCTCGCTCTCGCCCTCTGCCTCGGCGCCGCCGCGGCGGCCGACGCCAAGGGGCGTGACCGGCTGCCGCCGGCGAGCTTCGTCGGCTCCGACGACGCCGCTCCCACGGAAAAATATGTGATCGGAGCGCTCGACCAGCTCAACATCTTCGTCTGGCGCAACGCCGATCTCGGCGGCAAGGTGCAGGTCCGCCCCGACGGGATGATCACCACTCCGCTGATCCCGGACCTCCAGGCGGAGGGCAAGACTCCGGCCCAGCTCGCCGACGACATCCGCCTGGCGCTGACCAAATATGTCGACGATCCCCGGGTCACCGTGATGGTCGAGACCTTCCAGGGCAGCTTCAGCCAGCAGATCCGAGTCGTCGGGGCGACCGAGAAGCCCGCCTCTTTGCCTTACCGCGCCAACATGACCCTGCTCGATGCGATGATCGCGGTCGGAGGGCTCTCCGAATATGCCGCCGGCAACAAGGCGCGGCTGATCCGCCAGGACAAGGCCACCGGCACCCAGAAGGAATATGACCTGAAGATCGCCCGCCTCCTCAAGAAGGGCGACACCAGCGCCAACGTCCGGCTCGAGCCGGGCGACGTCATCATCATCCCCGAGAGCATGTTCTAGGCCGGCTTCCCGCCGCCCAAACCCACGCTTGCTAAGGATTCCCAGGCCCGATGGACGGACTCTACGAACAGATAAGGATCGCCATCCACCAGGTCTGGCGCCGTCGCTGGCTCGCTTTGGCGGTGGCCTGGGGGATCTGCATCCTCGGCTGGCTCGCCGTCGCGCTCATCCCGAACACCTACGAATCCAAGTCGCGGGTCTTCGTCCAGATGCAGTCGATCCTGCCCAACCAGGTGGGAATCACCGTCCAGGAGCGGGAAGGGGACCTCAACCGGGTCAAGCAGACCCTCACCTCCAGCGAGAACCTCGCCAAGGTGGTGCGGAAGACCGATCTCGCCACCCTGGTCGCGAGCGAGCGCGATCTCGCCGTCCAGGTCGGCAAGCTGCGCGAGTCGATCAAGGTCACCGCCCAGCCCGACAACATGTTCGAGATCAGCGCCACCGCGAAGGTCTCCGGCTTCTCCAACCGCCAGAACGCGAAGCTCGCGGCCGCCGTCGTCCAGGGCCTGCTCGACATCTTCGTGGAGCAGAATCTCGCCGGCGACCGCGACGAAGCCAATCAGAGCCTCGCCTTCCTCGACCAGCAGCTCAAGGCGCGCGAGGCCCAGCTTCAGGAGGCCGAGCAGCGCCGGGTCGAGTTCGAGCAGCGCTATCTCGGCCTGCTTCCGGGCGAAGGCTCGATCGCCGCGCGGATGGGCGCCGCGCGCACCGAGCTCGCCGGCATCGAGCAGCAGCTGATGCAGGCCCAGAGCTCGCTTTCCGCGATGCGCAGCCAGCTGGGCGCGACTCCTTCCTCCATGCCCGCCATGGGCGGCGACAGCGGCGGCGGCGCTCGCGGCCAGCTCGCCCAGGCCGAGGGCCAGCTCGCCCAATATTCCTCCCAGGGCTGGACCGACTCCCACCCTGACGTCATCCGGCTCAGGAACCAGATCGCCCGCCTCAGGCCGCTCGCCGCGCGCGAGCCGTCCGGCGCCGGCTCGATGCCCAATCCTTCCTGGGTGTCGCTGCGCGCGATGGTCGCCGAGAAAGAGGGGCAGGTGAACGCCGCCGCGACCCGCAAGGCGCAGCTCCAGTCCGACCTCGCCCAGCTCGGCACCCGCCAGGCCTCCGAGCCCGGAGTGGCCGCCGAGCAGGAGCGGCTCAACCGCGACTATGACGTTCTGAAGCGGCAATATGACAAGCTGCTGGAGGATCGCGACCAGGTCCGCCTCAGGACCGACGTCCGCAGCCAGACCGACGCGGTCAAGTTCAAGGTGATCGATCCGCCCAGCCAGCCCAGCGTGCCGCTGACGCCAAACCGGCCGTTGCTGCTGACTCTGATCCTGTTCGTCGGCCTCGGCGCCGGCGCCGGAGCGGCCTTCGTGCTCGGCCAGATCCAGACCACCTTCCCGACCCAGACCCGCCTCGCCGACGCCACCGGACTGCCGGTGCTCGGATCGATCGGCGAGGTCTTCACCCCGGCCAAGCGCTCGAAGCACCGGCAGCGGCTGGTGTGGCTCGGCGGCGGCGGTGCGGCGCTCGGAGCGGCCTGGGCGCTGCTTCTGGCGATCGAATTCTGGCAGCGCAGCACGGTGGCTTGAGGGAGCTCGAAATGAACAAGCACAGCCCTCTCAGCCACAGCGGCTCGCTCCTCGAACGGGCGGCCGAGCTCT
>DASVTN010000123.1:0-10264 GCA_036387555.1 Allosphingosinicella sp. | reverse complement strand
GTCGAAGCCGATCGGGCTCAGATACTTCCAGGCATCGTAGAATTTGTCGGGAAGGTTGAAGGGGGAGGCGAGCCTGACGGCCCGAAGCGCCTGCTCCTGATGGAGCTTCACCTGCGGCCGGTTGCTGGCGGTCTGGCCGCTTGTGCCGATCACCTCGACCCGCGTGACCGATCCGTCGCGGCCCAGCCAGATGCTGAGTTCGGTTCGCAGCAGCTCGGCGTCGGCGCCGCTCGGCGACTTCCAGTGCGGGCGGAGCTGCTCGCGCACCAGCCTGCCGAGGGACGCCTTCACTTCCGGTCCGGCCGCGGCGGCGGGCGGGGTGGTGCTCCGGCTCGAATTCTGCCGCTCGCTGAGGCCGGCGACGATGCTGTTCAGCCCGGAGGCGTTTCGCCTGGGAGTCGCCTGCTGTCGCGGAACAGCGGAAGACTTGAGCGCCGGAGCGCGAGGCTGGGGCTTGGCCGCCGGAGCGGGTTTAGGCGCCGCCGCGCGCGGTTGAGGCTG
The DNA here is from genome assembly GCA_036387555.1 of Allosphingosinicella sp. GTDB lineage: Bacteria > Pseudomonadota > Alphaproteobacteria > Sphingomonadales > Sphingomonadaceae > Allosphingosinicella. The sequence goes on along the minus strand of DASVTN010000123.1, from coordinate 9,763 downwards.
GGGCTTGGCCTGTGGCCTGGGTTGAGGCTGGGGCCTCGCCTGGGGTTGAGGCTCTGGCCTGGGTTGGGGTTGCGCCTGAGGTTGCGGCTCCGGAACCTGCTGCAGCTCGGGAGGGGCGGGCATGGCGGGCGCGGGCGGACCGTCCTGCGGCCCCGCCAGCGGCGCCGGCTCGGCGGCCAGCGGCGTCGGTGAAGTGCTTTCGAGCGCGGCTTCCTCGACGAACGCCACCTCGATCGGGTCGCTCCGGGGGCCCGGCAGCCGGGTGGTCGCAAGTCCGTAGGTGATCGCCGCCAGCAAGGCGACGTGGCCGACGGTGGCGACCCCCAATCCGGTGGCCTCGGCCCGGTCCATCACCGTTCCTGCCCCTGGGTGCTGACCAGAGCCACCTTGCGGAGCCCGGCGGCGTTGATTTCGCCCATCACGGCCATGACCCGGCCGTAATCGAGCGCGCGGTCGGCGCGGAGGAAGATGCGGGGTCCGCCGGGCTCGCTCGAGGCCGCCGCGATGGCGGCAAGGCGGCGGCCGAGGTCGGCGGGGAGCACCGGCTCGTCGTCCACCCTGAGCGCGCCCGTCGAATCGAGCGAGACCTGGACGGGCTTGCGCTCCTGGTCGAGCGCTCCGGCCTTGCTGTCGGGCAGGTCGACCGGGACGCCGGCGACGAGAAGGGGCGCGGTCACCATGAAGATGATCAGCAGGACGAGCATCACGTCGACCATCGGAGTGACGTTGATCTCCGCCATCGGCGAGCGCCGGGCGCGGCGGTGACCGCCAAGGATCGGTCCCATGGCCATCTAGAGATCCTCCCCGGGACGGGGAGGGGGACCGCGGCGCGAAGCGGCGTGGTGGAGGGGGGTTGGAGCGAGGCACGGACCCCCCTCCACCGCGCTTCGCGCGGTCCCCCTCCCCGTCCCGGGGAGGAAAACCCTCATCCCTCCAGCTCCAGCTCGCGGCTCAAGGTGGCGTGGAAGGTGTCCGCGAAGCGCTGGAGCCTCGCTTCCAGCCGGTTGATGCCGAAGCTCATCCGATTGTACGCGATCACCGCCGGGATGGCGGCGAAGAGGCCGAGTGCGGTGGCGAACAGCGCCTCCGCGATCCCCGGGGCGACGACGGCGAGGCTGGTGTTGTTGGCGCCGGCGATCGCCGTGAAGCTGCGCATGATCCCCCAGACGGTGCCGAACAGACCCACGAAGGGCGCCACGGAGCCGACCGTCGCGAGGATGTTGAGACGCACGGCCAGCCGGTCCACCTCCTCCGTCAGCGCCGAATGCATGACCAGCGCGAGCCGGGAGCGGGCGCCTTCCCGGTCGATGACCTTGCCGCCCGTCGATCGGCGCCATTCCGCGATCCCGGCGGCCAGGACCCTGGCGCTCGGGACGTCGGACTTGCCCCGGCTTTCGTAGAACCCGTCGATATCGTCCGCCTTCAGGAAATCGCGCTCGAAGGCCTGCGAGCCGGCCGAGGCGCGGCGGAGCTTCAGCGCGTGGCCGATGATGATCGCCCAGGTCCAGATGCTTGCGAGCAGAAGGCCGATGATCACCGCCTTCACCACGATGTCCGCCTGCAGGAACAGGGCGACGGGCGACATGTCCGCTCCAGTCATCGCTAGTCCGCTCACGCTTTTCCTTCCTCCAGCAACCGCTCGAACATCTCGACCCACGCACGCGGGTGGCGCCTGGGCCGGCCTTCGGGCGTGAGGAAGGCCGCGGTCACCCTGACATCGGCCAGAAGTTCATCCCCGCGCATGACCCGCTGATGAATGAGGACGCTCGCCGCGCGCACCTCCTCGATCTCGGTGATCACGACGAGCTCGTCGGCGAGCTTGGCCGGCGATCGATACTTCACCGCGACCTCGGCGACGACATAGACGCCCTCCCCGGCCTCGAGAGCCGCGCGCTGGTCGATCCCCATGAGCCGGAGCATGTCCGACCGCGCCCGCTCGCTGAAGCGCAGGTAATTGGCGTAATAGACGATCCCGGCGACGTCGGTGTCCTCGAAATAGACCCGCAGCGGGAAGAGGTGCACCCTCCCCCGCATCACTCCGTCCGCCGGTTTCGGATCCGTCCCGCCCACCGCCTCGGTCCTAGGTGGCAGCGATTCCGCACGGCAAACCTTTTGCCCGCTCCCCGGGACGAGCCGAAGCTTTCGCGCGATGACGCGAAGGAGCTAAGTTGCTGCTGCTGATGCTGCTGAAGAAGCTGCCCGCTGGAACCGGTCGGCGGCGCCGGCGGCACCCGAAACACCCGTTGACGCGATGTCACCTCAAGGTTACATGTAACCTATAAGTTACAAAGAAGGAGCGGGGCCGATGGTGCGGATCGAAGACGTTGAAACCGCGGATCGGCTGGGCCGGCGCCGGGCACGGATGCTGCCGGTCCTGTCGATGATCTTCATCTTCCAGCAAGCAAGCCACCTCTCCGCCCGGTTCGAGGAGGGGGCGCGGACGGTCGACCCGGTGAAAATCTCGGCCTGGCTCGTCCTTTCGGTCATGCTTCTGCTCGCGCTCACCACCGGCGGCTCCTGGTTCCGCCCCAAGCGGATCCGCGATCTCCTCAACGACGAGGTGACCCGGGCGAACCGCCTCGACGCGCTGAGGGCGGGGTTCATCGCGACCATGGCCGCGGGCATCGGCGCTTATGTCATCACCATGTTCGAGCCCGTCAGCGGACGCGACGCCATCCACCTCATGATGACGTTCGGAATCGCCGCCGCTCTGGTGCGTTTCGGCCAGCTCGAGCGCCGCGCCCATCGCGATGGCTGAGAGCCTCGGCAACCGGCTGCGCGAGCTCCGCGCCGAGCGCGGCCTGACCCAGGCGGCGCTCGCCGAGCGGGTCGGGGTCAGCCGGAAGAGCGTCAACACGATCGAGAACGGGGTCTTCATTCCCTCGACCCTGCTTGCGCTCAAGCTCGCCCGCGCGCTCGGCCGGCCGGTCGAGGCGATCTTCTTCCTCTCCGATTAGCGCCCGCGCGAGCCGGCCGCCTGCGCCTCCACCAGGCGGATGAGGTCGCCCTGGGCGAGGTTCATGTCGACGAGGTGGAGGCCCCAGCCCGGGTTGAGCTTGCCGGCAATGTAGACATCCCCCGGAATCCGATCGGTGCGGGGATCGTTCGGATCGGCATTTTCCGTCACCGCCAGATAGCCCGCCTGGCCGTCGTGCCGGCACTCGGCGGTGACGAGGCCTTCGGTGCGAAGGAAGGGGGTGGGCGGAGCGCCCTGGCTGGACCATGTCACCGGCTGGGCTCCGGGCGCGGCCGGCGACATCGCGAACCAGTAGGAATCTAGCTTCCCCTTGCCGCCGCGAAGCGCCGCGGGGTTGGTGCAGGCGGCGGTCATTCCCGGCTTCGCCGCCCGTCCGAGGAATGAGCCGGCCGGAGGCGGGGCCGAGGCTCGGAAGGACATGTAGGAGATGACGCAGCCGGTCTGGCCGACGCCGGTGCACAGCGGGGTCGACTTGAGGCTTCCACCGACTCTTTTTCCTTGGGGGACCTCGACCGCCCAGCCCAGCAGGATCGCGGAAAGCATCCTTTTCGCCACCGGCTTGCCTTCGATCTCCTCCTGAAGGAGCTTCAACAGGTGGATCGACCCCTGGCTGTGGCCGATGAGGACGAACCGGCGCCCCTGGTTGCGCCGGGCGAGGAAATCCTTCCAGGCGGCGAGGACGTCGGCATAAGCGGTTGCGAAATTCGGCCGGATATCCTCGCCGGCGAAGGCCCGGGGAAGCGCCGTCGCCGTCACCTGGCGATAGACGGGCGCGAAGGTCCGGCAGACGCTTGCGAAGCGGGCGAGCTGGACGGCCGCGGTCCCATTCTCCTCCAGGCCGGGGGCGAGATCGCTGTTGAGCCCGGGATCGCGCGACACCGTCGGGTAGACGTAGAAGCAGTCGACCTTCGCGTTCCTGTCGGCAAGCACCTGGCCGGTCGAGCCGTAGCCGTTGGCGTTGAGCGCGGTCGTCGCCAAAGGCTGGCCGCAGGCGTCGGCGCGGCCGGGAAGGCAGAGCCAGGCGGAATCCCGGCTGTAGACGGGGGCCGGCGCGGGCGCCTGCGCCGCGGCCGGTGCGGACATCAGGAGGATCGCGGCCGCGGCGCCGGATTGATAGATGGCTCTCATTCGATTTTCCTTCAGTCGAACAGTCCGTCCTGCGCCGTCTTGGGCTGGGGCAGGCCGAGGTGGGTCCAGGCGCGACCGTTGAGGCAGCGGCCGCGGGCGGTTCGGGCGACGAGCCCGAGCTGGATGAGGAAGGGCTCGATCACTTCCTCGATCGTGTCGCGGGGCTCCGAGAGCCCGGCGGCGAGGGTCTCGACGCCCACCGGGCCGCCTTTGTAGAGGTCCGCGATCATCAGGAGGTAGCGCCGGTCCATCGCGTCGAGGCCGAGCTGGTCGACCTCCATCCGGGTCAAGGCTCCGTCGGCGACTTGCGCATCGACTTCGCCGGTGCCCGCCGACTGGGCGAAATCGCGCACCCGGCGGAGCAGCCGGCCCGCGATCCGCGGCGTCCCGCGGGAGCGCCGGGCGATCTCCTTGGCCCCATCCTCCGAGAGCGAAAGGCCGAGCAGCCGAGCGGCGCGCCGGACGACCTGCTCCAGCTCCTCGACCGAATAGAAGGTCAGGCGCACGGGGATCCCGAAACGGTCGCGCAGCGGGGTGGTGATCAGCCCCTGCCGGGTGGTGGCGCCGACGAGGGTGAATTTGGGAAGATCGATCCGCACCGAGCGGGCCGAAGGCCCCTCGCCGATCATCAGGTCGAGGGCGCGGTCCTCCATCGCCGGATAGAGGATCTCCTCGACCGCGGGCGCGAGCCGGTGGATCTCGTCGATGAAGAGGACGTCGCCGTCTTCGAGATTGGTGAGCAAGGCGGCGAGATCGCCCGACTTGGCGATGACCGGGCCGGAGGTGGCGCGAAAGCCGACCCCGAGCTCGCGGGCGATGATCTGGGCGAGGGTCGTCTTGCCGAGGCCGGGAGGCCCGAAGAAGAGGACATGGTCCAGCGCGTCGCCCCGGCTCTTCGCCGCGTCGATGAAGACCCGCAGGTTCTCGCGCGCCGCCTTCTGGCCGACGAAATCGTCGAGAGTCTTGGGGCGCAGCGCCGCGTCGATATCCTCGGGACGCCGCTCCCCCCCTATGATCCGCTCTTGCTCCATTGGAGGAGCATTAGCCGAAGCGGCCTTGCTGTCGAGCGGGTTTGTCGTACGCTGTCCTCCCCATCGCCAGATGGGGAGGGGGACCATGCGAAGCATGGTGGAGGGGTCGCCGGCGAGGGCTGCGCGATCACCCCTCCACCACCCTTCGGGTGGTCCCCCTCCCCACCGCTTCGCGGCAGGGAGGATCAGGGAGGAACCATGCACCGTCGTGAATTCCTGGCAACAACCGGCGCAGCCGCCGCCCTGCTTGCTCTACCCGCCCACGCCCAGACCCGCCCCCGCGGATCAGGCGCGAACGCGATCTGGGTCGACGCGCAGGGCGGGATCGACGGGTTCGACGAGAAGGACGGGCGGCTGGCGCCCTCGTCAAGGCTGATCGAGGCGGTGAAGGCCGGCTGGATCAACGTCGTTAGCCAGACGGTGGGCGAGGTCGGCAACGGGCCGGACCGCTTCCGTTCGGCGGTCGAGGGCATCGCCTTCCTGGACCGGTTCGTCGCGGACATGCCGACCCTTTTCGCGAAGGCGGTGAGCGTCGCCGACCTTCGCGCCGCCAAGGCCGCGGGCAAGGTCGCTTTGGTCTATAATCTCCAGGACAGCACTCCCCTCGAAGCGGATGCGGGCCGGGTTGGAACGTTCAAGGCGCTCGGGCTTCGCGTTCTCCAGCTCACCTACAACAAGCGCAACCTCGCCGGCGACGGCTGCCTCGAGCGGTCCAATGCCGGCCTCTCCGATTTCGGGCGGCAGGTGATCGCCGAGGTCGAGCGCAACAGGCTGCTCCTCGACCTCAGCCATTCGGGGCAGCGGACGACGGCCGAAGGCATCGCCGAGGCGAAGCGGCCGCCGGCCATCACCCATAGCGGCTGCCGCGACCTGGTCGATCTGCCGCGAAACCAATATGACCGGGAGCTTCGCGCTCTGGCCGACAAGGGCGGGGTGGTCGGAATCTATCTGATGCCATTCCTGCGGGCGAAGGGGCAACCGGGGCGGGAGGACCTCATCCGCCATATCGAGCATGCGGTGAAGGTCTGCGGCGAGGACCATGTCGGGATCGGCACCGACAATCCGCTGACGGGCTACAAGATCGACGACGACGCCCGCAAAGCCCAGCGCGAGTTCTTCGAGGACCGGAGCAGGCGCGGGATCGCGGCGCCCGGGGAAGCGGCGGACGTGTTCAACCTGGTCGAAGGCTATAACGACGCGCCGCGCTATTCGAGGCTCGCCGACGATCTGGCGGGGCGGGGCTGGAAGGGGGCCCGAATCGACAAATTGCTCGGAGGCAATTTCGTTCGGCTGTTCGGCGAGGTCTGGGACGCCTGACCGTTACTTGGCCGCCTTCTTCAGGGCCGTGCGCACCAGCGCGTCCAGGGTCGCCTTTGGCCCGAGCTCCGTTTCCGCCTTGCCGACCGCGGCGGCCGCTTCGCCCGGCCGAAAGCCGAGGTTGAGCAGGGCCGAGACGGCGTCGGCGGCGGCGCTGCCCAGGGCCGGGGCGGAGGCCGCGGCGGGTCCGAGGGCGAGGCTTCCGACCTTGTCCTTGAGCTCATGGACGATGCGCTGGGCGAGCTTGGGGCCCACTCCGGGGGAGCGGGCGATCATCGCCGAATCGCCGCTCGCGACGGCGCGGTGGAGGTCGTCGCCGGGCAGGGTCGAGAGGATTGCCAGGGCGACTCGGGCGCCGACGCCCTGGACCGACGTAAGCAGGCGGAACCAGTCGCGCTCGTCACCCGAGGCGAAGCCGATGAGGCGGATGTCGTCCTGGCTCACCTGCATGACCGTGTGGAGCACGATCTCGCCGCCGACCGGGCCCAGCGACGCCAGGGTGCGGGTGGAGGCGAAGACGAGATAGCCCACGCCGCCGACGTCGATCACGGCATGATCGGCGGCGAAGCTGTCGAGCAGGCCGCGGAGCCTGGCGATCATGAGGCGGGTGATAAGGTGATGGGCATCCGTTTGAACTATCCGTTCGGGCGCTGCTTGTCGAAGCCCGTTCGTCATCCCGGCGCAAGCCGGGATCTGGGGGAGACCCGCAGAGCCTGCTTGTCCTGAGGTCCCGGCTTTCGCCGGGATGACGGATCATTCGCCGGGATGACGGATCAGGCGACCCGTCGGGCCGTCGCCAAATGGTGGGCGTGGGTGATCGCCACCGCCAGCGCATCCGCCGCATCCGCTCCCGCGATCTTCACGCCGGGAAGAAGCCGCTGCACCATGGCGTGGACCTGCGCCTTCTTCGCGCCGCCGGTGCCGACCACCGCCTTCTTGACCAGCCGCGGCGCATATTCGCCGACAGGGACCCCGAGACTGGCGGCGGCGAGCAGAACGACCCCGCGGGCCTGGCCGAGCTTAAGCGTCGATTGCGGATTGTCGTTGACGAACACCTCCTCCACCGCCGCGGCGGCCGGGAGGTGCTCGGCCAGGATCGCGAGCAGGCGCCCGTGGAGCTCGACCAGGCGGGCGGGCAGCTCGGCCTTGGCATCGGTGCGGATCTGGCCGTTGGCGACGTGGCTGAGCCGGTTGCCGTCGGCTCGGATCAAGCCCCAGCCCGTGCAGCCGAGGCCTGGATCGAGGCCGAGGATGATCAAGATTCAAATCCACCCCGGCATTTCGCGGGGAGGATCAAGAAAGCCCCTCCATCACCTCGTCGGGGACGTCGTAATTGCCCCAGACGGTCTGGACGTCGTCATCGTCCTCCAGCGTGTCGATCAGCTTCATGAGCTGGCCCGCGTCGTCGGCGCCCACCTCGACCCGGGTTCCGGGCCGCCAGGCGAGCTTGACGCTCTCGGGCGCTCCGAGCGAATCCTCGAGCGCTCGGGCGACTCCGTGCAGATCTTCCTGCGCCGTCCAGATCTGGTGGCTTTCCTCGTCCGATTCGACGTCCTCCGCGCCGGACTCGATGGCCGCTTCGAAAACGGCGTCGGCGCTTCCCGCCGAGGCGGGATAGGCGACCAGGCCAAGCCGCTCGAAGCCGTGGCTGACCGAGCCCGAGGCGCCGAGATTGCCGCCGTTCTTGGAAAAAGCGGTGCGCATGTTGGTGGCGGTGCGGTTGCGGTTGTCGGTCAGGGCCTCGACGATCAGCGCGACTCCGCCTGGCCCGAAGCCCTCGTAGCGCAGCTCCTCGTAAACCTCGGCGTCGCCCCCCGAGGCTTTGTCGATCGCGCGCTGGATATTGTCCTTGGGCATGGATTGGGCGCGGGCGGTGGTGATGGCGGCGCGAAGGCGCGCGTTCGCGTCCGGATCCGGCAAGCCCATCTTGGCCGCGACGGTGATCTCGCGTGAGAGCTTGGAGAACAGGTTGGAGCGCTTCTTGTCCTGAGCGCCCTTGCGATGCATGATGTTCTTGAACTTGCTGTGGCCGGCCATGGGTCCCGCATCGATCCTGCTGTTGGTGTGCGACAGGCGATAGCCGAGAGAGTCAGCCTTCCGCAACGCGCCTGTAGGCGGCGGCGACGAGGGCCAGCCCGAACACCGCCATCACGGTGCTCAGCGGACCGTCGAACAGGAGGAGCGGCCAGAACCAGTCGCGAGCCTCTTTCACGACGCTGCTGTCGATCGCGGCGTGAAGCACTGCCAGGGGAGTAACCACCAACACAGTCCAGAAAAGGAAATGCGGCAGCCAGAGCCGGAGCCCGCGCAGCCAGGGCGCCGGACCCCACGGCACCGGCCGCTCCACCGCCAGCGCTCCGAACCAGACGGCGAACGGGGCCGTAACGACGCTTGTGAGCACGCTGGCCAAGGCGAGCGACCCGAGCGAATCGCCTTCGCCCGTAAGCAGGCGCACCGCGACGCTGACGCCGGTGGCGGCGACAAAGGTGAGGGCGTAGAGCCAGAAGCCGGCGTCGGGACGAAATCGGGGACGGGCGCTTGCGGTCATGGTCCTGAGGATCGCCACTGCGAGAACCGGGAGTCCGGCCACCCGAGCGAGGGCCGCCACAGCGAAGGCGGGGCCGAGCTTTTCCCCTTCGGCGGGGACATTGGCCGCGATGACGATGTTGGACACGGTGAGAAGCGCCAGGAGCGCCGCCGCGGGCGCGAGGAGCCGCGGCGACGCCAGAAGCGCCAGAGCTTCACGAAGAAACGCGACGGGCCCGCCTGGCGGCCGAGCGGTCGTTGCCATCGTTGCTTTCCCCTTTGCCATTCCTCCCCGAGCTTGCCTCGGGGAGGGGGACCACGCGTTTAGCGTGGTGGAGGGGTAATTCGGAGTCGGTATCGCCCCTCCACCAGGACGCGTTGCGTCGCGGTCCCCCTCCCCCAGCAAGCTGGGGGAGGAATGACGGTCACTCCAGCCCCAGCGCCGCCTTGTAGGTTTCCAGAAGCGCGTCGGCTTCCTGGCGGTCGTGGGTTTCCATCTTGCGGAGGCGGACGATGGTGCGGATCGTCTTGGTGTCGTAGCCCCGCGACTTGGCTTCGCCGTAGACGTCCTTGACGTCGTCCGCGATCGCCTTCTTCTCCTCCTCGAGCCGCTCGATCCGCTCGATCAGGAGCCTCAGTTCGTCCGCCGCGATCGTACCTTCCGCCATCTCTTCCTTCTTCCGACTGGGGTTGAGCCGGGGCCTTAGGCACGGCTATGCGGGCGGGCAATGGCCAATTCCGAAACGCTCCCCAGCAAATTCGTGCCGCGCAGCCGCAAGGTGCG
>DASVTN010000122.1:0-4925 GCA_036387555.1 Allosphingosinicella sp. | reverse complement strand
GCGGCGAGCAGGGCGGCTTCGTTGGCGAGGTTCGCCAGGTCCGCGCCCGAGAAGCCCGGCGTGCCGCGCGCGATGGTCATGGAATATGGCATGTCCTCGAAGCTCGGCTGGCTCAGGTATCGCGACAATCAGGAGGAGGTCTTCCTCGGCCACAGCGTCGCCCGAAGCCAGAGCGTGTCCGAAGAGACGGCGCGGCTGATCGACAGCGAGGTCCGCCGCCTGATCGAGGAAGCCGAGGCCACCGCGCGCACCGTCCTCACCGATAATCTCGACGAGCTGCACCGCCTGGCCGGCGCGCTTCTCGAATATGAGACGCTGAACGGCGAGGAGGCCAAGAAGGCGATCAAGGGCGAGGATATCGGCCGCGAGGACCCGAACAACCGGCGGCCCTCGATCCCCGCCTCGGGCACCTCGATCCCGTCGACCCGCCGCCCGCGCGGCGGCGGCATCGGCGGTCCGGCGGCGCAGGGGGCTTGAAGCCTTGATTCCTCCCCTGCCTTTGCAGGGGAGGGGGACCAGGCGAAGCTTGGTGGAGGGGCTTCTCTGACTCGAAGAACCCCTCCACCACGCTTCGCGCGGTCCCCCTCCCCGAGAAATCTCGGGGAAGATTTTGAAGTTCACCGCCCCCTCAGCACTCCGTCGACGCTGTGCACGATGCCGTTCGTCGAGTGCCCTTCGGCGCCGGTCACTCGGGCCCGGCCGCCGGCGGCGTCGGTGACGACGATCAAATCGCCGTCGCGGCTGAAGCTGAGGTTGCCGCCGCCGACGGTGGCGAGCTGGGCCTTGCCCTTGCCGCGCTCGATCGCCCGCTCGAGATCGGCCCGGGTCACGACGCCCGGGACGATGTGCCCCGCAAGGACGCCGCCCAGCCGGCCCTTGGCGTCCGGCGCAAGCAGGCCGTCGGCGCCGCCGGCGGGAAGCTTGCGGAACGCCGCCTCGGTCGGCGCGAAGAGCGTGTAGGGCTGAGCGCCGGACAAGGTCTCGCTCAGGCCCGCCGAGCGGAGGGCGCCGGCGAGCGTCTTGTGATCGGCCGATCCGTCAATCGCCTGGAGGAGGCTCGTCCCGGCCTGCTCGCCTTTGCCGGCGGCTCGTGGGCCGGCGGCGGCGCCGTTCGAGCCTTCGGATTCATTGCCGCCCGCGCCTTGCCCGCAGGCGGCGGCGAGCAGGGCGACGGCGGCGAACAGCGCTTTCTTCATCGGCTGCATTCCTTCGGGGCGTTCAGGTGAGCATCTCGACGACCGCCTGGATCATCTGGGTCTTGGCGTCGACCTGATAGATGTTTCCGTCGGCGTAACGATAGAGATGTTCGTCGCTGTCCTGATATTCGTCGCGATAGTCCATGGGCACGTTGTAGGCGTCGTAACCCTCGGGCAGCTCCTGGCCGACGTTGAGGTCGCCGGCGAGCAGCGCGACGATGCTTTCGATGATCCCCGACTTCGGGTCGACCTCGTAGATGGCGTTGTCGCCGTAGCGGTAGAGCGACTCGTCGCTGTCCTGATAATCGTCGCGATACTGCATCGGCACGTTGTAGACGTCGTACCCGTCGGGGAGCGGCTGGCCGATCCCGAAGCCTCCGCCGAACAGCGGGATGATCGCGCTGATCAGATCGCTGCCGCGGTTGGCGCGGTAGATGTAGCCGTCGTCGTCATAGCTGTAATAATAGTCCGGCGAGTCCCGGTAGAAGCCCGAATAGGACGCCGGAACCCGATAGCCTTCGAACCAGGCGCGCCGGATCCGATCGCCGCGGGCGAAATGCTTCTTCGCCTGCCCGGGCGGAAGGCAGCCGTTGCCCTTCCTGGCGAGCCCGGGAGGGCAGGAGCGGCCGAAGCCCGCGAAGCGCGGCTCCTCCGCCCGGAAAGCGGACATGCCGCGCGCGTCGCTCCGGTCGCGGCCGACGCGCCGGAAATCCCGCCTTTCCTCGCCGGCGCGGCGAACGAAGACGTCGTGGCGGCGCTCGTCGCGAATGGACCGGCGCTCCGACCGCTCGGCCCGGAAGGCCCGGCGCTCTTCCCGGACGGCGCGGCGCTCCGCCTTGGCGGGCCTCTCCGCCCGGAAGGCATGGCGTTCGGCCTTCTGCGGCTTGGCCGCACGCTCCGAATGACCGCCGCCATGACCGCCGCCGCCATGGCCTCCGCCATTGCCTCCGCCGCGCTCGACCTTGGCGGGTTTGCCGCCGCCGTGGCCCCCGTGGCCGCCACCCTTGCCGCCTTTTTCAGCCGAGGCCGGAGCAGCGAGGGCGAGCGCGGCGGTGCCGGCGAGCAGGATCAGGTTACGCATGACGAGACTCCCGTGGTTCGAAGGTAGCAACGGCCAGGTTCCGACGCTCGTTCCGGTTTCGAAAGACGCTTCGTCGAGCCCCTGGCCTCCAATCGTCCCGCCAAGCTGAACCCCGGCTGTCAGCGCCTGAACGCCCGGTGAAGACGCTTCAGTCGAGGCGATCCAGGAAGGCCCGGTAGGCGCCGATCGCCTCCGCCCTGGTCATCACGTCCGAATGGCCGGCGCCGGTCACAGTCTTCAGGATCTTGCGGCCTTCCGGGAGAGGCGAAGCGGCGAAGAGGCCCTGCGAGAGGCGCGGCGGGGTCGTCCCGTCCTTCGCTCCGACGAGGAGGAGCAGCGGCTCGCCGATCAGCGGCATGTTGGCGAGGTTGCCGCGGCCGCGCAGGCTCTGGTCGATCTGGGCCTTCCTGATGAAGAGCCTTGCCGCGCCCGGAGTGGCGGCCGAAACCCATTGCTCGGTGGTCGTCGCCGAGCTTTCGAGCACCACCCCAGCGGCCGCGCGGTGCGCGGCGACATGGCCGGCCAGGAAGCTCCCCATCGAATGGCCGTGGACGACGATCCGCGATCCGCTCCCGCCGAGCCCGCGCAGATAGTCGAAGGCGGCAAGGGCGTCGGCTTCCATCGCCGCGATCCCGGGCTTGCCTTCGCTGAGGCCGTAGCCGCGGTGATCGACGATCATGAGATCGACTCCGAGCGGTGCGAACACGCCGGCGCTCCAGGCGCCGAATCGGCCGGCCGTATAGCCGTTGCCGCCGAAATAGAGGATCGTCGCCCTGGCGCCCGGCTGGCGCAGGTGGACCGCGTAGAGCCGGGCTCCTTCCACGCTCGGGATCCGGTGCTCGGCGAGCGTGTAGGCGGGCGCCGCCGCGGCCACGGCCTGGGCGGTGAGAGCGCCGCCCCGGACCGGACGGAGGAGATCGCTCTCGCGCACTTCCATCGTGCAGGCGCCGATCAGGAGCGGGAGCAGCATGAGGCCGAGCCTGTTCATCTTCCCACCCTTGTCGCCGGCGAAGGTTCGTGACACCTTTGTGACGGGATTTGGGGGAATCGCCAATGAGGAAAGCGCTGCGCTGGCTCGGCATCGGCCTCGGGAGCCTCGTCGCGTTGCTGCTGGTCGCCGGGATCGTGATCTTCGCGATGTCCGAGATGATCCTGCGCAAGGAGCATGTCGCCTCGGCCGAGGCTCTGCCGGCGCCCAGCGCCCCCGAGCTGGCCGAGGCGCCGCGGCTCGCCCGGGTGCTCGGCTGCCTCAGCTGCCATGGCGCGGGCCTCAAGGGGAAGCTGGTGTTCGAAGCCCCGGGGGTCGCCCGGGTGTTCGCCCCGGACCTCACCGAAATCGCGGCCAAAGCGAGCGACCAGCAGCTCGCCGCCGGCATCCGCGAGGGCATCGGCCACGACGGGCGCGCCCTTTTCATCATGCCTTCCCCTCAATATTCGCGTCTCAACGATCGGGAGACGGCGTCGCTCGTCGCCTGGATTCGGACCCTGCCGCGGGCGCAGGGCGAGACCGGTGGCTTCAGCGCGGGACCGCTCGGGCGGATCGCGCTTGCGGTCGGCTCGTTCAAGCCCGGGCCGGAGGCAGTCGCCGATTACCGGACCCAGGCTCCGATCGTCCTTGGCCCGGAGCATGAGCGGGCCCGTCACCTCACCGCCACCGCCTGCGCGGAATGCCACGGGGCGGCGCTCCTGGGCGGCTCGGCCGGCCCCGGCCAGAAGGCTCCGGACCTGAACGTCGTCGCCGGCTACGATCCCGCCCAGTTCAAGGCGCTGATGCGCACCGGCCGTCCGCCGAGCGGCAAGGACCTGGGCCTGATGACGATCGTCGCCAAAGACGATTTCAGCCACCTGACCGACGCCGAGCTGGACTCGCTCTACGCGTATCTCGTGGCGAGGGCGAAAAGGCTGGGCAGCTAGCGACGGAACACCTCCTGCGCCCGGCCGTTCCTTCGGCCATCCGGGATTTTCCGGGCAAAAACAGGAGGTTGACCTATGTTAGGACGCGCAGGGAAGCCCATGCTCACCGCCCTTGCGGCGGCCGCGCTGGCGGGCGCCGCGGCGCCGGCGCTCGCACAGCAGACGGGAAATGACACCAGCGTCGCGACGGAAACCCAGGAACGGCGCTCCGAAGGCCAGACGAGCGACTTCGACTGGGACCTTCTCGGCCTGCTTGGCCTGCTCGGGCTGCTCGGCCTCAAGCGCCGCCGCCCCGCCGATTATAGCCGCGCCACTTGAGAAGGAGAGATACGATGCGAGGCAACAAACTCTACGCGCTGGTTACCGCCGCGGCGATCGCGACGCTTGCTCCCGCGGCGGCGTCTGGCCAGGGCACGCCCGGTGCGGGCGCCGGCCAGGGCGGCGGCAGCGTCGGCACTCCCGGCAGCGGAGTCGGCAACGGAACGGTCGACACCAGCTACGGCAACCCGCAGCCCCAGCAAGATGACGGCTTTCCGTGGGGGCTGCTCGGCCTGCTCGGCCTTGCGGGACTAGCCGGAATGCGCCGTGACGGCGATCGCCGATAGGCGGAGCGCAGGCTGGAGCGGGTGAAGGGAATCGAACCCTCGTCGTAAGCTTGGAAGGCTTCTGCTCTACCATTGAGCTACACCCGCCTGCGCGTTCTTCGCCCTTTAGGCCAAGGCGGCTCCGCCGGG
>DASVTN010000121.1:0-21184 GCA_036387555.1 Allosphingosinicella sp. | reverse complement strand
AGACCACCGCAAGGCCGAGCTGCCCGCCTGGCTCCACCAATATAACTGGCATCGCCCACACGGCAGCCTAAACTACCAACCACCCATCAGCCGACTCGGCCTGACCGAGAACAACCTGTTGAGGCTCCACATCTAGCCGTCGGTAAGGCGTGGGGCATCGTCATCCCGGGCTTGACCCGGGATCCACCTTCTTCCTGGCCGTCGCGGCAGGTAAGGTGGATGCCGGATCAAGTCCGGCATGACGAGGCGGTGCGGATTTAGCGCACGATGCTCTAGCCGTCGGTAAGGCGTGGGGCATCGTCATCCCGGGCTTGACCCGGGATCCACCTTCTTCCTGGCCGTCGCCGCAGGTAAGGTGGATGCCGGGTCAAGCCCGGCATGACGAGGCGGTGCGGATTTAGCGCACGATGCTCTAGTCCGCGCTCGTCAGCTGGCGTTCGCCGCCGAGCTTGTGGACCCGGCCGTGCTTCATCACGAACTGGACGTTCTCGAGCAGCCTGATGTCCGCCGTGGGATCGCCGCGCACCGCGACGATGTCGGCGTCCTTGCCGGCCTCGATCGTCCCGATCCGGTCGGCGCGGCCGAGCAGGGTGGCGGCCGCGACCGTGGCGGAGCGGATCGCCGCGGCGGGGGCCATGCCGTTCCTGACCATGAGGCCGAACTCCCTGGCGTTGAGGCCGTGCGGGGCGACGCCGCTGTCGGTCCCGAAGGCGATGTTGATCCGCTCGCGCACCGCCCGGGCAAAGCTGCGCTCGGCATTGCCCGACGCCTGCTTGGCCTTTTCATACTGGGCAGGCGTGAGCGCGCCGCGCTCGCCGTCGGCGACGGCGGCGGCGGGCGCGACCAGGGTCGGCACGTAATAGGCGCCGGTGCGGCGGTAGAGCTCGAAGGTCCGGTCGTCGGTGAAGGTGCCGTGCTCGATCGAGTCGACGCCCGCCTCTAGAGCCGCGTTGATCCCGTCGACGCCATGGGCGTGGGCGGCGACCTTTCGGCCGAAGCTTTTCGCGGTCTCGACGATGGCCTTCATCTCGTCCGCCATCATCTGCTGGTTGAGGCCGCCGGCGACGTTGCTGAGCACGCCGCCGGTGGCGGCGAACTTGATGACGTCGGCCCCGGCCGAGATCTGCCGCCGCACGGCCCGGCGGCAATCGTCGGCTCCGTTGCAGGTATTGTCGGCGCGGGCGAGGCCGATGTCGGTCAGATCGCGGTTGAGGCCGTTGACGTCGCCATGGCCGCCCGAAACCGAGATGGAGCGCGCCGCCGCGACGATGGTCGGCCCGGAGAACTGGCCCGCCTCGATGGCGTCGCGCAGGGTGGTTATCATCCGCGGCTCGTTGCCGAGATCGCGCACCGTCGTGAATCCGGCGAGCAACGTCTTCCGGGCGTTGATCAGCGCCGTAAAGGCCTCATCCTCGTAATCGCGCTGAGCCGCCTGAAGCCGGGCCTGGAGCCGGTCGTCGAGGCCGCGCAGGTGGACGTGCATGTCGATGAAGCCCGGCATCACCGTGCTGTCGCGAAGGTCGACGGTGCGGGCGCCCGGCATCTCGGCATAGCCGTTGCGGATCTCGACGATCCGGCGGCCGCGGACGACGACGCTCACCTCCCGCCGCGGCGGCCGCCCGGGCTCCGCCATCAGGGTGCCGGCGTGGAGGATGATGAGGGGCTCCGCGGGCTGGGCCGCTGCCGGCAGGGGGCCGATGCTCTGGGCAAAGGCGGGAGCGGCGAGAGCGAGCGCGAGAGCGGCGAGCGAAGGACGGAGCGGCATCATCTATCCCCTGGTTTGGCGTGCGCGACCAAAGCCGGAAAGCCGGGCGCACATCAAGGGCTTACCGTCATCCCGGCGAAAGCCGGGACCCAAGGACAAGAAGTCACGGCGGGTCTCCCCGAGGTCGCGGCTTCGCCGGGATGACGGGTTCAGGCGAAAACCTCGACCGTGTGGATGATGAGCCCGACCAAACCGCCCACCAGCGTCCCGTTGATCCGGATATATTGAAGGTCGCGGCCGACCGCGTTCTCCAGCCGCCCCGTCACCGTCCGAGCGTCCCAGCCGCGGATCGTTTCCGAAACCAGGGTGACGATCCCGCTGCCGTAGGTGGCGACGGTGCCGACGACCATCCGGCGCGCGAACTGGTTGATCGCCTTGTTGAGACGCCGGTCCTGCTGGAGGGTATCGCCAAGCTGCCTCAACGCCTCGCCGAAGCGGCCGGCCATCGCGGCTTCCGGGTCGCGGGCGGCGCGGAGCAGGGCCGCGCGGCTGTTCTCCCAAAGGCCGCCGAGCCAGTCCGTCACCGCCTTGTTGGCGATGATCTCGTTCTTCCAGCCTTCGACCTTTCGCTGCATGTCGGGATCGAAGCGCATGTCCCAGGCGATCGCTGCGAGAGCCTCCTCGGCCTTGGCGCGGAGCGGGTGGGCCGGGTCGATCGCCATGTCGATGGTGAGGCGCCTCAGGCCGTCGACGATCCCGTCGGCGAGCTTCTCGTCGAGTCCGGAGAGCCGCATGATCATCCCCGCCCGGTCGTGCACCATCTTGCGGATCAGGTCCTCGTTGGCGTCGAGGGTCCGGCCCGCCCAGGTGACGATCCCGTCGAGGATCGGGATGTGCCGCTCGTCGGTGATCGCCCCTTCGAGCGCCTGGCCGATCAGCGGCGAGACTTCGAGCGAGCGCATCCGCTGGGCGACGGCGTTCTTCACCATTCCGCCGAGCCGCTCCTGGTCGAGCGCCTCGAGAAGGTCCGCGATCAGCCTCGATCCGCCCTGTCTCAGCCGCCCCTCGGGCGGCGGATTGGCGAGGAAGCGGCCGATCGCCCCGGCGACGTCGACGTTGCGCATGCGGCGCGCCACGACCCTTGGGATGAGGAAATTGTCGCGCAGGAAGGCGGCGAGCGTCGCCCCGATCCGGTCCTTGTTGCGCGGGATGATCGCCGTGTGGGGAATCGGCAGGCCGAGCGGGTGGCGGAACAGGGCCGTGACCGCGAACCAGTCGGCGAGGCCGCCCACCATCGCCGCCTCGGCGAAGGCCTTGACGTAGCCGAGCGCCGGATAGGCCTCGTCATAGGCGTTGGCGGAGAGGAAGACCGCCGCCATCGCCACCAGCATTCCCGTGGCGATGATCCGCATTCCGCGCAGGCCCTGCGCGGGGGGAGCGAAACCTGGGGAAGCGGGACTCATGAGCCGCTCAATAGCCGGGCCGCCACTTTGGTTCACTTCGACGACGGCCAGACTGGACCGTATCGACATTCAGGGACGGCCTTCGTCCCCTCTCCCGCTTTTCGCGGCAGAATGACCCGCCTGGCTTCGTCCCCCGGACGAAGCCTTAGTGGCGGGTCATGGGCCCGCCGCGAAGCGGTGGGAGGTGAGGGTCTGCAGCAAAGAGCCCGTAAGACCCTCACCTCCCAAGCCTTCGGCCCGGGCCCCTCCTCTCCCGTAAAGACGGGAGAGGGCTTATGGGGATCCGGCCGCCGACCTGAATATCGATAGAGCTTCGCGCGCCCGTCACTCCGCGGGCTGCTCCAGCGGTGGGGGGCCGTGATCCTTGCGTCCCTTGTAGGTGATGAGCCGTCCGAACTTGGGCGCGAGCCACTTCTCGAAGTCGTCGGCGAGGCTGAAGGAGGCCGGCACGAGCACCAGGGTCAGGAGGGTCGAGAGCATGAGGCCGCCGATCACCACCACCGCCATCGGCGCACGCCAGCTGGCATCGCCTTCCAGCGACAGCGCCGTGGGCACCATTCCGGCCACCATCGCCATCGTCGTCATGACGATGGGCTGGGCGCGCTTATGGCCGGAATCGATGATCGCCTCGTCCTTGGGAATGCCCTTGGCCATCTCCACGATCGTGAAATCGAGCAGCAGGATCGAGTTCTTGGCGACGATCCCGAACAGCATCAGGATCCCGATCAGCACCGGCATCGACACGGCGTGGCCGGTCACCCACAAGGCCAGGAACCCGCCCAGGGGCGCGAGCAGAAGCGAGCCCATGTTCACCAGCGGCGCCATCAGGCGCTTGTAGAGCAGCACCAGCACCGCGAAGACGAGGAAGGTGCCGGAGATGAGGGCGCCCATGAACTCGGACATGAGCTTCTCCTCCTCCCGCTGCTGGCCGGAGCGGGCGCGTTCGACGCCTTCGGGCAGGTTCTGCAGGGTCGGCAGCGAATTGATGATCGCCTCCTTGTCGACCACGCCCGGGATGAGGTCGGCGCCGACGAGGATCCGGCGTTCCTGGTTGAAGCGCTGGATCTGGGCCGGCCCGGCGCCGAAGCTGATCGAGGCGACGACCTTGAGCGGCACCGAGCCGCCGGCCGTGGTCGGCACCGGCATGTTCTCGATGGTCGAGAGGTTGCGGCGCGAATCCTCCTGGAGCGCGACCCGGATCGGCACCTGCCGGTCGGAAAGCGAGAAGCGGGCGCTGGCCTGATCGATCTCGCCCTGGGTGGCGGTCCGGATCGCCTGGCTCATCGCCGCGGTGGTGACGCCCATGTCGGCCATCAGGTTGAGGCGCGGAGTGATGGTGATCTCCGGGCGCCGGAGGTCGCCGGCGATCCGCGGCGAGACCAGCTCGGGCCGCTTGCGCATGTCCTCGACGAGCTTGAGGGCCGCCTGCTGCAGCTTGGCCGGGTCGGAGCTGGCGAGCAGGACCGCGATCGGACGGCCGCCGATGCTGTTCTGCGCCCGGAACGTGACCCGCGCGTCGGCAATGCCCTGGAGCATCGGCCCGACCTGGCGCTCGAAGTCCGTGCTCGTCCGCTCGCGGCCTTCGCCCTGGTCTTTCAGCGACACGTAGATGGTCGAAGCGCCGGCGCGGACGGAGGCGAAGGCGGATTCGACGTCCCCCTGCCCGCGCACCAGCGCCTGCGCGCGGTCCGCGACGGCGCGAGTCTGGTCGAGGGTGGAGCCAGGAGGCATCTCGATGGCGACCTGGACCGTGTCCTCGTCCGTTTCCGGCTGGAACGCCTTGGGCAGCATCATGAAGACGCCGATCTGCGCGGCGAAGCAGACGGCGCCGATCATGACCGCCTTCCAGCGGTTGCGCAGGGTCCAGCGCAGAAGCCCGAGATATTTGTCCATCAGCCAGCCTTCGCCATGCTTGGCCGGGCCGTGTGCCTTCAGGAAATAGGCCGCGATCATCGGCGTGATCAGGCGCGCCACGGCAAGGCTGATCAGCACGGTGATGACGATGGTGAGGCCGAAGCTGATGAAATATTGCCCGATGATCCCGCCCATCATCGCCACGGGGAGAAAGACCGCGACAATCGAGAAGGTGGTGGCGACGACCGGAAGGCCGATCTCGTCGGCGGCGTCGATCGAGGCCTGGTAGGCGGATTTGCCCATCCTCATGTGCCGCACGATGTTCTCGATCTCGACGATCGCGTCGTCGACCAGCACGCCGGCGACGAGGCTCAGCGACAGGAGCGTCACCATGTTGAGCGTGAAGCCCAGCATGTCCATGAACCAGAAGGCCGGGATGGCCGAGAGCGGGATCGCGATCGCGGAGATCAGGGTGGCGCGCCAGTCGCGCAGGAACAGGAGCACCACGACGACCGCGAGCAGGGCGCCTTCGACCAGCGCCCGCATAGAGCTGTCATACTGGCCTTCGATATATTGCACCGGCGTGAAGAGCAGCGTGTAGCCGACCCGCGGATCCTCTTTCTCGAGCTCCTTCAGCTGCTTCATCACGTCGTTGTAGACGTTGAGGTCGGAATAGCCCTTGGCCTTCTGGACCATGAAGCTGATCACCTGGCGCCCGTTCTGGATGCCGTAGCTGCTCTGCTCGGCCCACTGGTCGCGGACGCTGGCGATCGAGTTCAGCCGGATAGTCCGGCCGCCGCCGATCGAGAGCTGGGTCTCGCCCAGCGCATGCGCGGTGAGGGCGCTTCCGAGCACCCGGACCGACTGCTCGGACCCGGCGATTTCGGCCCGTCCGCCGGCGGCGTTCATGTTGATCGCGCGCAACTGCTGGTTGACCTGGGCGGCGCTGACACCCTGCGACTGCATCCGCAGAGGATCGAGCTCGACCCGGATCTCGCGGCTGACTCCGCCCGTGCGGCTGACGATCGAAACGCCCTCGACGCCCAGCAGCCGGCGGTTGATCGTATCGTCGATGAACCAGGAGAGCTGCTCCACCGTCATCGCCGTGCTTTCGGCGGACATGTAGACGACCGGATAGTCGTCATTCTCCTCGCGCTGCACCTGCGGCTCGAGGATTCCGTCCGGCAGGTCGCCGCGGATCCGCGCCACCGCGTCGCGAACGTCGGTGACGGCGCGGTCGATCGGCGTACCGATCTCGAAGCTGACGAAGGTGTTGCTGTTGCCCTCGCGGATGGTCGAGTTGATCTCGGTCACGCCTTCGATGCCGCGGACCGCCGCTTCGACTCGCCTGGTGATCTGGATCTCCAGCTCGGGCGGGGCCGCGCCGGGCTGGCTGATCGAGACGCTTGCTCCCGGAACGCTGACGTCCGGGTTCAGGTTGACGTCCATCCGCATGAACGCGAGCACGCCCATCGCGAGCAGGAAAGTGAACAGGACGATCGGGATGACCGGGTTGCGGATCGACCAGGCCGAGATGTTACGCATCGTTCATCGACTCCAAATCGGCCTTCGGCCTAGCGGCCCACCGCGCGTTGCGGACGCACCTTCTCGCCCGGGTTGAGGAACGCGCCCGCCGACTGGACGACGCGCTCGGAGCCGTCGAGGCCCTCGGCCACGACCACGCCCTTGTCGGTCACCGTTCCGACCCGGATGGCGCGGCGCTGGACCGTGTTGTTCGCGAGCACGATCAGCACATAGGTGCCGACATCGTCGGTGAGCACCGCGGATTCGGGCAGCAGCGGAGCGACCGTCGCCCCCGCCTGGATCGAAGCGGAGGCGAAGCCGCCGGGCCTGAGATCGCGGTTGTACGGGATCGAGATGCGCGCCTCTCCCTGCCGGGTCTGCGGGTCGATGATCGGCGAGATCTGCCAGACCGAACCCTGGTAGCTTTGCTGCGATCCGACCGGCGTGACGGTGACGGGCACGCCGACCGACAGGGTGGAAAGGTCCGTCTGCGGAAGGCGGGCGAGCAGCTCCATCTGTCCGCCCTGGGCGATCCGGAAGAGCGGCCCCGATCCGGAGCTCACGACCTGCCCCGGCTCGACGTTGCGGTCGAGGACGAGGCCCGCGGCGGGAGCGCGGACGTCCAGCCGGCCGATCCTGGCCCGGGAGGCGCCAAGCTGCGCCTGAGCGACCCGGACGCGGGCGTTGGCCGAGTCGCGGGTGGCGATCCGGCGCTCGACGTCCGCCTTCGACACGAAGCCGCGGGCAACCAGCGCCTGGGCCCGATCGAGCTCCTGCTGGGCCAGCCGCGCGTCCGCGCGGGCCACTTCGATGCTCGCGGCCAGCTGCTGGGCCTCCTGGGACTGGACGGACCGCTCGATCACCGCGAGCGTCTGGCCCGCGCCGACCCACTGGCCGGGCTCGACGAGGACCCGGGCGATCATTCCGCCCTCTCCGGCCACGCCGACCGGCATGTCGCGCCGGGCGGCCAGAGTGCCGGTCGCCGAAATGTTTCGAGCGACCTGCTGACGGCCGGGAATGACGACGCTGACGGCGGGCGCCGCGGCCGCTCCGGCCTTGGCGCCGCCGCCCGCCGCTCCCGCCTTCTCCTCGCCGCCGCGTCCGAACATCAGGAATGCGATCAGGGCGAGGGCCACAACGGCGGCCACGGCGATCATGATGTTGCGCCGGCGGCGGCGCGCGGCGGTCACGTCGTCGACGACGACCACCTGCTCGCTGTCGGTGCCGCCACTACGCCACTTGCGCGACTCGAAGTTCATAGCTCTCATCTTTCCCCACACCGGACCGGGCAGCACGCCTCTTCGGCAACTGTATTAGCCGAATATAGCACCTGCCTCAAGTCTAATCTGTCGCGCACCCCCACGCGCCCGGAACCGGAGTCTACAATTTTTGTTGGAGCTTGACCACTCGAAAGCGGTACGTCTTCGAACGAGCAAGCGAGGGTAAGGAGGGACTCATGAACCTGCTGGCGGACTATGGCTTCTTCGGGTGGATCCTGATCGGAGCCCTGGCGGGCGGCCTCGCCAAGCTGATCATGCCGGGCCGGGATCCCGGCGGCTGCATCGTCACCATCCTGCTCGGGGTCGGAGGAGCGCTGCTCGCCGGCTTCATCAGCCACCAGCTCGGCTGGGACCGCGGCAACACCGGCGCCGGCTTCATCGCCGCCACCCTCGGAGCGATCGTCATCCTCTTCATCTACCGCCTGATCAACCGGCGGCGTTGATCCCTTTGCCTCCCCATCGCCAGATGGGGAGGGGGACCAGGCGAAGCCTGGTGGAGGGTAGCTGGCGCAGGCCTGATCCAGGTCACCCCTCCACCACCTTCGGTGGTCCCCCTCCCCACCGCTTCGCGGCGGGGAGGCAATTAGAGCGTCGCCGCCTTCATCGCCGAGACGAAGCCGCGCACGTCCTCGCCGCGGCTCACGCGATCCACGATGGCCGAGCCGGAGATCACCCCCGCCGCTCCGGCCCCGAGGGCGAGCCGGACATGCTCCGGCTCCGAAATCCCGAACCCCAGCACCGGCGGCGGCGCCCCGGCCTCGACGAGCGCGGCGATCACCTCGCCGGCGAAGCGCACCTCCGAGTCGGCGCCGGTCACCCCGGCGCGGGCCACGCAATAGGTATAGCCTTCCCCTTCGGCGGCGATGAGGGCGAGCCGCTCGCGCGGCGTGTTCGGGGCCGCGATCAGCACCGGCGCCACTCCGGCGGATCGGGCGGCGGCGAGGAACGGGCCGGCCTCGATCAGCGGGACGTCCGCCACGAGGACGCTGTCGACGCCGGCTTCCGCGGCCGCGCGGTAGAAGGCGTCAAGCCCGCGCGCCACCACCAGATTGGCGTAGGTGAGTATCCCAACCGGAACCTGCGGATGGCGGGCGCGGAACCGCTCGAGCAATGAGAAGCAATCCGCCGTCCGGGTGCCGGCGGCGAGCGCCCGGACCGCCGCCGCCTGGATGACCGGGCCGTCGGCGACCGGATCGGAAAAGGGGATTCCGACCTCGATCATGTCCGCCCCGCCCTCGACGAGCGAATCCAGGATCCGCGCGCTGGCGGCCAAATCGGGATCGCCCAGCATCGCGAAGGCGCCGAAGGCGCCCTCCCCGCGCGCCCGGAGGCGCTCGAACATGGCGGCGTAGCGGGTCACGCGCCGGCCTCCAGCAGCCTTCGCGCCTGCTCCATGTCCTTATCGCCGCGGCCGGAGAGGTTGACGACCAGCACGATAGCCTCCGTCGCCGCCTTCGCCATCTTCAGCGCCTCGGCCAAAGCATGGGCGGATTCGAACGCGCAGATGATGCCTTCCGAACGCGCAAGCAGCGCGAAGGCGGCGAGCGCCTCCTGATCCGTCACGCCCACATAGTCGGCCCGCCCGCTGTCCTTGAGATGGGCATGCTCCGGCCCCACCGCCGGATAGTCGAGACCGGCGGAGACCGACCAGCTCTCGTCGATCTGGCCGTCCTCGTCCTGCAGGACATAGGTCTCGGCGCCGTGAAGGATGCCCGGCCGGCCGCGGAGCAGGGTCGCTCCATGCTGCTTGCCGTCGAGGCCCCGCCCCGCCGCCTCCACGCCGATCAGCCTGACGTCCGGATCCTCTATGAAGTCCGCGAACAGCCCGATCGCGTTCGATCCGCCGCCCACGGCGGCGATGCAGGCGTCCGGAAGCCGCCCCTCCTCCTCCAGTATCTGCGCCCGCGCCTCCTTGCCGATCACCCTTTGAAATTCGCGAACCATCAGCGGGAAGGGGTGCGGCCCGGCGACCGTGCCGAGCAGGTAATGGGTGTCGTCGAAGCTGGCGGCCCAGTCCCTGAGCGCCTCGTTGATCGCATCCTTCAGCGTCCGGGCGCCGCTTTCGACGGGCACCACTTCCGCCCCCATCAGCTCCATCCGGAAGACGTTGAGCTTCTGCCGCTCGACATCGTGCGCGCCCATGTAGATGCGGGTCTTCAGCCCGAACAGCGCGCCCGCCAGAGCGGTCGCGACTCCATGCTGTCCGGCGCCCGTCTCCGCGATCAGCCGGCTCTTGCCCATGCGCCTGGCGAGCAGCGCCTGGCCGAGCACCTGGTTGGTCTTGTGGGCGCCGCCGTGGAGCAGGTCCTCGCGCTTGAGGTAGATTCGCGCCTTGTCCGTGCCGAGGTTGCGGCAGCGGGTGAGCGGCGTCGGCCGACCGGCATATTTGGCGAGCAGCTCGTCGAGCTCGGCCCGGAAGGCGGGATCGGCCGAGGCGTCGAGGAAGGCGGCCTCGAGCTGCTCGACCGCGGGGACGAGGATCTCGGGAACGTAGGCGCCGCCAAAGGCTCCGAAGCGGCCGCTCAGCCTCACGTTCCCGACTCCTCCCGCGCCGGCAGCCGGAGCGCTTCGAAAAAGGCGTAGAGCCTCCCAGCGTCCTTCCGGCCCGGCGCCATCTCGACGCCCGACCCGACATCGAGCGCGAAGACCCCGGTCCGGGCCGCGGCGCGGGCGTTGGAGGGGCGAAGGCCGCCCGCCAGCAGCGCCCTGCCGAGGTCCTGGCGGCCCTCCAGCCGCGACCAGTCGAACGCGATCCCGGTGCCGCCCGAGCGGCCGCCGACCTGGCTGTCGAACAAGGTCCGGTCGGCGCCCAGCCGCGCGCCGGGCACGTCGCGGCCGACCGCTGCGGCGGCCCAGATCTCGGTCTCCTCGGGAAGCAGGCCGCGCAAGGCCCGGATGTAGAGGGCGTCCTCGGCGCCGTGAAGCTGCACCGCCCGAAGCCCGAGGGCACGGGCGCTGTAGGCGACCTGCATCGGCTTCTCGTTGCGGAACACCCCGACCAGCGGCACCGGCGAGGCTTCCGCGATCGCTTCGGCGCCGGAGCAGGTGACGGCGCGGGGCGTGTTCGGAACCATGACGATCCCCAGATAGGCCGCGCCGTGCTCCGCCGCCATCGCCGCGTCATGGCCGTCGGTGATCCCGCAGACCTTGACCCGGCCGAAGGCGAGCGCCCGCGCCGCCTCGGCCGGATCGGGAGCGCGCATAAGCGAGGAGCCGACCAGGAAAGCGTCGGCGAAAGGCGCCAGCCGCTCCACGTCCGAGCGGTCCGAGATACCCGATTCGGAGACGACCAGGGTTCCCGCCGGCACCAGGGCGGCGAGCCGCTCCGTCGTCGCGAGGTCGATCTTCAGCGTGTCGAGATTGCGATTGTTGATCCCGATGATGTCGGCCCCGAGGCCGACGGCGCGGCGCACCTCTTCGGCGGTGTGGGTTTCGACGAGCACGTCCATCCCGAGCCGCCGCGCCGCGGCCATCACCGCCGCCGCCTCCGCGTCGCCGAGCACGGCCAGGATGACGAGGACCGCGTCGGCGCCGTGAAGCCGGGCTTCGGCCACCTGCCGGGGGTCGACGATGAAATCCTTGGCGAGGATCGGGCCGAGAAATTCCCTCCGCACCGCCCGCAGGTCCTCGAGGGAGCCTCCGAAATAAGGGGCGTCGGTGAGCACGCTGATCGCGTCCGCCGCACCCCGGTACGCGCGGGCCAGCGCCGCCGCGTCCGCCGCCGGCCGGATCGCGCCGCCGGAGGGGGAGCCGCGCTTCACCTCCATGATGAAGCGTGCGCCGGGCCGCGCCAGCGCCGCCTTGAGGCTGCGCCGGGTGGGCTCGGCCGCCTCGGCTCCGAAGCCGCCGAGGCGCGCCGCCACGTCGACCCGCTTGCGGGCGACGATCTCCGCCAGGATTCCGACCGTCTCAGTCATTGGTGGCCTCGATGAACAGCTTGAGCCGGCGATAGGCCTCGCCGGAGGAGAGGGCCTGCATGGCGAGGTCCACTCCGCCGCGCAGGTCGCCGGCAAGACCGGCGGTGAGCAGCAAGGCGCCCGCGTTGAGCGCGACCACCTCCGTCTCGGCGGCGAGGCCGTAGCCCATCAGAAGCGCTTTCAGCCGCTCGGCATTCTCCTCCGGGCCGCCGCCGCGCAGCACCTGCACCGGCCGCCGCTCGAACCCGGCGTCCTCGGGGCGGATCGTCATCGCCTCGATCCCGCCGTCCCGAACCCGCACCGCCTGGGTCTCGCCGTGGAGGGCGATCTCGTCCAGGCCGGAGCCGTGAA
Organism: Allosphingosinicella sp.; assembly: GCA_036387555.1. Classification (GTDB taxonomy): domain Bacteria; phylum Pseudomonadota; class Alphaproteobacteria; order Sphingomonadales; family Sphingomonadaceae; genus Allosphingosinicella. Next base: position 9,090 of record DASVTN010000121.1, on the reverse strand, counting down.
CCACCAGCGCCCGCTCGACGCCGAGCGCGGCGAGAGTCCTGGCGACCGGCTCGATCAGCGCCGGATCGGCCACGCCGAGCAGCTGCACCTTCGGCTCCGCCGGGTTCACGCAGGGCCCGAGCATGTTCATGATCGTGCGCACCTTGAGCATCCGCCGGACCGGGCCGGCATGGCGAAGCCCCGGGTGGTAGAGCGGCGCGAAGAGGAAGCAGATCCCGGTTTCGTCGAGCGCCCGGCGCGAGGTTTCGGCGCTGACGTCAAGCTTCGCTCCCAGCTGCTCGAGCACGTCGGCCGAGCCGCAACGGGAGGTGACCGAACGATTGCCGTGCTTGGCGACCGGCAGGCCCGCCGCGGCGGCGGCGAAGGCGACGGCGGTGGAGACGTTGATCGAGGCGGAGCCGTCGCCCCCGGTGCCGCAGCTGTCGGCGAACAGATAATCGGGGCGCGGGAAGTCCGCGTCGGCGGCGCGAAGCGCGCGGGCGGCGCCGGTCAGCTCCTGGGCCGTCTCGCCCTTGAGGCGGAGCGCGATCAGCATCGCGGCGATCGCAGGCTCGGGAAGCCGTCCCGCGACTATCTCGGCGAACACCGCCTCGGCTTCGGCCTCGGTCAGCGATTCGCCGACGTAAAGGCGGGCGAGCGCCGCTTCGGCGACGGGGACTTCGGCGACGGGGACTTCGGCGACGGGCAGGACATATTTCGGCTGGGTGGACATGGCTTTGTTCCTGGAAAATGGGGCGCAAAAGAAAAGGCCCGCCGGGAGCGGCGGGCCTCTGCTGGAAAGTTCGGATCCTTAGTGGGTCCGTTTCACCATCGATGGTCGCGCGCCGCGGCGGAGGAAATGTCCCACCACCAGAGCCAGGCGTGCGCAGCGGCCGGCGCCGAAGGGGCGCAAGAGGAGCCGGTGCGGGTCGCGCGGGTCGTCATCGCGGCCTCAATTCCCAGCTAAAGCCCTACAAGTCAACCACATATCTACCCTCTCCCGTACTTACGGGAGAGGAGGGGCCCGCCGCGAAGCGGTGGGAGGTGAGGGTCTGTACGCCGGACTCGGAAAAGACCCTCACCTCCCAAGCCTCCGGCTTGGGCCCCTCCTCTCCCGCGGAAAGCGGGAGAGGCTTGGAGGATCATTCAGCAACGGTGCAGGCGCTCCGGCGTTGAACGGACCGGACGCGAAACATACCGGAGTATCCTGAATGCGTAACCTGATCCTCGCCGCCGCCTTGGCAGCCTGCGCCCTCCCCTTCGCGCCCGCCGCGGCCCAGCCGCAGCCCGCCCCGGCACAGATCATCCTCGACGGCACCCGCCTCGACGTCGTCGCCACCGGCGAGGTGAGCCGGGTGCCGGACATCGCCCGGATCACGGCCGGAGTGGTCACCGTCGCTCCCTCGGCGACGGCGGCGCTCGCCCAGAACGCGGTCCAGATGGCGTCCGTCCGGGCGGCGCTGAAGCGCGCCGGAATAGCCGACCGCGACATCCAGACCAGCTCGATCAACCTCTATCCCGATTACCGGCACGACGCGCAGGGCAGCAACCCGCAGATCATCGGCTACCGGGCGAGCAACGAGGTCTCCGTCAAGTTCCGCGACATCGCGGCGACGGGCAGGATCCTCGACGCGCTGGTCGCCCAGGGCGCAAACCAGATCAACGGGCCGATGCTCGCCATCGACAAGCCCGAGGCCGCCCTGGACGAAGCCCGCACCCAGGCGCTGGCCAACGCCCGCGCCCGAGCGGACCTCTACGCGCGAGCGCTCGGCAAGCGGGTGGGGCGGATCCTCTCGATCAGCGAAGCCGGCGCCAATTACGCTCCGCCGGTGGTGATGATGCGGCAGGCGGCCCGCGGCAGCGCCGCCGATTCGACCTCGGTCGATCCGGGCGAGCAGAGCGTCGCCGTCAGCCTGTCGGTGTCGTTCGAGCTGGAGTGATCCCGTCATTCCGGCGAAAGCCGGAATCCATGAACACCGCGCGTCGAAGCTTCCACCGGCTGTGTTCATGGATGCCGGATCAAGTCCTGCATGACGGCTCCTGGCCACTTTCCTTTTCCTCCGTAAGACCTTAGCGGCGGCCTATGCGCATCGTCCCGATCCTCGCCGCAGCGGCCCTTCTCGCCGCTCCCGCCGCCGCCCAGAAGCTCGGCGCCCGCACCTCCAGCCCCGATCAGGTGCTTGGAGAGGCGGCGCCGCTCGATCCGATGGCCGAGGCCGAGCAGATCGCCGCCGCGGCGGCCGCGCATCCCTTCGGATCCGAGCGCAATCCGGTCCGCGTCGGCGGTCCGGAAGGGGCGCGCGCCTATATCGCCCGGCTGCGCTGCGCCGACGGCTCGCCGCCGCAGATTGGGCCACGGAGCACCGGCGGCGTCGGCCCCTACGGAACCCTGACGGAGCGCTACCAGGTCGATTGCGGCGGCGGAGCGCCCAGCCGGAATTCGATCGCCTTCGACCTCTATCATGCGGAGCATGCCGAGACCCGGCCCCCCGCCGGCTTCGCGATCGCCGCCCGCTGATCGGCAAGTCCGTCGTTGCGAGCGAAGCGAAGCAATCCAGCGGCTCGGACGCCTGGACCCGGATTGCTTCGTCGCTTCGCTCCTCGCAATGACGCGGCCGGGTAAGTAGACACCTACCATGCGAACCTGGCTCCGCCGCCTCGGCACCCTGCTCCTCTTCGCCGCCGTCGCGCTTTGCTTCGCGCCGTCGCTGATCCCGCCCTTCCTCGACCGAATATATTACGAAGGCCCCCGCTCCGGCCATTTCGACGGCGAGCGCTTCTTCAATCCCGGTCCGTCCGCCTCGGCCGGCGCCCACGGCGGCCCCGCCCGCTTCCTCAACCGCATCATCGGCTCGGACGAGCGCTCGCAATGGCCCGCGCGGGTGCCGGTCGCCCCGACCGTCCCGCCGCGCCGGGTGGAGGGCCGGGAGATGCTCGTCACCTGGATCGGACACGCCACCGTGCTGGTCCAGACGGCGGGCCTCAACATCCTCACCGATCCGATCTGGTCGGAACGCGCGTCCCCCTTCTCCTTCGTCGGCCCGAAGCGGGTGAGGGCGCCGGGAGTCCGCTTCGAGGACCTGCCCAGGATCGACCTCGTCCTCGTCAGCCACAATCATTACGACCATATGGACCTGGCGACCCTGGAGCGCCTGTGGAAGCGGGACCGGCCGGTGATCGTCACCAGCCTCGGCAACGACACGATCCTGCGCGGGGCGGGAATTCCGCCCCGCTTCGCCGCCACCGACTGCGGCCGCTGCCCCGGAGTGCAGGCCCTCGACTGGGAAGGGGACACCCTCGTCGAGGGCGCCGCCATGGAGGCCTGGACCCGGAACAGCCGGGGCCCGGCCCCGCTCGCGCAGGTCCTGGTCCTGCGCAACCATCATTGGGGCTCGCGCTGGGGAACGGACCGCAACCGCGCCTTATGGTCCGCCTTCGCCGTGCGAACGCCCGCCGGCAACATCTTCTTCGCCGGCGACACCGGCTATGGCGACGGCCGCTGGCCCGAGGAAGCGGCAAGGCGCGGTCCCTTCCGTCTCGCCATCCTTCCGGTCGGCGCCTACGAGCCCCGCGACGTCATGAAGAACAACCATGTCGACCCGGACGAGGCGGTGCGGATCTTCGAGAAGCTGAAGCCCGGCATGGCGCTGGGGATGCACTGGGGCACTTTCCAGCTGACCTTCGAAGCGATCGCTGACCCGCCGCGCCGCCTTTCCGAAGCGAGGAAGGCGCGCGGCGTCGCGCCGGAGCGCTTCGTGACGACGGAGGTGGGGCGAAGCTTCAGGGTCCCTTGAAATCCTCCCCCAGCTTGCTGGGGGAGGGGGACCAGGCGAAGCCTGGTGGAGGGGCAATGCTGAGTCCGAACTTCCCCTCCACCACGACGCTTCGCATCGCGGTCCCCCTCCCCGAGGCAAGCTCGGGGAGGAACGGAATTATCCCCGCTTATCCAATCACCCCTCCTTGGTGGCGGCGGTGCATTCGCCGAGCCGCCGGCCCGTCATCCGCATCTCCATCGTCATCTTCTTGCCCATCATGTCGGTGTCGGATTTCATCGTCATGTCCATGCTCTGGGGCGTGTAGCGGCCGTCCATGGTCATCTCCGTCTTGCCGGTGCCGCCCTCGCCCTGGCAGACGGTCTTGCCCTGGATCCGGCCGTTGACCCAGGCGAAGCCTTCCGACTTGCAATTGCCCGGATTGTCCTTGGTGAAGAGGTCGCCCTTGGGCCCTTTCGCCTCCTCGGGGGTCATGCAGGTCCGGCTTGCCTTCCCGGTCTCCTTCTTCATGGCCTCCGCGACTCCTTCCGGCAGGCCCTCCACCTTCACGTTGACGACCTCCATCTTCATTTCCCATTCGCCGGGCTGGAGGTTCACCGCGGAACCGGAGGCGGCGCCGCTTCCCTTCGCCGCGGCCGCGCCCTCACCCACGACCCCGCTTCCCGTACCAGCGGCCGTCCCGTTGCCCCCGCCCTGATTCCCTTCTCCGCCTTCGGAGCTTCCGCACGCGGCGAGCGCCAGGATCGCGGCCCCCAGGATCAGCTTGGTCTTCATGGTCTTTCCCCCTTCTTGTGAATGGTCGTCTATGTCGAGCCGGCCTCTCGTGCCGGCCGCGATCTCAGCTTCCCTTGCGGCCGGCGGAACAGTCGCCGACCCGGCGGCCGGTGATCCGGGTCTCCATCGTCGCCGACTGGCCCGGGCGCTGCGTCTTCATGTTCAAGGTGAGCTCCATGGTGTCGGCGCCGTAGCGCCCGCTCAAGATCATCTCGACGGTGCCGGTCCCGTCCGTCCGCGGGCAAAGGGTCCTGCCTTGGATGCGGCCTCCGGACCAGCCGATGCCCTCGGACCGGCAGTTCCTCGCATTGTCGGTCGCGAAAATCCCGGACCTCGGCCCGTTGGCCTCTGCCGGCGTTATGCAGATGCAGGACTTACCGGCGGCCCGCGCCGCCTGCTTCCTCGCCCGCTCCTGATAGCCGGGCGGGAGGCCGGCGGTCGTCACATCCCCCACCTCCGCCTTCAATTCCCACTCGCCGGGGCGGAGGCTGACCTGCGGCCGCGTCGCTTCGCCGCCCTGCGCTCGCGAGGAGTCGCCGCTGCCACTCTGGCCGGCGCCCCCAAGCGCGGTCAAGGCGAGCGCGGCCGCGGCCCGCAGCAGGGGCCCTGTACCCTTGGCCGCTCTCATTGACCCGACGTCGCCCCGCCCGGCCGCAGCAGATCGAGCACCGCCACCGTCATCGCCTCCGCGCCCAGCCGCACCGACGGCTCCGGATCGATCTTGAACAGCGGCGAATGGTGGGACGGCACCGGCGGCCCACCGGCCCTCGCCGAGTCGAACGCCGACTGCGGCGTTCCGCCGACCTGGAAATAGAAGCCCGGGACGCCGTGCTCGGGCTGGACGAAATAGGTGAAATCCTCGGCGCCCATGCTCTCCTGGGAGAAGGGCACGACCGTCCCCGCCGGAAGCGCCCGGGTCCAGGCGGCGCGCACCCGCTGCGCGAGCGCCGGGGTGTTGCTCGTGGTCGGAGTGCCTTCCGACACCTTCACCTCGGGCAGCCGGTTCTCGGCGACTCCGTTGGCGCGGGCGATGCCCTTCACCATCCGGTCGATCGCCGTCAGCAGCTGCCTCCTCGTGCCTTCGTCGTTGGCTCGGACGGTGATCTGGAGGTCGGCGCGGTCGGAGATGATGTTGTGCTTGGTGCCGGAATGGAAGGAGCCGACCGTGATCACCGCCGGCGACAGAGGGCCCACCTCGCGGCTGACGATCGATTGCAGCGCGGTGACGATCTGCGAGCCGATATAGACCGGATCCTTGCCGGTGTGCGGAGCGGCTCCGTGGGCGCCGACGCCGTGGATGGTGACGTCGACGCTGTCGGCGGAGCTGTACATGAGCGCGTCCGCTCCGCTCACCGTGCCGGTGCGCATCCCGGAATTGACGTGGAAGCCGAGGGCGTAATCGGGCTTTGGGAAGCGCGTGTAGAGGCCGTCGGCGAGCATCGCCTTCGCGCCTCCCACCCTCTCCTCGGCCGGCTGGGCGATGAAGACGACGGTGCCGCGCCACCGGTCCTTCGCCGCCGCCAGCTGGCGGGCGGTTCCGGCCAAAGCGGTGATGTGCACGTCATGGCCGCAGGCGTGCATCACCGGCATCTCAATGCCGTCGACGCCCGCCTGCCGGGCCCTGGAGGAATAAGGGACTCCGCTCTTCTCCTCGACCGGAAGCCCGTCCATGTCGGCCCGCACCAGCACCGTCGGCCCTTCGCCGTTCCGCATCACGCCAACCACGCCGGTCCCGCCGACTCCCTCCGTAACCGTCGCTCCTTCCGAGCGAAGCGCCTTGGCGAGGATCTTCGCGGTCCGATTCTCCTTGAAGCTGAGCTCCGGATTGCGATGGAAGTCGACGAACATCGCGCCGAGCCGCTTGTCGTAATCGGCCTTGATCGAGTCGGTGAACTCAGCCGCCGCCGCGGGCGCGGCGGCGAGGGTGAAGGCAAGCAACAGACACTTCAGGCGCATTCGGGAACCTCCGGAATTCGCGCCACCCTAACGGCTACCCACCCCAATCCGCCACGCCAATTTTCCCCTCTGCCGTTCTTTACGGGAGAGGAGGGGCCCAAGCCGAAGGCTTGGGAGGTGAGCGTCTTGCCGACTCTGCGGTACAGACCCTCACCTCCCATCGCTTCGCGGCGGGCCCCTCCCCTCCCGCGGAAAATGGGAGAGGGTCCTGGCGGGCGCATCCTCACCCCACCCAAAGCGCCCCGAAAAGCCGCTCCACGTCGGCCTCGTCATTGTAGAGGTGCGGGGTGATCCGCATCCGCTCGCCTCGCAGGGACACGTGGACGCCGGCGGCGGCGAGCCTTTCCTCTATCCCTTCCGGAAGGCCGCCGGGGAACCGAACCGAGAGGAAATGCGGCGCCCTGCCCTGCTGACCGGTCGCTCCCCGCTCCCGAAGCCTCGCCTCGATCCCGCCGGTCATCGCTCCAAGCGTCTCGGAGACGTTGCCGACCCCCCAGTCGAGGAGCTGGCCGATCGCCGCTCCGGCGACCGGCAGCAACGCGAAATTGGCGCGCTCCCCCATGTCGAAGCGCCGAGCGCCGGCGTCGAAGCTCTCCTCATAAGCGGAGAGGCTTCGGAAATCGCGGGCGTTGCTCCGCACGATCCAGGCTTCCTCGAGCGGCCGCCCCTGCTGGTGGCGCGGAGCGACGTAGAGGAACCCGAGGCTATAGGGCCCCATCAGCCATTTATAGGAGGTGGCGATCAGATAATCGGGGTCGACGGCGCCGAGATCGAGCGGCAGCGCCCCGGTGGACTGGGTGGTGTCGAGCACCAGCGCCGCGCCCACGGACCGGCAGCGCCGCCCTATCGCCTCAAGATCGATCAGGGTTCCGCACACCCAGTGGGTATGCGGCGCCACCACGAGCGCCGTCCCGCCGTCGATCGCCTCGAGGATCGCGCTGGTCCAGCTGCCCTCGTGCGGCCGGGCCACCGTCACCAGCCGGGCCTCGGCACGGCGCGCGAGCGCCCGGGACGCGAGGATCCCCGACGGGAAATCGCCGGCAAGGGTGACGATCGTCTGCCCCGCCGCGACCGGCACGTTCGCCATCACCGTCGCCATCCCGTAGCTGACCGAAGGGATGATCGCGACATCGTCGGGCCGCGCCCCGATCAGCCGCGCGAACAGCCCCCGCACACTGTCCGATTCGTCGAAGAAATGCTCCGCCTTCACGTCCCAGGGGCGCGCCTTGCGGTCCAGACCGCGCCTTCCCGCCTCGATCGCGGAGCGGCTGAGCGGCGACATCTTGGCGCAGTCGAAATAGGCCGTGCCCTCCGGAATGTCGAAGAGCGCGCGCTGGCAGGGGATGAGCGCCATCAGGCCTTGGCTTTGGCCTTCGAGTCGCCGGCCTGCGGCGCCGCGCACGCCGGGCCGGTCCGGCGGCCGCTGATCTTGCTGTTCATCACGAAGTCGCCCTCGCCGGGCAGGAAGGAGGTCGTCGTCGAAGTGCCCTCGAAGCTGTCGCCGGTATAACTGCCCTCGACCGCGACCATCACCTTGCCGTCGAGCGCGTCCCTTTCGCACTCCATCGACACGTTGAGCCGGCCGCCGCTCAGATAGGTGTCCTTGTAGTCGCATTCGTAGCCGACGCCCGCGAACATCTCCGGCGGCGGCTTGTCCTCCTTGCCCGCCTCGATGCAGGCGGGCGCGGTGGACTTGTCTCCGACGGCCGCCTTGAGCGCCGGAAGCGCCTTGTCCGCCGAGCGGAAGCCGGCGACCTCCGCGCTGACTTCCCACTGGCCGGCCTGCATGGCGTCGGCGGCTTGCGCGGCCTTGTTCTCCCCGCCCCCGCCCGAGCAGGCGGCCGCCAGGCACAATGGCACGATGATCAATGCGCGCATCCCCGATCCCCTTTTGTTGTGGCGGGAAGCTAGCGCGGAACGGCGGGAATGACCATATAGCGGCCATGTCGATCATGATCAGGACCGGCTTGGACGAGCCGGAGACGGGACAGTCGTTCGTCCCGCATCGCCCGAAGCGGCCGGAAAAGGCCGAGGGCGGCAGGAGGCTCAGGATCGTCTCCGACTATGAACCCTCCGGGGACCAGCCCACGGCCATCGCCGAGCTCGTCGAAAGCGCCCGCCAGGACGAGCAGACCCAGGTGCTGCTCGGAGTCACCGGTTCGGGCAAGACCTTCACCATGGCCAAGGTGATCGAGGCGCTCCAGCGCCCGGCGCTCGTCCTCGCCCCCAACAAGATCCTCGCGGCCCAGCTTTACGGGGAGTTCAAGAGCTTCTTCCCCGACAATGCGGTCGAATATTTCGTCAGCTATTACGACTATTACCAGCCCGAAGCCTATGTGCCGCGGACCGACACCTACATCGAGAAGGAAAGCTCGGTGAACGAGGCGATCGATCGCATGCGGCACTCGGCGACGCGGTCGCTGCTGGAGCGCGACGACGTGATCATCGTCGCCTCCGTGTCCTGCCTTTACGGCATCGGCTCGGTCGAAACCTATTCGGCGATGACTTTCAGCCTGAAAAAGGGCGACACGGTCGATCAACGGGAGATCATCAGGAAGCTGGTCGCCCTCCAGTACAAGCGCAACGACCAGGCCTTCGCCCGCGGCAA
>DASVTN010000120.1:0-1906 GCA_036387555.1 Allosphingosinicella sp. | reverse complement strand
GTTATAGGAGCCGGTGCCGCGTTTCAGGCCCTCGCCTACGCGGATGTCTCCGACGTCGCGGGCAACGACCGGGAGGCCGCCCTGCGACCCGACGACGACGTCTCCGAACTCCTCGGGAGTACGGGCGCGGCCGACGCTCTCCACGAGCATCTCCTGGCCGCCCTCGACCAGCACGCCCGCGGATTTGGTGGCGCTGGCCTGTCCGACCGCTTCGATGACCTCGTGCATGCCGACGCCGCGCGCGCTCATCCGGGCGGGATCGAGGAGTAGCTGCACCTGGCGCTCGTCGCCGCCGATCGTCATGACCTCGGCGATGCCGGGGACGGCGAGCAGGCGGCGGCGCACGGTCCAGTCGGCGACGCTCTTCGTCTCCATGCCGCTGTGTCGCGGAGAGCGCAGGGCGGCGAACATGATCTCGCCCATCACCGAGGAGGCCGGGGCCATGACGGGCGGAGGCAGGTCCTCGGGGAGACCCGCGGCCGCGGCCTGGAGGCGTTCCGAGACAATCCGGCGGGCGTCGGCCGAAGGCGTGGACCAGCCGAACTCCAGCGTCACCACGGAGAGGCCGGTGGTCGAGTTGGAGCGCACTCGCCGCAGGCCCGGTGCGCCGTTCAGCGAGGTCTCGAGCGGAATGGTGATGAGCTGCTCGACCTCGGTAGGCGTGTAGCCGCCCGCATCGACCACCACGACTACCGAAGGAGCCGTGAGATCGGGAAGCACGTCGACGGGAGTCCTCAGCGCCAGAACGGTGCCGAACAAGGTCAGCAGCACCGCCAGCACGTAGACTACGGGCCGATTGGAGAGCGACCAGCGAACGAGACGTTCGATCATTTCCGGGCGCTCCTAATGTGCGTGGCCTTCGCCGAAGGCGCCGGGCGTTGCCGCGGCGCCGCGGACGGCGGCGGCGCCGACGGTGACCACCCGCTCGCCGGGCTTGATGTCGCCGGTCACGGCGATGAACTCCCCGCTGCGAAGCCCGGTCTGGACCGGGCGACGCTCGAACGCCTCGCCCTCGACCTGGACGTAGACGACCGTCTGGCCGCCCTCGTCGACGACGGCGGAGGCCGGCACGGCCAGCGCCTCGCGGACGAAGCCGGTTCGCAGCCGCCCCTGCAGGCGCTGCCCGGGGCTGAGGCCGCCGATCGAGGCGGCGAATACCACGTCCATCGCCCTCGTTTTGGGATCGACGAAGCCCCCCGACTGGACGAGGCTGATGCCCCTGCCGTTGGTGAAGCTCGCGACGCCGCCCGAACGAACCAGGTCGATTCCGGTGGGCGCCACGACCCGCTGCGCCTGTCCTTCCGGTACTCGAGCGACGAGCCAGAGGCGCGATTGATCGCCGATTCGCAGCAACTCGGTGCCGGCCTGGACCGGCGCCCCTCGGAGGAGCGACGAGGAAAGGATTCGGCCGGAGATAGGCGCCACGAGCGCAACGCCCGACCCGCCACCGCTCAGGGTCGACCGGCGCCGGGTCGCAGCATTCAGCTCCGCCTGCGCCAGCCGAAGGGCGGTCTGCGCCTCCTGGAGCCGGCGTTGGGGCACCGCTTCGGCCCTGTAGAGGGAGCTCATGCGGGCCACTTCCCGCCGGCCGGCCTCGGCATTGATCCGGGCGCGGGCGATTGCAAGATCGAGAGAAGCGACATCCTCGCCGCCGCCAAGCTGGGCCGAGATCGTCGCGAGCGTCTGTCCCGCCTGCACGTTCATCCCTGCCGCCGGGACTCGACCTCCGGTGTGAACGATTCCGGCGACAGGAGCCGCGACGACGGCTTCGGCGTCGGGAGCGAGGCGGACGTCAATCGTGACCGGGAGCGTGTCTTCGAGCCTGCGCATCATCGCCGGGGCGGTGGCGAAGGGGATCTTCCACTGGATCTCCTTGGTGAAGGCGATCTTGCCGGCGCCGTCCTCC
>DASVTN010000119.1:0-19001 GCA_036387555.1 Allosphingosinicella sp. | reverse complement strand
CGCGGCCGAGATGGGCTCGGGCAAGGGCCCCGAATTGCCGATGCAGGTGGTGCAGCCGTAGCCGACGAGGTCGAAGCCGATCGCGTTCAGATCCTCCGAAAGGCCGGCCCGGTCGAGATAGTCGGTGACCACCTGGCTGCCGGGCGCGAGCGAGGTCTTCACCCAGGGCTTGGAGTCCAGCCCCTTCTCGCGCGCCTTGCGGGCGACGAGGCCGGCGGCGATGAGGACGGCCGGGTTGGAGGTGTTGGTGCACGACGTGATGGCGGCGATGACGACGTCGCCATGGCCGATGTCGGGAACGTTCGCATCGCCCGCCACCGGGTGGCGCTGGCCGAGCTCGGACAGAGCGTGGCCATATTCCCTGGTGAAGTTGGCGACGAACTCCTCGTCGACCCGGCTCAAGGGCACCTTGTCCTGCGGCCGCTTTGGGCCCGCGAGGCTGGGCTCGACGCTGTCCATGTCGAGCTCGAGCGTGTCGGTGAAGAGCGGCTCGTGATAGGCGCCGGCCTCAAGCCACAGGCCCTGGGCCCTGGCATAGGCCTCGGTGAGCGCGATCTGCTCCTCGGCGCGGCCGGTGAGGCGCATGTAATCGAGAGTCTTGCCGTCGATCGGGAAGAAGCCGCAGGTGGCGCCATATTCGGGCGCCATGTTGGCGATCGTCGCCCGGTCGGCGACCGAGAGCGCCGAGACCCCGGCGCCGTAGAATTCGACGAAGCGGCCGACCACGCCGCGGGCGCGCAGCATCTGGGTGACGGTGAGGACGAGATCGGTGGCGGTGATCCCTTCCTGGAGGCTTCCGGTGAGGTGGAATCCGACCACCTCGGGGATCAGCATGGAGACCGGCTGGCCGAGCATCGCCGCCTCCGCCTCGATCCCGCCGACCCCCCAGCCCAATACGCCGAGGCCGTTGACCATGGTGGTGTGGCTGTCCGTGCCGACGAGCGTGTCGGGATAGGCGACCTGCTCGCCCGACGGGTCGGCCGACGACCAGACGCCGCGGGAGATATATTCGAGGTTGACCTGGTGGCAGATGCCGGTGCCCGGCGGCACGACCTCGAAATTGTTGAACGCCTTCGAGCCCCATTTGAGGAATTCGTAGCGCTCCATGTTGCGGTGATATTCGAGCTCGACGTTGCGGGCGAAGGACTGCGGCGTCCCGAACGCGTCGACCATGACGGAGTGGTCGATGACGAGGTGGACCGGCACCTGCGGGTTGATCTGCGCCGCGTTTCCGCCGAGCTTGGCCATCGCGTCGCGCATCGCGGCGAGATCGACGACGGCGGGCACTCCGGTGAAATCCTGCATGAGGACGCGGGCCGGGCGGTACTGGATCTCCTTGGTCGAGGAGCGCTCCTTCTGCCAATCGACCAGCGCCTGGATGTCGGCGCGGGTGACGGTCTTGCCGTCCTCGAAGCGGAGGAGGTTCTCGAGCAGGACCTTCATCGAGAAGGGGAGACGGGAGATATCGCCGAGGGCGGCGGAGGCTTTTTCGAGGCTGTAGTAGGCGTAGGTCTTGGGGCCGACCTGGAGGTTGGTGCGGGTGCCTAGGGAGTTGTTGCCGACGGCGGTCATTGGGCGCCTTTCGATGGGATTGTCACCGGTCGGTGATAGTCACCGATCGGCTAATGTTGCCGGCGCTCTAGCAAGGGGGGGGCGGGGTGTGAAGGGTCACACCCGGTCGTCATGCCGGACTTGATCCGGCATCCACCTCCACTTGCCAGGCGAAGGAGAAGAAGGTGGACCCCGGATCCAGTCCGGAGTGACGGAAATGGGGGGAAGGGCCGCACCTTTTTCGTCATTTAGAACTTGTTTCGGCATCCAGCGGCGAGCCGCCCCGCCGTCATCGCATCGAGCGCCTTTCCGGCAACGGCGGCACGACCTGGGCATTCGAGAGAAGGCGCGAAGGCGCAAAGGCGCGGCGTAGAGAAGGGGGTGCTCTGCGTCCAGAGCGGAAGATGACGCCCCGGCCAGAGCCCCCCGTCATCCCGGCGAAAGCCGGGATCTCGGGGAGGCCCGCCGAGACGTCTCGTCCCGGGGTCCCGGCTTTCGCCGGGATGACGGGTGTTGCGTCGCGCCTTCGCGCCTTCCCTTTTGAGAATTGGGCGCCGGGGCGCCGGACGAATGGGCCGCGAGCGCATGTCCCAAAGCCGACCTGCGGACGGAGCCCATCCGCCCTGAAGGGCGGAGAATCGGGGAGCAAACGAACTTCGCATATTGCGAAATCGGCGCTGCTTCGAACCACGCTTTGCGTTAAAGTTCCGGAGCAATGAATGCGCCCTACCCTCCGCGGAGGCGGCCCGCCGGGCCGGAATTCCTATGACGGTAATCGAGAATTGGGATACATACCGCAATGGTATGAAGCTGGCCGATCACCCTCGAATCGCGGTCGATCCCGAGATTTGCGGCGGCCGCCCGACCATCACCGGAACGCGGATGCGGGTCACCGACATCCTGGCCATGCTCGCCGAGGGCGTGAGCGAGGAGGTGATCCTGGCGGACTTCCCCTATGTGAAGCTCGAGGATATCCGCGCCAGCCTGGCCTATGCGGCTTCAATGACTGAAGAGCCGCGGCGCCGCTCCGCCGGATGAAGTTCCTGATAGACGCACAGCTCCCGCCGGAGCTGTGCGGCTGGCTGGAGGAGCGGGGGCATACGGCCGTGCATGTCGGCACCCTGGCCGAAGAGGCGCTTCGGGATAGGCAGATCGCGGACTATGCCGAAGCCGAACAACTCGTCGTGATCAGCAAGGACGAGGATTTCGTGGCGCTGCGGCGGCCCGATCGTTTCGTCCTGCTCTGGCTGCGATGCGGCAACGTGAGCAATCTGGTGCTCCGCGAATGGCTCGGCGGACAGTGGGAAGCGGTGGAGGAGCGGCTTGAGGCGGGGGCGCGGTTTATAGCGCTGAGGTAGGGTGCCGGCGGGTGAGGGTGGTGCGGGCGGTGCAGGTGTTGTTGCCGACGGCGGTTGTAGGGGGCTCTCGTCTGTCTGGAGCCGGGCGAGGGAGGGAGCGGCACGGTTGCTGGGGCTCTAGCAAGGTAGGGCGGGTCGGGGAAGGGTGGCGAAGCGGAGGCGATGAAATCGGCTATCATGGGATATCCACACCTTTCTTTTCGTTCACCCCTTGTATCCCCCGTCGTTCATTCTACGTTCCCATCCCATTTGATGGAGGGAATGCCGATGCCATGGAACCACGACCAGGCAGTCGAGCGCATCGGCGGGCTAATCCGCTCCTGCCCGCAGATCACGATGGAGGCTCTGACCGACGTCTATCCTCGGCTCGTCGAGGCGCGGCGGTCGAGCGGCCAGTCTAACCCTCTCGCACGAGAGGCTCTGATCAGCATCCCCCGCAACCGCGCAATCGTCGTAGATGCTGTTCACGTCTACGCTCGGCTCTCGAACTACGACGACTACCGCCTTGAGAACGGAGTCGAAACCGAAGATTCCCACAAGCGCGCGTTGAATTTTCTGCACCTTCACTACGCAGCAGTGGACCGCCTCGTGCAGGACATGGGAGCCCAGAGAGTGGACTTCCACGGAGGTCGCCTGCACTGTGTTGTCGTAGACCCTGTGAATAACGAGCGGGCTAGGGTGCTTAAGGCGCTGGCTTTGGCCTTCCGCCTTATCGAGTTTACTCGGCGTGCCAGCAGCGACATAGCTGGTGGCAACTATACGCCTACGCTCAAGGTCGGAGTCGACACCGGCAAGTGCGTCGCCATTAACAGTGGAACCGGTTGTGAGCAGGAACCTCTCTTCCTCGGTGCGCCGGCAAATTACGCCGCGAAACTTGCCGCTGGCGACGGGCAAGGCGTATTCCCGTCCAACCGTGTCCGCACCCTTTTCGCGCTCGCAACATTCCCCGGATTGTCCGAGGAGCGCGCTTATCCGGTGACCCGAATGATCTTCGACCAACTCAGGGTCCAAGGTCAGATTAGCGGCTTTGACCTGTCCGAGGGCTTTGCCGACGAAGGAGGCCAATACGAGAGGCTCGTTGAGGGCTGGCGAGCGGATCTGCGCACTCAACGCGCAGCAACGGGGGGCAAGAGCGCTTTCGTATTCCACGCACACACGCCGCCCTTGAATAGCATTGACTACGCGTCTCTTTCGCCCGGCAACTCCATCCGCATGCCAGTCGCCAGCATTTTCGCTGATCTGGGCGGGTACACGGCGTACATCGATCGCTGCCTCGCGGCGGGCCGTCCTGAAGCAGCGGTGCGGGCGCTCCACGTACTTCGCGGCGAATTTCACAACGTCCTGAAGCGTGATTTCCAGTCTCGCAAGGTGCGGTACATTGGCGATTGCATGCACGGCATCCTGGCGTTCGGCGCTCCGTCCAATGTGGATCTGGCGCGCACCACGGTTGAAGCGCTTAAATGCGCTGGGGGCCTCTATTCAAGCTTCGAACTTGTGCAGCGAATGCTCGGCGGGATAGACGACCTTGGCTTGGCTATCGGAGTAGAGGTCGGCACCACACCTATCAGCCGGATCGGCATTCGGGGCGACCGCGGCGTGCGCGTAGCGAGTAGTACAGCAACCATTCAATCACAGATTGAGCAAGAACGCATTGTTGGGTCCGGGTTAGCGCTAGGTCCAGAGGCCTTCGGCCATCTGTCGTTTTCGGCGCGCCGTCATTTTCCAGAACGACGGCAGGATAGCTTTGATTACGATTCGCTCGCCTACATCTTGGCCGCGGGTGCAGCAATCACTTCAGTGCCCGCTGAGGCAAGAGCCGAAACGGCCGACGAATTTAGGCCCCACCTAACTCGGTGAGTCTGCTCCACTTGGTAGCGGCCTCTGCGCCGCCGTGGGCAGAGGTGCAGCGGTCGGGCGGCGACCTCAGCATCTCTGCTCGAGTACCGCACCCCAGTGGGCGGGCAGGCGAGGAGGTCCGCCTTCGCGTTTCGGAAGAGAAGAAGAAACTCCTTGTGCGGGAGGAGTCCCCTCCAAAATGGCCCCTGTGTTGTCCCGAGCGCCACATAAACTCTGACGGCACCTTTTGCTTGGGTGTGGGCGATCCCATCGCGCCCAGGACATCCTCCCAGGCTGCATTATGGTGGGTATGGCTGGGGGAATTCATCGCGGCGCAGCGCCACGCGGAGCGCTTTCGCGCGTGGTCTATCCCGCGCGCGCTGCACCACGGTGACGCGCACAAGTATCAACTTGCAATGGAGAAGCTAACTGCCGGGACGTTCGTTGAAGACGAAGTTCGTCTTGCGCTCGAAGAGGGTCAAGGTTGGGTTGCGGGTGTCGTCCCGCGCCTGACGAAGGATCGGCAGCGGCTGACCAATCTCCGCGCCCCCTGCCCTCGTGGTTGCATAAAACATGGTCGTCCAATCCTGCGCCGGAAATGCAAGCAGCGCAGCCTTATGTTTGAACTCATAAAGGCGGAACACGCGAGGAGACGAGAGGAGAGATCCTTCTGGGACTCCTATAAGGGGTGGCCGTGCTGTGGGACCATGGATTCCTGTCCGCTCAAGAGTAAGGAACTCTAGCATGGCCGCCTTTTTCGGACCGGAACAGCAGCACCGACGCCTTGAGGCGCTCTGCCTCCAGAATGTGGTACTGAACGACGAGCTCTTAGCCGCTGCAATAGAGAACGAGGGCGAGCCTCTTCGCTTTGAGGAAGGAGAGATGCTGCTACGGCAAGGCGATGACGACGATGACGTGTATTTTCTTCTGGCTGGCTTTGTAGATCTGGAAATCCACGGCCACCCCTATCTCCGACGTGAGGCTCGTGAGGTCATTGGTGAAATGGCGGCCCTCGAACCTGGGAGTCGACGTTCAGCTACGGCCCGCGCCGGTTCGGGCGGCGTGGTAGCTGTTCGATTGTCATGCGAAGCGTTCATGCGGCTCGGCGCGATCCACACCAACTTGTGGCGGAACGTGGCCCGTGAGCTTTCCGGCCGGCTCCGGCAGCGTAATGCTTATTTCGTACCCCCGAACCCGATCCCGAAAATTTTCATAGCGTCTTCAGGTTTAGCAAAGCCGGTTATTGAGGTCCTTCATCGCACTCTTTCAAAGCCCAACATGGACATACGCCTGTGGACGCACGAGGGCATTTTCTTACCCTCATGTGCCCCCATGGAGGCCTTAGAGGAACAGGCGCGCACGATCGATTTCGCAATCATCGTCGCTACCGCCGACGATAAGGTCACAAAGAACTTTCTGAAACCTTGGAGACAAACGGGCTTATCTGCCCGGGATAACGTGCTAGTAGAATTCGGCCTTTTTGCAGGTGCCTTGGACCGCCGCCGCGTGTTTGTGCTGGCGGAAGAAAACGCAAAGCTCGCGTTGCCTTCAGACCTAGGCGGGCTAACCACTCTTCGCTTCAAAAACCTCGCCGATGTAGAAAGGCGTGCTGGCGAGATGGAGCGAAGGATTGAAGCACTGGGATCAATACACCGGGTCAGGGCGGCCCTCATTCGATAGGCCATGGCCTCTCTAATGCGGATGCAAGCGACGTCACGGGCGGCCGTGACGTCGGACGGGTTCGGCTGGCTCAGCCAGTCGACCCGCCGGCCGCGCGGGGGCGAGTCCGGGCTCAGTGCGACGATTGCTTCGCGATCGTCGCGACTGCGCGTGGCTCGCCCTGTGCGGAAAGGGACGTCACGGGCGGCCGTGACGTCGGACGGGCTCGGCTGGCTCAGCCAGCCGCCCCGCCGGCCGCGCGGGGGCGAGTCCGGGCTCAGTGCGACGATTGCTTCGCGATAGTCGCGACTGCGCCTGGCTCGCCCTGTGCGATTGAAGGATTATTGTAGGAAATTTCCTGTTCTACTGCTCCGCGTGGTTGGTCGTCCGGCCGGGAGTGGGGCTTCCGGCCGGGCTTTGCCGGGGAGAATGAGGATGGGACGGAAGGCGGGGGCTCGGGGGCGCGGGCGCAAGGGGTCGGTGCTGACGGCGGATCAGTGGGAGGAGGTTCGGCTCGGGCTGGCGGCGGAGATGACGGAGCTCGGGATGGCCGGCGCCGAGGCGGAGGCGGAGGCTTCGAAGAAGGTGGAGCGGGCGCGGCTTCGGCTGGAATGGGCGCGCGAGCGGTTCGAAGCCTTCTTCGAGATGCAGGAGAAGGCCGACGAGGCCTACAGGCGGCAGATGGAGGCCCATCCCGACGTCGACTGGGAGGACGAGGACGGGCCCGAGCTGCCCGAACCGCCCGAGGAGGCGATCGCCCAGGCCATTTACGCGGAGGTGATGGCGGCGCTCAAGGAGGACCGCTGGCCGAGGCACCTGCATTTCCGGGACGTCTGAGGACAAGGAGCGGGGCGATGGCGCTGGGCTGGAAACGCAACGGCTTCACTCCGGCGAAGAAGGCGGCCTGCCTTCGGGCGCTGGCGCGGGGGGTGACGGTGGCGGAGGCGTGCGCGGAGGCGCGGATCTCGCCGACGACCTTCTACAAGCACGAGAAGAAGGATCCGGACTTCGCCTCCCTGTGCCGGGCGGCGCGGGCGCAGTCGGGCGGCGAGGCGAGCCTGGAGACGATCGCCTGGGAAAGGGGCGTGACCGGAGTCGAGGAGGAGATCATCCAGGGCGGCAAGGTGGTGGGACGCCGGGTCAAGCGTTCGGACGGCATCCTCAAGATGCTCGTCGAGAGCGGCGGCGAGGGGCGTGCGTCGAAGGCGCTGAGGGCGCGGATCGAGCGCGAGCTGAGGCCGAAGATCGAAGCCGAGCTTCGGGAGGAGGCGGCGGCGGCAAGGGGGCAGGGGCGGGACGCCAAGGAGATATTCGACCATCTGTCGGCGCGGCTCGCGGAGATCAGGCAAGAGGAGGAGGAGAAGGCGGCCCTGAAGCGGAGCGAGGGCTGAGGTTCCGCTCGGGCGGCGCGGGGCGGCCCGCGCCGTCGGACGGGCTCGGCTGCGCCGACCCGCCGGCCGGCCTTCGGCGACTCCACTTGCAGCTCACGGTCGCTTCGCAACCGCTTCGCCGTTCGTGGGCGCGGGGCGGCCCGCGCCGTCGGACGGGCTCGGCCGCGCCGACCCGCCGGCCGGCCTTCGGCGACTCCCCTTGCAGCTCACGGTCGCTTCGCAACCGCTTCGCCGTTCGTGGGCGCCTCAGGCCTCGAAGGCTTCGAGGATCGGGCAGGGTCCCTGCGTCCCCGCCGCGCAGGCGCGGCTGAGGCGGGTGAGTGCGGCCCTGGCCTTTTCGAGCTCCGCGATCTTCGCTTCGAGGGCGGCGAGGCGCTCGGCGGCGAGGGCCCGGACCCGGGGGCGGTCGTGGCCGGAATCGAGGGCGAGGAGCTCGGCTATCTCCTCCAGAGTGAAACCGGCGGCCTGGGCCCTGCGGATGAAGAGCAGGCGGCGCAGATCGGCGGGGCCGTAGCGGCGGACCGCGCCGGCGCGGGGCGGCTCGGCGAGGAGGCCGCGGCGCTGGTAATAGCGGATCGTCTCGACTCCGACGCCGCCGGCGCCGGCGAGGCGGGCGATGGTCATGTCGGGCATGAGGGAGGCCTTTCGCGGGAGCGGTCCCTCTCCCGCCGCGGCGGGAGAGGGGTTGGGCTCAGTTGCACCCGCAATCGCGGCAGGCGCAGGGATCGCAGCGGCAGCCGCCGCGGGCGGGGGAGGCGACGGCGCCCGTTGCGGCGGCGGTCTTGTTCTCGGTCTTCATGGTCTTGTCTCCAGTCGCGGCCGGGCGGGATGCGCCGGCCGCGAATCGCTCTCTAGCTGCCGTACCATGGTACGGAGTCAAGCGGTTTTGGAGGGGGAGGACGCGCGGGCGAGGCCAGAACGTAGCGCGAACAAAAAGCTTCCAAATTAGGATTTCGCATGTTTTACCGGGCCGTTGGCGAATCGGTAAACGGGCTCGGCCAGGGCCCGCGGGAGGCGTGATGACGGCGAAAAGGCAGTCGGCGGAGGCGCCGGAGGATTGGGGCGAATGGCGCGCCCGTCTGCTCGCCCAGCTGATCGAGCTCGGCCTGCGCGACGAGGAGGCGGTGGCCGAGGCGCGGCGGGCGGAGGAGCGGATGAAGGCGAGGCTCGCCTGGCTCGATTCGCTCTTTGCCCGGACGTGCGAGCTGTACCGCTATCTCGGCGACTATTGGAACGCCTTCTTCGACGCCCATCCGGAGCTGGACGAGGAGGATCCCGATCCCGCCTTGCTTCCGCCCGACCCGCCGGAGCAGGCCGAGCTGGAAGCGATCGAGCGGGCGCTGGACGAGGTGAGGCTGCGCGACCAGTGGCCGCGCCACCTCTATTTCGACGAGGTCTAGGAGAGGATCGGGCGCCGGGGGGCGGCCGGGCCGCCGTCCCCTCGGTCCGCTAGCACTTCTTCTTACAGGTGCCGTGATCCTCGTGCTTGTCGTCCTTGTCCTTGCCGGGCGGCGTGGTGGTCGGAGGCGTCGTGGTCGGAGGCGTGGTTGTCGGAGGCGTTGTGGTCGGAGGCGTGGGGGTCGGAGTCACGGGTTCCGTCGGAGTGGTCGGGGTGGGTTCTGGAGTGGTCGGAGTGGCCGGCGGGGTGGTCGTCGTGGAGGCGGTCGCGGTGGAGCGCTGGAGCAGGACGGTGCGGGTGTCGCCGAGCCTCACCGTGGGGGAGAAGAAGAGGAAGTTGAGCGGCACGTTGTAGGTCACCGCGATGCGCATGTAGGGATTGCCGTTGGCGTCCTTCGTGGAATCGGTGACGGTGACCGTGGCGGAATTCGCGCCTTCGCGGACCATGTGCGCCTCGACGGCGGACTTGACCGCGGCGGGCTGCGGAACCGGCCAGACGGAGGCGACCCGGGCGCCGGTGGCGAGCGCGTTGCGCATGTCGGCATTGGCGAAGAACAGGGTGCCGAGCTGGGTCGTGCCGATGATGAAGCTGATGAAGACCGGGGCGAGCAGGCCGAACTCGACCGCGCTCACGCCGCGCTGGTTGCTGATCAACGAACGGGTTCGCATCATGGGATCCTCACGCTGCCGGAGGCGACCATGGTGGTCGCGCCGAGAAAATATTCGCCCTGGAAGTTCTTGGTGATGTGGATCTTCAGGTAGCGGGCGGTGTCCCTGGGAGTGCCGTCGCTATTGTCGTCGCAATTCTCGTTGAACGGCGTCGTTTCCACGCCGTCGCATTCGCGCCACAGCGTCGGAGTGACCGTTGCGCCCGGACCGGCGGCGGCCTCGGCTTCGTCGATGGCGAACTGATAGGCGTCCTCGGGCGTGTCGCCCGCTTCCTGCACGGCGGGATCGGCGTTGCGCGACTGGACGAGCTCGAGGCTCCGGTTCACCGCCTGCTCCAGGGTGAAGCGCTCGGAAAGGCCGCGGCTGACGTCGATGATGCCCATCACGAAGAGCGCCAGGATCGGCGCGAGCAGGCCGAACTCGATGACGGCCGCGCCGCGATCGTCGCGGGCCAGCGAGGGAGAGCGCCGGCGGATCATGCGATCAGCCTGACGACGGTCAGCTTGAACGCATCGGAGATATCGTTGTCGCCGCAGCTGTTGTCGCTGGCCGAGCCGCCGCTGAAGGAGAGCTTCATCCCCACCATCTGCAGGCACTCGAAGGTCGAATCGGAATTTCCGGCGATGGAAAGGTCCGCGGTGGGGAAATAGAGAGCGCCCGACAGTTTGAGGGTAGCGTTGCCGGTGATCTTGATGTCGACATAGCCGGAACGGCGATCGCGGTAGAACAGGAGGCCGTTGTAGTCGCCGCTCGTCGGCGCCGTCATCTCGAGCCTGGCATCCGCCGAAGTGATCTTCACGTCGCCCGCCGCACCGCTCGCGCTCGTCATCACGACCGTGGCGCTGCCTGCGCGAAGCGTGCCCTGGACCGAGACGTCGCCGCCGTTCGCCGTCATGACGACGTTGGTGCCCGTCAGGTTGAGGGTCCCCTTGATGTCGTAGCCCGCGTAGCAGATCTGGGTGGCCGACAGATTCATCGTCGTCCCGCCCGGGACGGTGAGCGTGCCGCTGTTGCACCCGCTCGGCACCGTCGGGTGGGGGAGCCAGGCGAGCGGGTCTTTCTGCGGCTGCGAATTGGGCTGGAGCGTCGTGCCGTCGGGGAAATTGCCCGGGTCGAGCCCGCCCGCGGAGGCCACCGGCTCGGCGATGATCTTCGACTTGCTGCCGTTGGTGTCGATCGTGTTCGAGCCGGTCGCGTTCGTCTTCATTCCGCATTTGAGATCGACGACGGAGTTGCCGCTGACCTTGATCCCCGGCTTCGAGCTGTCGTCGTCGAGCGCGATCATGCAGTAGGTGCCGCTTTGGTCCAGAGCGGCGGTCGCGTCGGCGGAGAGGGTCGTCGTCCGGTTGGTGAAGATCGACATGAAGGGGAGCGGCTGGGCCGCGTTCAGCTGAACGCGCACCGTGCGCTTGAACCCGAGCCGCGCGCCCGAAGTGACGACTTCATCGTCCTTCAGCGCCGGGAAGCTGTTGGCGGCGAGGTCTTCGTCGACGGCGTCGTGGACGTCGACGCGCTGCCCGAGCGCATAGGCGCCGGCGATCGCGCCCGAATCGGCGGCGCGCTGCAGCTGGCGCTTCCAGACGCTCAGCTGGATGGTGTCGACCGCGACCGCGGCGGAGCCGAGCAGCAGCGGCATGACCGCCGCGCCCACGACGAGCACGTTGCCGCGCTCGCTCGAACAGAGATCCTTAAGCCAGCTCAATGCCCTCATCGTCCATCCTCACCGGTGCAAAGCGCAGCTAGAGGGCACCGCGTTAGGGCCGCGCGGTTAGAGACTCATTGAACACAATGGTTACCACCCCATTCAGCCTGTTTCGGCCGATCATCGGCGCCTCGCCTTGCGTCGGGCGGGCGGCGCTCAGGCGCGTGGGAGGCTCCGGCGACCGCCACTCGGGGACGAGCCATGCCGGCCCCGGTCTCATGATACCGCGTCGTCGCGGCCGAAGGCGGCAATCTTGTTCGCACAAAGAACACGAAGGTCACAAAGGCTCCGAGCGGCTCCGCGACCGCGGCTCCTCCGGACGCGCTCTGCCTAACTCGCTGCGCGGCCTCTTTGTGACCTTTGTGTTCTTTGTGCGAACCCTCCTTCAGCCGCGATCGCGGCCGAGGAGGCCAAGCAAAATGCGGGGGCGTTGATGGCCTCGCCTAATTGCCCCAGACCGCTGCAAGGCGGGCGTCGCGGCCGCAGCGCCAGCGGTAGTATTTGTATTTGGTGGCGTTCTTTTTGTAATAATCCTGGTGATAGCCTTCGGCCGGGTAGAAGGGGGCGGCGGCGAGGATGCGCGTGGCGACCGGCTTCTTGAGCAGTGCGGCGGCGCGGGCCCTGGTGGCTTCGGCGACTCGGCGCTCGGCCGGGTTGCCGACGAAGATGGCGGAGGCGTACTGGCTTCCGCGGTCGCAGAACTGGCCGCCGCCGTCGAGCGGATCGATGGTCCGGAAGAAGCGGGCGACGAGGCGCGGGTAGCTGACCCTGGCCGGATCGTAGACGACCTTCACCACTTCGATATGGCCGGTGCCGCCCGCCGAGACCTGCTCGTAGGTCGGGTTCGCGGACCTGCCGCCGGCATAGCCCGACGTGGTGGAAACGACTCCCGGGATCTTGTCGAAATCGGCTTCGGTGCACCAGAAGCAGCCGCCCGCGAAGACCGCCGTGGCGAGCCCGGGACCGGGCGCGGCCACTCCGGGCCGGGGCGCCTGGAGGGCGATCACGAACCCCAGCAGAAGGAGCAGCGCGCCGAGAAGGGCCTGTCTCGACCGGGTCATGCCGGGCGGAACTTCAAGGCGAGGCCGTTCATGCAGAAGCGCTTGCCGGTCGGCCTGGGACCGTCGTCGAAGACGTGGCCGAGGTGGCCGCCGCAGCGCCGGCAATGAACCTCGGTCCGGGCTCCGAAGAGCCCCCGGTCGGGCCTGGTGCGGACCGCATTGGGCAGGGGCGCGGTGAAGCTGGGCCAGCCGGTGCCGCTGTCGAACTTGGCGGCCGAGCTGTAGACCGGAAGGTCGCAGCCGGCGCACAGGAAGGCGCCGCGCCGCTTCTCCCGGTCGAGCGGGCTCGAGCCGGCGCGCTCCGTGCCGGCCTCGCGGAGCACGTAATAGCGCTGCGGGCCGAGGATCCGGCGCCATTCGGCCGGGGTCTTCACGATCTCGAATCGCTCCGCCGCCTCGGCCGGGGAGCCGCTGCGCCCGAAGGCGAAGACGCCGGCGCCGGCGGCCACGGCGAGGGCCGCCGCGGAGCCGATCAGGCCACGGCGGGAAATCGGTGTGTCGCTCATGAAAAGGGCCTTCCTGTGAGGCTCTTATGTAGGAAGGCCGGAGGCGTTCGCCACCCTGGACGAAATGCGGGGGGGGGCTCAACTATTCCTCCCCGCGATTTCGCGGGGAGGGGGACCGCGCGAAGCGCGGTGGAGGGGTTCTTCGAGTCTGGAAGGCCCCTCCACCATGCTTCGCATGGTCCCCCTCCCCTGCAAACGCAGGGGAGGATTTACCGACTTATCAGAACTCGACGCCGAGGCGGCCGTAGACGAAGCGGCCGTTGAAGCCGAAGGGCGAGAAGATCGAGTAGGGGATATATTGCTGGTTGGCCGGATAGACCCCGCCGATCGAGGCGGGCCGGGCGCCGAAGGGCGAACGGGTCGGGTAGACGTCGAGCAGGTTGTTGGCGCCGATGGCGAATTCGAACCGTTTGGCGAGCTTGTAGCGGACCTCCAGATCGGTGATCCACTTGGCCTTGAGGAAGATGTCGTCCGGCCCGAAAGCGGTGAGGCTGAGTGCGTCCGCCCCGAGCGGCGCCGCGGCGCCCGGCGAGACGACCTTGCCGTAGCGGGTGGTGCGCGCGGTGATGCCGAGGTTGCCGATGTCGCCGTCGGCGCTGAGCACGATCTTGTCGCGCGGCTGGCCGTTCGTGAAGCGAAGCCCCTCGACCCGGCCGAACAGGACGAGGCCGGGAATGGTCGCGAGCGGCCCCTGCGCGGCGAGACGCTCCTCGATCTTGGTCCTGTTGTAATTGTAGGCGGCGCTCAGCGACCAGTTGCCGAGGCCTTCCAGGTTCTTCCGATAGACGGCGACGACGTCGAGGCCGCGAGTCCTCGTGTCGAGGCCGTTGATGAAGAAGCGCGCCGCGGCGACCTGCGGGAAGCCGCTGGAGGCGAGGAGCGCGGTGACCGCGGACTGGACCGCCGCCGTATTGCCGGTGCCGCCGTTGCCCAGGGTCTCGGTCAGGACGATCCGGTCGTTGATGTCGATCTGGTAGAGATCGGCGGTGACGGTGAGGCCGCGAAGCGGGTTGGCGGTGAGGCCGAGGCTCATGTTGAGCGACTTTTCGGGCTTGAGGTCCTGCGATCCGAGCGCCCGGGCCGCCGGCGCGCTGACCGCGAGGGTGGCGATGTCCACCGGGACACCGTTGATGAAGTTGGTCGAGGTGGTGGTGAAGAATTGCTGGTGGAGCGACGGCGCCCGGAAGCCGTTGGAGATGGAGCCGCGAAGCGCGAAGCCTTCCACCGGCTCCCAGCGGGCGGCGAACTTGCCGTTGAAGGTGGAGCCGAAATCCGAGAAATGCTCGTAGCGGGCGGCGACGGTGGTGGTCACGCCTTCCACAGGATCGGTATCGAGCTCGAGATAGGCGGCCCAGCTGTGGCGGCCGACGTCGGTGGCGCTCGCCAGCGGGATCCCGGGGAAGCCCTGGGCTCCGGCCGGAGCGGCGCGTCCGGGGAAGCTGCACACGCCCGAGCCGGCGTTGAACACGCCCTGCTGGGCGGTGCAGTTGGCGGCGGTGGTCGTCACCGACGGGCGGAAGAAGGGGCCGATGGCGAAGGACTGGGTGTCGCCGGGACGGATCTCGAAATGCTCGTGGCGATATTCGCCGCCCGCGGCGACGGCGAGCGGCTTGGCGAAGCCCAGGCCGAACTGCCGGGAGAAATCGAGATTGGCGATGTCCTGGGCGTAGCCGAGGCCGCCCGCGTCGAAGACCCGCTGGCTCTGCGGCCCGAAGGAGGTGTTGAGCGAGTTGCGGACGGTATAATCGAAGCTGTTCTGGCCGTGGCCGTAGGACAGATCCATCTTCCAGCCGACGACTTCGCCACGGAAGCCAGCGGTGACGGCCCGGTCGTCGAGATCGGTGTCGATCAGCGGCAGGAAGCCGTCGGGCGTCAGCGAGACGAAATTCTGGGCGTTCGGCGCCTGATTGGGGGCGAGCACGCTGAAATCGCGGTTCTGGACGGCGCCGGCCTGGCGGTAATTGGCGGCGCTGATCGTGTCCCGATGGCCGTAGGAGGCGAACAGATAGGCCTCCCACTTTTCGGCGATCGGCACTCCGGCGTTGACGAAGAAATTATAGTCGACGCTGTCGGGATCGCCGAAGCGGAACTGGAGGCGGTCGAATCCGGCCTCGCGCGCATCGAAGGCGGGCGGAGCGGGGCGGTTGTAATTGGGCCGGAGATCGAAGCCGGCGCGATTGGTTCGGTTGCGGTCGCGGAACTCGCCGGTGACGTTGAGGAAGCCCGGCCCCATCGGGATGCCGACATTGACTCCCATGGTGAGCTGGCGGCCGTCATGGGCGCTCCGGTCGCCGTCGGTGTTGGCGAGGAGATAGCGGTTGTCGGAAGGATCGAGCTGGGGCTGGCCGGAGCCGTTCAGCTGGAGCCCGGTGACGTTCGCGACATTGTCGATATTGGTGTGATATTTGCCCCAGGTGACGGAGGCGCGCCCGCCGTTGTCGGCGCTCTTCAGCTGGATGTTGATGACTCCGGCGATCGCGTCGGAGCCATATTGCGCGGCGGCGCCGTCGCGGAGCACCTCGACGCGGCTGATGGCGAGGCCGGGGATGAGGTTCATGTCGACCGCGGCGCTGCCCCGGCCGACCGTTCCGTTGATGTTGAGGAGCGCGGAGACGTGGCGGCGCTTGCCGTTGACCAGCACCAGAGTCTGGTCCGGGCTGAGCCCGCGAAGGGTGGCCGGGCGAAGGGCGTCCGATCCGTCGGCGATCGAGGGCTGCGGGAAGTTGAAGCTCGGCACCAGCTGGTTGAGGATCTTGTTGGTCTCGGTCTGGCCCGAATTGACGATCGAATCGGCGGAGATGACGTCGACCGGGACCGGGCTGTCGGCGAGGGTGCGGTCGGTCCGGCGGGTGCCGGTGATGACGATCTCCTCGCCGGAGGGAACCGCGGTGTCGGTGGCGAGCGCCTGCTCGTCCTGGGCGGCCGCGGCCTCCTGGGCGGAGCCGGCTCCGGCGGGCGCGGCCGTGTCCTGGGCGAAGGCCGGACCGGCCCCGAGGGCAAGCGCGGAGAGACTCGTCAGCAGAGCGGCGCGCGACATTCGAACCATTTGGAAAATCCCCAGAAACGGGCGACCCCCCGGCCGCCGCACAGTTCGAGCTTATGGCAATATAAGCGGCAGGGAAGGGTTTTCTGCTGCAACGCAAAGAAGGCCGGCGGACTGTGCCCGCCGGACCACAGGCGGAAAAGCCTTGGAGCGCAGGGGCAGAGGCGGCTAAGGGCGGCCGATGAGCAATCCCATCGTCGTCGACCTTCCCCACACCCTGGGCGCCCAGGAAGCCCGGCGGCGGATCGAGCGCAACACGAACCGGCTGTCGGACCATATCCCCGGCGGCGCCCAGGTGAGCCCGCGCTGGACCGGGGACCGGCTCGACCTCGACATCGACGCGATGGGCCAGAAGATGGCGGCGCGCATCGACATCCAGGAGTCGGTCGTCAGGATGACGGTGACCCTTCCGGCCGCGCTCGCCTTTTTCGGCGGGATGATCGAGCCGCTGATCCGAAGCCAGGGCGCGGCGATGCTCGAGGACAAGAGCGGGAAGGCCTAGGGTCTGTCCTGTTTGGACGGAAAGCGGCCCGCCTGGTCATGCCGGACTTGATCCGGCATCCACCTTTTCACTCCTCCGGCGGCGAGGTGAAGAAGGTGGACCCCGGATCAAGTCCGGGGTGACGTTTCCAGCTCATCTGGACGAGCTCTAGTCCCGGCTTGCGGCCGTCATCCCGGACTCGCGATCCGGGATCCATGAACATGGCCCGTTCTCCAGCCCGCACGGCGGTGTTCATGGATTTGCGGCCTTCGCCGGAATGACGTCAGTCCGCCCGTTTCTTCTTCACCCGCTTCGGCGGCCCGTCGCTCCGGGTGAGGGAGAGGATCGGGCAGGTGTCGCGGCCGACGACGATCCGGCTGAACTGGTTGAGGGCGAGGCTTCCGCGCGTGTCGTAGCCGATCGCCTGCGCGAACCGAAGCCCGAAGCAGCCCGCGCCGATCTCGGCCCGGTACCAGCGGCGCTCGCGATCCTGGAGATAGAGCACGTCGTCGGCCGTCGCCTCGAACGTCCGGATCGAGCGGGCGTGGCTGGCGAAGGGGATGCTGACTTCGGGCGCGCGCTCGGCCTGGGGGGCGGCGGGCGCGGCGAAGGCGGGAGCGGCGAGCAGGGCGATGAGGGGGAGGAGGGTTTTCATGGCGTTCGCCATAGCCTCGCGCCGGTGAACCGGGGATGACGAAACTCGGCTTGCCTCGGCGCGGCGCGGCGCTAGCATCGGCGAAGGACGGCAAGGGGGCTCGGGCAGATGCGGCATGTGGCGATCATCGGCTCCGGCCCGGCGGGCTATTACACCGCCGAGGCGCTCCAGAAGCTGTACGCGGACGAGGTCCAGATCGACATGATCGACCGGCTGCCGGTGCCCTACGGCCTGATCCGGTCCGGAGTCGCGCCCGACCACCAGTCGATCAAGGCGGTCTACCGGCGCTACGAGAAAGTGGGGCTTTCCGCCAACGTCCGCTTCGTCGGCAACGTCACGGTCGGGCCGGACGTGAGCGTGGCGGAGCTGGTGGAGCTGTACGACGCGGTCGTGCTGGCGACGGGGGCGCCGAACGACCGGCCGCTCGACCTGCCCGGCGCCGGCCTGCGCGGAGTGGTCGGCTCGGCGGCCTTCGTCGGCTGGTATAACGGCCATCCGGATTTCGCCGGTCTCGATCCGCCGCTGGACGTCGGTGCGGCGGCGGTGATCGGCAACGGCAACGTGGCGCTCGACGTCGCCCGGATCCTCGCCAAGACGAGGGCCGAGTTCGCCGGCTCCGACATCGTCGGCCGGGCGCTGGACGCGCTCGAGGGAAGCGCGATCCGGACCGTCCACGTGCTCGGCCGGCGCGGGCCGCACCAGATCGCAATGACTCCCAAGGAGCTGGGCGAGCTCGGCCATCTCCAGGCGGCGGCCCCGAAGGTCGACCTCGCCGACTTCCCGCCGCAGGACGACGACGCCCTGCTCGAGCCGGGGATGCGGAAGTCCGTCACCCATTTGCGCGACTTCGCCAACCTGCCGCGGGACAAGGCCAAGACGATCGACTTCGACTTCTTCGCGATGCCGGTCGCGGTCGAGGGCGAGGGGCGGGTCGAGCGGCTGATCGTCGAGCGGACGCGGCTGACGGAGGACCTTCGCTCCGTCGGCACCGGCGAGCGCTACGCGATCGAGTGCGGGCTGGTGGTGAGCTGCATCGGCTACCAGACTCCGCCGATCGAGGGCGTCCCCTACGAGCATGGCCGCGGCCGCTTCGCCAACCAGGACGGAGTGATCGGCGGCGGCCTCTATTGCGTGGGCTGGGCGAGGCGCGGTCCGACGGGAACGATCGGCACCAACCGCCCCGACGGCTTCGAGGTCGCCGAGCGGATCTTCGCCGACCGCCCGCCCGGCGGCGGCAAGCCGGGCGGGCCCGGCCTCGACATGCTGCTCCACGCCCGCGGCATCGAGCCGGTCGCCTTCCGCGACTGGCAGCGGATCGAGGCGGCGGAGACCGGCCGGGCGCGGGAGGGAAGCCCGAGGGAGAAGTTCACCAGCATCGCCGAGATGATCGCGGCGCTTGGGCGCTGACTAATCCTCCCCGAGATTTCTCGGGGAGGGGGACCAGGCGAAGCCTGGTGGAGGGGTCTTCAGAGTCGGAAAGTCCCCTCCACCACCCTTCGGCTGGTCCCCCTCCCCTGCAAATGCAGGGGAGGATCTTAGTTAGCTTGCGCTCCCGATGCGCCTCCCTTATTGAGCGCCCCCTGTCTCCCGGGCGGCCTTCGAGCCGGTTCCGGTCGGGGAGTAGCTCAGCCTGGTAGAGCACTGTCTTCGGGAGGCAGGGGCCGGAGGTTCGAATCCTCTCTCCCCGACCA
>DASVTN010000118.1:0-7085 GCA_036387555.1 Allosphingosinicella sp. | reverse complement strand
GCCCTGGGCTCGCCGGCTCTCCCGCTCGGCCCGGCCCTGAAGCAGGCTGAAGTGGGCGGCGAACATGTCGGCTTCGAGCAGGGTCGCCTGGGTCAGGCAGCGGGCGAGGCGGCCGAGCCGCTCCGGATCGCCCGCCAGCTTTTCGGCAAGGATGTTATGACCCTCCTCGGCAGCGGCGCTGATCGAGGAGATGAGGGTGGTCAGCGACAGACGGGTCGACTGCGCCTCGAGCACGTATCCGCCGACCATGTCGGCCCAGGCTTGGCCACGGACATCGGTATATTTGGCTGCGAGATAGGGAAGGATCTTCCGGACGTTCTCGTCCATCTCGGCTTCCGTATAGGCGGCGTCGACCTCCGGAGCCCCGGCAAGATGGCTCCAGAACCGGCGCGCGATCCGAACCGACTCGTTGGCCAGGAGAGCCGCGACCTCGCGGCAATTCGCTTCCAGGCAGCCGTCGCGATCGAACAGTCCGATCCGCTCGGACACCATCACCTGAGTGAATTCCGCGCTCATTTACGACGCCTTCCGCCCGCTCCCGATCTGACCATCGGTTGTGGCGGCAAAGGGTTAACATCCCGTTAGGGATCGGACGCGGCCAAGCCGTGAAAAATGTCGGCCGGCTCCCGCGCCGGCTGGGGGCGGCGGGCCTTCAAAAGGCCTGAGGCTCAATGCGCGGCAGGGAAGGATCAGGCGAGAATCAGTAAACCCGGGCTTTGGGTTGGATATACTGGATCTCGTCGGTGAGCGTATATTCATGGACCGGCCGGTAATCGATGCGGACTGCGCCGCCCGCGCCGCCCCAGCCGTCGAACCAGCTGATTGTGTGCTTCATCCAGTTGGCGTCATCGCGGTTGGGATAGTCCTCATGCATGTGGGCGCCGCGGCTTTCCTTTCGGTTGGCGGCCGAGTGCATCGTTACCACGGCCTGCCCGAGGAGATTGTCGAGCTCCAGGGTCTCCACCAGGTCGGTGTTCCAGATGAGGCTGCGATCGGTGACTCGGACATCGGCCATCTGCCTGTAGACCTCGTCGATCCGGGCTTGCCCCTCCTGGAGGCTCGCTTCCGCGCGGAAGACGGCGCAATCAGCCTGCATCACCCGCTGCATCCGGTTACGGATCTGGGCGGTTGGGCTGCCCCCCGAAGCGAAGCGGAACTTGTCCAGGCGGGTGAGGGCCATCTCCTCCGAACCCTTCGGCAGCGGCCGGTGCGGGCTGTTGGGCTTGATGATGTCGCCCACGCGGTGGCCGACCGCCCGGCCGAAGACGACGAGGTCGATCAGGCTGTTGGAGCCGAGCCGGTTCGCGCCATGGACCGAAACGCAGGCCGCCTCCCCGACCGCGAACAGCCCCGGCACGACCGCATCGGGATTGCCGTCCCGCAAGGTCACTACCTCGCCGTGGAAATTGGTCGGGATCCCGCCCATGTTGTAGTGCACCGTCGGCACCACCGGCAGCGGCTGCCGGGTCAGGTCGACCCCAGCGAACACCTTGCCCGTCTCCGTGATCCCCGGGAGGCGCTCGGCGAGAATTTTCGAATCGATGTGATCCAGATGTAAGTATATGTGATCTTTATCTTTTCCGACCCCGCGGCCCTCGCGGATTTCCATCGCCATCGAGCGCGAGACGACGTCGCGCGACGCCAAGTCCTTGGCCGAAGGCGCGTAGCGCTCCATGAAGCGCTCCCCTTCCGAATTGGTCAGATAGCCGCCCTCGCCGCGGGCCCCTTCCGTGATCAGCACCCCCGCCCCGTAGATCCCGGTCGGATGGAACTGGACGAACTCCATGTCCTGGAGCGGCAGTCCCGCCCGAAGCACCATCGCATTGCCGTCGCCGGTGCAGGTATGGGCCGAGGTCGCGGTGAAATAGACCCGCCCGTAGCCCCCCGTCGCAAGCACCACGGCATGGCTCGAGAAGCGGTGGATCGATCCGTCCTCCAGGCAGAGCGCGATCACGCCCCGGCACTCCCCGCCTTCCATGACGAGGTCGATCGCGAAATATTCGATGAAGAAGTCCGCGTCATATTTCAATGACTGCTGGTAGAGCGAATGGAGCATCGCGTGCCCCGTCCGGTCCGCCGCCGCGGCCGTGCGCTGCGCCGGAGGCCCGGCCCCCATGTTCTGCATCATTCCGCCGAAGGCGCGCTGGTAGATCTTCCCTTCCGCCGTCCGCGAGAAGGGCACTCCGGCATGCTCGAGCTCGTAGACCGCCGCCGGCGCCTCCCGGCACAGATATTCGATCGC
Source organism: Allosphingosinicella sp. (assembly GCA_036387555.1). Taxonomy (GTDB): domain Bacteria; phylum Pseudomonadota; class Alphaproteobacteria; order Sphingomonadales; family Sphingomonadaceae; genus Allosphingosinicella. The sequence continues at coordinate 4,843 of DASVTN010000118.1, read as the reverse complement.
GTCCTGGTCGCCGAGCCAGTCCGAGCCCTTGACGGTGTCGTACATATGCCAGGTCCAGTGATCCGGCCCCATGTTGCCCAGCGAAGCCGCGATCCCGCCCTGAGCCGCCACCGTGTGCGACCGAGTCGGGAACACCTTGGTGATGCACGCCGTCTTAAGCCCCTTGCCCGCCGCCCCCATGGTCGCCCGAAGCCCCGACCCCCCGGCCCCGACGACGACCACGTCGTAGCTGTGATCGATGATCTTGTAGGCATTGGGGCTGCTGGCCATCGGGACTTTCTCGCGGCTTGAAGGGCTTGGCGGCGCTTTTAGGCCGGGCGCGGGGGGATGCAAGCTCGACTAAAGCCGGTGCCGGCGGCGGGGGGAGGAGGGGGGCGCGCAGCGGGGCTCGGGTGGTGCCGGTTACCGACACCGGCGGTGCGGTGCGGGGGGCGCTGCAGGGTTGGGTTCGCACGAAGGGCAAGCAGGGGCGGGCGTCGGGCTTAAGTCAGGCGCGTTCAAGGACGACGGCGCCTGTGCCGTCGTCGTAGCAGGCTCTGTAGCCGCTACAGCCGGAGGCGGTTTGTCGCAAAATTACGATGACTATTTTTTCCGGAAGGAGGCCTTGCGCTTCTACCTCGCGCACGGGGTACTGGGAGACTCGCGGAGTGCTTTACGCGAGCATGCGCTCCAGTTCGTCGATCAGCGCATCGAGCCGGCAGTGATAACTCTCGATCATGGCGTGCAGAAAGGCATCGCGCTCCACAGCCTCGGATCGGAAAGGGTGACCCGACCGTAGCCCGAGCAACCGCAGGAAATAAAGCTGGCTGCGCCCGTTGCCTTCGCGGAACGGATGGATTGCGTTAAGTTCCCCGAGGAAATTTGCCGCTGCCGGCACGAAGAGGTCGATGTCGACGTCCGCCTGTAAGGGGTCGGCGGCAAGAGTCTTGAACAGCTTCACCATCTCGCGCTCAATCCATTCTGGATAACAGAACACGTTGCCGCCCTTGCTCGTGCGGCGCGTGCGGTATTCACCGGCCCAGGCAAAGACGTCCTGGAAAAGGTGACGATGCAGCGCGCGGTAGTGCGCCGGATCGAAGTCGCCCGGCGGTGGCGGCTCGAGGCTGCGGCGGCCGACCGCCTCGACCTCAAAGGCGTCCAGTTCCCTCTGATCACGCAGGTCCGCGAGGTTGATGAGAACGGAGGTGCCGGGGTAGCATTCCGGGTCGTCGGCATCGGCGTCGTAAGGGTCCCCGACCATCAGGCCGCCAGGTCGTGCTTGCCACCCGGCCGGGCGAGCCGTTGGCGCGCCTCGTCCGAGAGTTCCAGCCCTTCGACCGCGCTGATGGCTTCATAGCTGTCGAGGCTGAGCGACGGGGAGGCGATCCTCAGTGCGTCCTCGATCGCCGCGATCTCGGTTGGCGTCAGGTGGAACAGCCGGTAGACGCGCGCGTCAATCTCGTCCTCAATCTCCCCAATCCGACTCGCAAGTTTTGCGGCTTCAACGCGCTTGACCTCGAACCACTGCTCCCACTCATCCCGCTCGGCCACGGGAATGGTGACTTTAAACCGTTTTGCCAGAGTGGCTTTCAGAGTAGCGAAGGTAAACGTTGGCCATTGGCGCATCGCAACACTGCTGTGGATTCGCCGATCCAGGTCGCTCAAACGGTGCAAGGTTCCCCGAATGAGCTTTCTAAGCGAGCAAGCAGCCTCGCCGGCCTCAGCAGACAAATCAGCTAATCTATGCTCAAGTTCTTCCCCTGGAGGAACAAACACAGCGCTAACATATTGGACTCGCGCTTCTCTGAAGCCACCGCGGACCGCTGGCGCCAGACCGCATAGTTGGAACCAACAGAGTTTCGAGTTTAGAAAACCTGCTAAGGCTGGAGTCTCGGCGGGAATAATGTAAGATTTATCGTTAGAATAAAAACCATTCACCTCAAAAGAAAAATTTGGTTTGTCATTGAAATGGGGGTAAATGATCTTTGGTGCGAAGAAAGCTGGCGCGTAGTTCAACTGCGCCTGCTGGAGCTCCCACCAATTCTGCTTTGTCGCTCGGGCTTCCAGACGTTGGCGATGAGGAGCAAGATGGTCGCGCAAGGCGGGGTAATCGTCGATGTCGATTGAATTCTTGGGCGTATAGACGAGCCACAGGTCATCGCTTTCGACGCGCCATCGCTTCAAATTTTCGCCTATCAGGAAAGGCTTCAGCAACTCGGGTGAGTTGTCGCCGGGGGTACGGCTGGCTCGCGCGACAATGCCGTCGCGCTGATCGCGCGTCAGCACGAAAGCGTCGTTGAGGCCCGTCTTGATGCCGTACAAGGGTGGGCCGAACACCTCCGCGAGTGTCGGCCGCCCCAAGGCGATCTTCGCGCGGATGGCGTCAAGCAGGTCGCTCTCGAAGCGCCATGTGCTGTCCGCCAGCCGCCCGCGTGGCATTGGACGCGCCTCTTCCTCGAAGGCTTTGCCGAGATCGTCGGGCAGCTGTCGAACCGTCAGGTAGCGAAGCTCACCGTCCGCGGCGCCGCCATCGCCCTTCCTCACCGTTACGATGGCTGGATAGGTCGTGACTCCTTCGAACACCTGAAGGTCGCCGAAATCGACTACGCTCTCGACCACGCTTTGCTCAGCCAGGAAACCGCGCAGAAGACTGCCCGACCCGGTTCGAAAGAAAGTCGACGAAGAGATGAAGCCGAGCCGTCCACCCTGCTTGAGCAGCTTGAGTCCGAGTTCGAAGAAATAGGCGTAGAGGTCGGCGCGGTCGGTCGCGACCTCGAAGCGTTGCTGGAGATGCGGTTTGATCGGCTTGACCAGCTCCATGCGCACGTAGGGCGGATTCCCCAGAACGATGTCGAAGCCGCCATCGTCCAATATGGTCTTGAACCGTACCGGCCAATCGAACGGACGGGGATGATAGGCCTCGTCATCGACAAGACTGTTGCCGTGCAGGATGTTGCCGTCCAAGCTCTCCAGCGCCCGATCTCGCCGGGCGGTCTGCAGCCAGAGCGCCAGCTTGGTGATCTCCACCGATTCGGCATTCACATCGACACCAAACAGATTGTTGGTGATGATCTCGACATCCGCATTGGGGGAAAGATGCGTCAGGATACCGGGCCGAAGTTCGCTGAGCCGGTCCCGGACCCGCTTCTGCTCGCCGTTGAGGAAGTTGAAGGCCGCAATCAGAAATGCGCCTGAACCGCACGCCGGATCGAGGATACGAAGCCCCGCCATTCGTTCCAGATAGGCGGTCCAATAGTCCGCCTCAGCGGTCGACTTGTTGCGCCAACGGATGCCGCCGTCCGCTTCACGTTTCCCGTAAGCGGGCAGCAGCGCCTCGCGCGCCTCGTCCAGGTGGCGGCCGATGGTCTGCTCGACGATGAAGCGGGTGATGAAGTCCGGCGTATAGACGACGCCTTCGCGCTTCTTCTTGGAGGCGGGAGGCGGCGCTTCGAGCCCGGCAGCCGCTTTTTCGTTCTCGATGTCGGTTATCGACTGTTCGAAAATGTGGCCGAGGATGGTGACCGAGACCTCGCTGGCGAAGTCGTAATTCGCAATGAGGGCGAAGCGCTCGACCAGATGGTCGGGCAGGGCCAGGCCGTCGATCAGCGGGTCGGGGGCGAACAGCCCGCCGTTGTAGCGCGGAATGTTGCTCGGCGGAGCGCCCTGGTCCACCCATTCGAACAGCTTGCGGACCTGCTCCCAGCGAGGCCGCGGGAAGTAGGGGTCGCGATGCTCGATCGCCAGCGCAAGGCTCCGATGCGGAAGCAGCCCTTTGTCTTCGGCAAAAGCTATGAACAGCAGGCGATCCAGCAGGGTCTGGACAAGCCTGATCCGCGCTTCGACGCTAACCGATGGATGCTGCGCCGCGACGAAGGTCATCAGGTTGGTGCGCAGCTCCTTATAGTCGCGGTAAAGCTGGTTGGTGACCTCACGGTCGACCTCGGCGCTGCGGGCGAGAAGCTCGGCGGTCGTGCCAGTGAGCAACCGATCCGGAGCGAGCAGCAGGCGGAGCCGTTTGTGCTCGTCCGGCTGGTCCAGCTTCCTGAGGTCGAAGCTCTCGTAGAGCTGCCGGCCATGGCCAAAAGCGTAGAGCCTCAATTCCTTCATGTTGGATACCAGCACCCAGCGCGCGCCGGGCGTGTCCATCGCATAGTCCCACGCCTGCTGGACCGGCGTCTTGGCGCGTCCAGGCATGATTCGGTCTAGCGCGACCTTCGGCCCCTTCAGTTCCAGCGGTGCGACGATGCCGGAATCGCCCTGCTCAAACCGGCCGAGGGCGACGTCGACTATGGTGCCGCCGGGCACCGGCTGCTTGACCTGCATCGTGCCCGCTGCACCTGGCGCGGGAGCGGCATAGCCGAGCATCTGCTGCAGGACTGTCCGATTGAACTCCTGCTCCAACTGGCTCTCGTTCTGCAGGTCGAACCCGGGGTCCGATGCCCGGCCGGCCCAATTTAGCGCGGCTTCCTGTTCCGCCGGACTGGGCTCCCAGTGAAACACGGCCAAGGCATTCTGAAGAGTCTTTTCATTGAATAAGGGCATCATTGTTTATGGCTTCAGTCGGCAAGCTGCGTCCAGTGCCGAACTGCGCAGCCGGGACGATCGTCGCGCATGAAGCCTGGTCATCCAGCGGAGGCGAGGCGTGCCTGGCGGACCTGGCGCGGGGCGCCCGGCGGCTGGCGGAGCCGCGGATCAGGCGGCTGTGAGCGCGCCCGGCGGGCGGCTCAGGCCGCGTAGCTTTCGAGATAGCCGCAGCGGCGGCAGCGCCAGGTGGCGATCTTGAGCCGGGTCTTCTTGCGCAGCTTGAGGCCGGTCCAGATGCTCCTTTCCGGCTCGCCTTCGACCCAGTCGCCGACCGTATAGG
>DASVTN010000117.1:0-7939 GCA_036387555.1 Allosphingosinicella sp. | reverse complement strand
GGGGTCGGCGCCATGGTGTCGGGTGGTGCGCGCGCGATCCTCTCAGCCTGCGCCCTTTACCCCTCCACCACCTTCGGTGGCCCCCCTCCCCATGCTTCGCATGGGGAGGCAAGGTTCAGTCTCTCAGCGTGAAGCCGATCTTCAAGGTGACCTGATAGTGGGCGACCTTGCCGCCTTCGACGTGGCCGCGGGTTTCCTTGACCTCGAACCAGCCGATATCCTGGAGGGTGGAGGAGGCGCGAGCGATGGCGCCCTGGATCGCATCCTCGATGCTGGTCGCCGAGCTTCCGACGATCTCGATCACCTTGTAGACATTGTCGCTCATCATGGGCCTTTCGTAGTCGATCGTCATCCCGGCGAAAGCCGGGATCACAGGCCGAGAAATCTCGGCGGGTCTCCCCGAGGTCCCGGCTTTCAGGACCCCATCAAAGTAGTACTTTGATGGGAACCCTCCCGGGATGACGGGCTAACACCCGGTGGACGGGATCGTTTCCGGCCCGCTAGGGTGAGCGCGCAAGAGCGAGGAGAGCTTCATGCGGATTTGGCTTCTGGCGGGTGCGGCCCTGCTGGCCGCGAGCCCGGCCGCGGCGGCTCCGGCCGACGATTTCAGGCGGCTTCTGGACGAGCATTACGCCTGGCTGCTCCGCGAAAGCCCCACCTACGCCACCGCGCTCGGAGTGCGCGAGCATGACCAGCGGATCGAGGATGTCAGTCTCGCCGCCCGCGACCGGCAGGCGCGGGAGGCGACCGCCTTTCTCGAGCGGCTGAACCGGATCCCGGCCGAGGCGCTGTCGCCGGCGGACCGGGTCAATCGGGCGATCCTGAAGCGCGGCCTGGAGGAGGGGATCGAGGCGAACCGCTTCGGGCAGCGGGTGATGCTGTTCACCACCTATGCCGGCTGGCACCAGAATTTCGCCGGGCTGGCCGACAACCTCCCGTTCCGGACGAAGGCGGATTACGAAAGCTATCTGACCCGCCTCGCCTTGTACCCGAAGCAGAACGACGCGGCGCTCGAGATCACCGGGCAGGCGGTCAAGGGCGGGTTCGTCCTGCCCTGCTCCGTGCTCGCCAATTACGACAAGGGCATAGCCGGAGTGATCGCGCAGGATCCGGCCAGATCGCGCTTCTACGCGCCCTTCACCAGGGCCCGGCCGGGCGCGATCGGCGAGGCGGAGTGGGCGGCGCTTCAGGCGAGGGCGCGGCGGCTGGTCACCGAGGTTCTCAACCCCGCTTACGCGAAGCATCTCGACTTCCACCGGACAGCCTACGCTCCGAAATGCGCCAAAGCCGACAGCATCTCGGCGCAGCCCGGCGGGCGGGACTATTACGCCTTCCGGGTCCGGCAGGAGACGACGACCTCGCTCACCCCCGACCAGATCCACCGGATCGGCCTTACGGAATCGGCGCGCATCCGCAAGGAGATGGACAAGGTCGCGAAGGGCGCGGGCTTTCGCGGCGGCGCGGCGTTCATCCAGGAGCTGAGGACCAACCCGAAATATTTCGCGACCAGCGCGGCGCAGCTGATGCAGGCGGCGGCAACGACGGCCAAGACGATCGACGGCAAGATGCCGGGCTATTTCGCCACCTTGCCGAGGCTTCCCTACGGGGTGCGCGAGATTCCGGCGGAGATCGCGGAAGGGACGACCACCGCTTATTACGGCCAGGGCTCGGCGGCGAGCGGGCTTGCCGGCACCTATTACGTCAACACCTCCAAGCTCGACCAGCGGCCGCTCTGGGAGCTTCCGGCGCTGACCCTTCACGAGGCGGTGCCCGGCCATCACCACCAGATCGCGCTTCAGCAGGAGGTCGAGCTTCCCCCCTTCCGCCGCCACTTCACCTATTTCACCGCCTTCACCGAGGGCTGGGGCCTCTACGCGGAGAGCCTGGGCGAGGAGATGGGACTCTACGACACGCCCGAGAAGAAGATGGGCCAGCTCTCCTACCAGGCGTGGCGGGCGGCGCGGCTGGTGGTCGACACCGGCATCCATTCCAAAGGCTGGGACAAGGCGAGGGCCGTCGCCTTCATGCGCGAGAATACGGCGCTCACGGACGCCAATATCGACGCGGAGGTGAACCGCTACATCAGCTGGCCGGGGCAGGCGCTCGGCTACAAGATCGGCGAGCTGAGGATCCGGGCGCTGAGGGCGAAGGCCGAGAAGGCGCTGGGCGGTAAATTCGACTTGAGGCGCTTCCACGACGCGGTGCTACTGCAGGGCAGCGTCCCGCTGGACGTGCTGGAGGCGCAGGTGGACGCGTGGGTGGAGGGGGAGAAGTGATCCTCCCCGTCGAAGATGGGGAGGGGGACCAGGCGGAGCCTGGTGGAGGAGTAATTGGCGCAGGCCGGCGAGTCCAACGCGCGAACCGCTGACTTCCCGGCCTCTACCCCTCCACCATGCTTCGCATGGTCCCCCTCCCCATGCTGCGCATGGGGAGTATCAAGGCTATTTCGGCCGGGCGGCTTCGTCGGCCTTGGCGTCGGCTTCGTCGGCATTGGCCTTGGCGTCGATCTTGGAGAGCCGCTCGCGGCGGGCTTCCTCGACCAGGGCGTTCCAGTTGACGCTGGGATCGCCGCGGCGCTCGGCGCGCGCCGCCTGGACGATCTGGTTGAAGCAGCCGCTGGCCCCGCCGGGGCCGACCGGCGAGCAGCTGCCGATGCCGGCGCGGCCGGCGGTCTCGAGCGCGGTGGCGCGGCTCGCCCAGGCCTGGTTCTTCGGATCGTTTGGATCCCCTCGAAGCTCCTCCGGAATCCGGTAGCGTTCCCCTTCCCGCTTGCGAGCGCAGACCACGATCGTGTCCTCGGTGCTGGGAGGACAGGGATCGTCACCGTAGACGATCATGGTGCTGATCTTCGGCTCCGGAGCGGCACCCTGGGCGGCGGCGGGGGCGGAGGCGAGGAGGGCGGCCGCGGTCGCGGCGGCGGCGGCGAGAAGCTTCATCGGTTCAGATCCTTTTGGAGACCGCGATGGCGATACGACAGCCGGCGCGGATGAGGGAAGACAATATGGGATAGCCGAACGTGTCCTCGGCGCCCGCCGCGATCGCGGTGTCGCGATGCTCCAGCTCTTCCTCGCGGAAGCGGCGGATGGTGTCGGCGAGGTCGGGCTCTTCATGGCCGAGGGCGCGCAGCTGGTCGGAATAATGGCGGTCGATCTCGGTCTCGACCGCGGCCGTGCAGGCCATGGCCGCGCTCGGGCTCATCAGCGCGGTCGCGGCGCCGAGCGCATGGCCGGCGACGTTCCAGATCGGCTGGAGGAGGGTAGGGCGAATGCCGCGATCCACCATCATCTGGTCGAAGGTCCTGAGATGGCCTTCCTCCTGCGACTTCATGCGGGCGATGGGCCGGCTCGCGGCGTGGGAGCCGAGCACGGCGAGCTGGCCGCCATAGATTCGGGTGGCGCCATATTCGCCGGCCTGGTCGACCCTGACCATCGACTCGATGTCGGGACGTTCGTCCCCGGGCCGCCAGCGCGGGCGGGAAGGGGCCTGGGCGGCGTTCACGCGCTCGCTCTCGGTCGTCTGAGGCTCAGCCATAGGATGGACAACGCGGCAAGGACGGAAAGGATCGCATTCCACCCGGCCATCGAGATTCCGAGGAAGGAGAATTGCACCTCGTCGCAGCGAATGAGGGGAGTCCCCATGATCTGCTTCAGGAGCTCCTCGCTGCTGAGGCCGCCGGCGCCTTTGGAGGTGCATTGGGTGAAGCCTTCGAACACCCTTAGCTCCACGCCGGCATGATAGCCGCCGATGGCGCCGCTGGCCAGGATCGCGAGGGCGGCCAGCCAGACGAAGCTTCGGCCGCGGTCGGGAGCGTTCCTCAGGAGCAGCGAGAGCAAGGCGAAGCCGAGCCCGGCGAAATGGGCGTAACGTTGCCACCAGCACATCTCGCAGGGATGAAGGCCCCCGAAGACTTCGGAGCCGTAGGCGCCGGCGAGGAGCGCGGCGGGGACGGTGATGGCGAGGGCACGGGCGCGCTCGAGGGAGGTCATTTTCCGTCACCCCGGCGAAAGCCGGGGCCTCGGGGAGACCCGCCGAGACTTCTTGTCCCGAGGTCCCGGCTTTCGCCGGGATGACGGCCAGCCCAGGCGAGGTCCCGGCTTTCGCCGCGATGACGATGGTGCATCTGCGCTCGCCTACCCACCCCTGGCCCCTCCCTTCCAGGGAGGGGAACCTTCCGGGCCTGTCATCACCGCTTGCCGGTCGGCCGTGCGCCGCCGCCGGCCCCCGGCGCGACGGCGGCGTTGCGGCCGAGGCGGGAGATGGTCTGGAGCGCGTAGTTGAGCTGGAAGTCCTCGATGCCCTTTGCCTTGAGCTGCTCCGGAGTGGCGGCGAAGCGCGGATCGGGCTTGCCGTCGTCCTCGATCACGTCGTTGTCGACGGTGACCTCGTTGATCAGGTGTCGCCTCAGATCGGCCTCGCGCAGCTTCGGGCGCGACTTGTAGTCGGGATCGCTCAGCTGCGGCACCTCGATGTCCGGCTTCACTCCGCCTTCCTGCACCGAGCGGCCCGACGGCGTGTAATAGCGGGCGGTGGTGAGGCGCAGGCCGGTCTTCTGGCTCAGCGGAACGAGCGTCTGGACCGAGCCCTTGCCGAAGCTGCGCTCGCCCATGACGAGGGCGCGATGGTGGTCCTGGAGCGCCGCCGCCACGATCTCGGCCGCCGAGGCGCTGCCGGCGTCGACGAGGACGATGATCGGAAGGCCGCGGGTGGCGTCGCCCGGCTTGGCGAAGTAGCGCTCGATGTCGCTCTTCCTGCGGCCGCGCTGCGAGACGATCTCGCCCCTTTCGAGGAAGACGTCGGAGAGGCCGACCGCCTGGTCGAGCAGTCCGCCCGGATTGGAGCGCAGGTCGACGATGTAGCCCAGCGGGGGCCGGCCGAGCTGCTTCTCGATGGAGGCGATGGCGGCGAGGGTCTCGTCGGTGGTGGTCCGGCTGAAGGTGTTGACGTTGATGACGCCGACATTGTCCTTCACCTGCCACTTGACGGCCTTGAGCTCGATCGCGGCGCGGGTGAGGGTGACGTCGAACGGCTTCTCGCGGCCGAGCCGCAGGATGGTGACCTTGATCGTGCTGCCGGGCGGCCCGCGCATCGAATCCACCGCCTCGTCCAAGGTGCCGCCGTAGATCAGCTTGCCGTTCAGATGGGTGATGTAGTCGCCGGCCTTGATGCCGGCTTTGAAGCCGGGGCTGTCCTCGATCGGAGCGACGACCTTCACCACGCCGTCCTCCATGGTGACGTTGAGCCCGAGCCCGCCGTAATTGCCGTCGGTGGTGGTCATCAGCGCCTGGTAGCCGCGCTCGTCCATGTAGGAACTGTGCGGATCGAGGCTGGCGAGCATCCCGTCGATGGCTCCGCGGATCAGCGTCTTGTCGTCGACCTGCTCGACATATTCCGAGCGGACCCGCTCGAAAACCGACATGAACTGGTCGAGCTCGCGATAGGTGTCGACGTCGACCGCGGCGAAGGACGCGCTCGCGGCGGGGATGACCGCCACCGCACTGACCAGGGCGAGCGAGCGGAAGAGGTTGTTGGCCATGGAGTGATCCTGCTTGGTGTTCGAGACGCGTGTACCGCCTTTTTAGGCGGTCGAAAAGCAACGCCGGGTGAACGAGCAATAGAAGTCCTCCCCGCGATTTCGCGCGGAGGGGGACCGGGCGAAGCCCGGTGGAGGGGTTCTTCGGACTCAGCAAGGCCCCTCCACCAGGCTTCGCCTGGTCCCCCTCCCCTGCAGATGCAGGGGAGGATTTCTAAAGAAGCAGAGTGATCGGGAAGGGCCTTCCATCCTTGCGAAGCTCGACGGTGACCTCGCCCGGGCCGGTGCGGGCGAGGCGCTGACCGGCGCGGACCGGGTCTCCGCGACTGACGGCGAGGCCGGCGAGGTTGGTCATCGTCGTCGTCCAGCCGCCGCCATGATCGATGATCAGGACCTCTCCATAGCCCCGATAGGGGGCGGCATAGGCGACCCGCCCGGACCGCGGAGCGATCACCGAGGCGCCCGCGGCGGCGGCGAAGGTGAGGCCGCGGGCGTGGACTCCGGCGTCGGAAATCTCGCCGGTGCCGGTGAGGAGGCGGCCGTCCACGGGCAGCAGATAGTGGGGCGGGCGGCGGCGGGCCGGCGGATCGCCCGGGCGCCGGGCCGGCCCCGGCAGCTCCGCGAGGCGGCGCTCCAGGCGCGACTGGAAGGCGCGGGTGCCCGCGAGCTCGGCAAGGTCGCGGGCCTCCTCGCCGAAGGCGAGCGCCCGGTCAGACTGGTGGAGGGCGGACTGCATCAGGCTCGCCGAGCGCCGGCGCTGGTCCTGCTCGAAGCGGGCGAGGGCGATCCGGCGCTGCTGGAGGTCGCGGCGGCCCGAGCCGAGCTGGAGGACGGCCTCGCGCGCCTGGCGGCGAAGCCGCTCGCCCCGGGCCATCTCGGCGCGGACTCCGGCGGTGCGGGCGCGGATCGCCGGAAGCGTCGAGGCGAGCAGCGCGCGGACGTGGACGACCTCGTTCAGCGAGCCCGGCTGGATCAGAGCCAGAGCCGGCGGGCGCCGCGCCATGGTCTGGAGCGCGGCGGTGAGTCGGATGAGCGAGCCCTGGCTCGCGGCGAGGCGGGCGCGCTGCTCGGCGCTCAGGCGCTCAATCAGGGCGATGCGGGCCTGGGCGGCGGTGATGTCGGCCTCCGCCGCCTCGATCCGCGAGGCGAGCGCGGCGGCGGCGGCGTTGGCGCGCGCCGCCTCGCCAGTGGCGCGCTGGGCCTGGCGTTCGAGCTGATCGGAGCGCCGCTTGGCGATGGCCGCTTCCCGTTGCGCCTGGGCGAGGGTGGGCGGCGCCTGGGCGACGGCGAAGTCGCCGAGCAAGAGGATCCCGAGGAGGAGCAGAATTCCCCTTCCTGCAAGGGAGGGGGGTTTATTCGTCGGCCGCTCCATCCGCCTATCCTTCCCTGTGATAGGGGTGGTTGGCAAGGATCGAGGTGGCTCGCCAGAGCTGCTCGGCGAGCATCGCCCGGGCGAGGAGGTGGGGCCAGGTCGCCCGGCCGAAGGAGAGCAGCAGGTCGGCGCAGGCCCGTTCCCCGTCCGAGAAGCCGTCGGCGCCGCCGATCAGGAAGCGTGCCTCGCGGCGGCCTTCGTCCCGCCAGCGTTCGAGGCGCTTCGCCAGGTCGAGCGAGCCGAGGGTCTCGCCCTTCTCGTCGAGCAGGATGGTGACGCCGTTCTCGGCGGGCTGGGGCGGGCGGCCGCCGCTCTCGGGCAGTTCGGTGACATGGGTCGGCCAGGAGAGGCGCTTGATATAGCGCTCGACCAGCTCTGCTTCGGGGCTTCGGCCGATCCTGCCTCGGGCGACGATGTGGAGCTTCATGTGACCGTCATCCCGGCGAAAGCCGGGACCTCGGGGAGACCCGTAGCGCCTTTCCGGCCTGAGGTCCCGGCTTTCGCCGGGATGACGTTAAGGCGCCGGACGAAGTCAGCCCGCCGCCTTGGCCGGCGCGGGCGGCGCTCCCGCATCCCCTTCGAAGGCCCACATCCGCTCCAGATTGTAGAAGCTTCGCACCTCGGGACGGAAGATGTGGACGATCACGTCGTCGGCGTCGATCAGCACCCAGTCGGCGACGGGAAGCCCCTCGACCCGGACGTTGCGGCCGAGCTCCTGCTTGATCCGCTCGCCGAGCTTCTGGGCCATGGAGGCGACCTGGCGGGTCGAGCGGCCCGAGGCGATCACCATGTGATCGGCGATCGCGGACTTGCCAGCCAAAGGGATGGAGACGACGTCCTGGGCCTGATCGTCGTCAAGCGAGCGAAGCACGAGGCTGTGCAGGGCTTCGATCTTTTCATTCGCTCCGCCCGTGGGCGGAACCGGTGCATTAGCGGGCAAACGGCCTCCTCAAGTCACGAGCCGCCGCGTTACGCCGTCGCGCAGGGCCCGGGGGTTGAACGAATAAGCTTCCGATTGGTGCCAGTTGGGATCGGCG
>DASVTN010000116.1:0-15303 GCA_036387555.1 Allosphingosinicella sp. | reverse complement strand
TGTAGCTCGTTGCCGAAGCCGATCTTCCACCAGGGACTTTCGGCCACGCATCGAAACCTGGAAACAAGGTGCGCTGTCATGTCGGTTAAAATGGCTCTCGCTAAACTCTGCGCCTGCACTTGCGGCGGCGCGATCATCGGTGGCGGCGCCGTGCATGTCGCCGAGAACCCGCCCCAGCGGCCTTCCTTCGTCAAGCAGGCCAAGGCGGCCAAGATGGTCAAGCAGGCGCCCCGGCGCTACGCCCGGGTCAAGGCCATGAAGCGCCACAAGAGGGTGCGCACGGCCTGCGTCGTCAAGACCCCGGGCACCACCACCACCACCCGCACCATCACCTATCCGGGCGGCGGAATGGCGATCCCGCTTCCGCCGCTTCCGCCGATGGCGGGAAGCACCGGCGGCGGCGGCGGAGTGACCGTGATCGGCGGCAGCGGCGGCTTCGGCGGAGGCTTCGGCGGCGGCTTCTTCAGCGGCGGCTTCTTCGGCGGATCGAGCAGCGGCAACGTCATCTTCACGGCTTCCACCAGCACTTCGACGGGCGGCGGAAGCTCCACCTCGACCAGCGGCGGATCGACCAGCAGCGGAGGCAGCTCGACCAGCACCAGCGGCGGATCGACCTCCACCAGCGGCGGCTCCACCTCCACCTCCACCGGCGGAGTCTCGACCACCTCCTCGACCTCCAGCGGCAACGTGTCGACCACCTCCTCCTCGTCGAGCTTCGGCGGCGGAACCTCGACCAGCACTTCGTCGAGCGGCAACGTGTCGACCAGCTCGTCGACGTCGAGCAGCACTTCGAGCAGCACCAGCAGCTCGACCAGCAGCTCGAGCTCGGGCAACGTCTCGACCTCGTCGACCGGCGGAACGGACGTTCCGGCGCCGCCGATGATCCTGCTGTTCGGAGCGGCGGCCGCGGCCCTGGTCGCCCGCCGGCGGATTGCCCGCGCCGGAGACTAGCCCGGAAGCGGACAGAGAAAAGGCCGCGGGGTCCCTTCGCCCCGCGGCCTTTTCCATGTCCGACGAGCCGCGCGTCATCCCGGCGAAAGCCGGGACCTCGGGTCAAGAAGTCTCGGCGGGTCTCCCCGAGGCCCCGGCTTTCGCCGGGGTGACGGCGGCCTCTATTCCGCCGCCTGGATGATCTTCTCGATCTCGGTGACGGGGTGGCCGGTCAGGTCCTTGGCGATCTCGCCGGCGAGGCGCTTCTCCACCTCCTTGTGGTAATGCTTGCGAAGCTCGCCCAGGGTCTTGGGCGGAGCGACGATGATCAGCGAATCGAAGTCGTTGCGAAGCGCGCGCTTCTTGAGGAGCTCGGCCGTCTCGGCGGCGAAGCGCTCCTCCTCCAGCTGATGGAAGTCGACCTCCTGATACGCGCTTCGTCCGGCGCCTCCCGAAGCGTCGAAGGTCCGGCCGGGACCGTCCGTCTTCTGGTCGCGGTCGGCGGCGCCGGTGGTCTCGCGCTTACGCTCCACCTCGAGCTTGGGATATTCGGAATCGCCTTCGTTGCGGAAGAACAGCATCTTCTTGCCGTCGGCCACTACCACGAAACTTCCGTGCGGAACCTGCATCGCTTTCTCCTTCTTCGCCCGACCAACTCCCGAATCGCGGCGATGGTTGCCACGCTTGCGCGCGCGCGGCCGGCGGCCTAGCTCGGCTGCGATGCGCATTCTCCTCACCAACGACGACGGAGTGAACGCCAGCGGCCTCAAGGTGCTGGAAGGGATCGCCCGGCGCTTTTCGGACGACATCTGGATCGTCGCACCGACCGAGGAGCAATCGGGCGCGGGCCATTCGCTCACCCTCTCCCGGCCGGTGCGCCTGAGGAAGCTCGGGGAGCGCCGATTTTGCGTGACCGGCACGCCCACCGACGCGGTGATGATGGCGGTCGCCCACCTGATGAAGGACGCTCCGCCCGACCTCGTCCTGTCCGGCGTCAACCGCGGCGCCAACCTGGGCGAGGACGTCACCTATTCGGGCACGGTGTCCGCCGCGATGGAAGGGGCGATGGCCGGCATCCCGGCGATCGCGCTCAGCCAGGCCTATGCCAGGGAAGGAATGGGCGACACCGTCCCCTTCGCGGCCGCGCAAGGCTGGGCGGAGCGGGTGCTCGGGCCGATCATCGAGAGCGGGATGGCGCCGCGGACCCTGGTCAACATCAACTTCCCGGCGCTTCCGGCCGAGGCGGTCAAGGGGGTAAGGGTCGCCCCCCAGGGCCGGCACGATTACGGGCGCCTTCGGATCGTCCCGCGCACCGATCCGCGCGGCTACGAATATTTCTGGTTCGGGCTGGCGCCGATGGTGGAGACACCCGGCCACACGACGGACCTGGAGGTGGTCGCCGACGGCTATGTCGCGGTCACCCCGCTTCACTTCGACCTCACGCACGGGCCTTCGCTGGCCCGGCTGGCGGAGCTTTACCGCTGATGCGCCCACGGCGGCCGCGCGGACCCGACGAGATCAACATGCGGCGCCGCGGCAAGCTTCCGGTGTGGGCACAGCTCGCCTGGCGCGCCGCCCTGGTGGTCGGGCTGCTCGCTTTCACCATCGGCCTCCACTGGTTCGAACGCGACGGCCTGCGCGACAGCTACGACAACCATGTCAGCTTCGTCGACGTCGTCTATTTCACGATGATCAGCATCACCACCACCGGATATGGCGACATCGTTCCGGTCGCTCCCCACACCCGGCTCTACGACGCCCTCGTGGTGACTCCGATCCGGATCTTCTTCGTCCTCATCTTCATCGGCACCGCCTACACGTTCGTGTTCAGGCGCACCTGGGACAAATGGCGTATGAAAAGGCTTCAGCGAACGCTTTGCGATCATGTCGTGGTCGCGGGTTTCGGCACCAGCGGGTCGGAGACGGTGGACGAGCTCATCGCCCGCGGGGTCTCGCCCGACGAGATCGTCGTCATCGACGCCAACGAGGACGCGCTCGAGCGCGCGGAATCGCTCGGCTGCGCGATCGTCGATTCGGACGCGACCCGAGACAGGACGCTCCAGGCCGTCCACATCCAGCGCGCCCGCGCGATGATCGTCACCGCCGGCCGCGACGACACCTCGATCCTGATCACCCTCACCGCCCGCCACCTGGCGCCCGACCTGCCGATCAGCATCGCGGTGAGGAACGAGGATAACGAGCTGCTCGCCCGCCAGGCCGGAGCGACGACTGTGATCAACCCGGTGAGCTTCGCCGGCCTGCTCCTGGCGGGATCCACGCAGGGCCTTCACATATCCGACTATATCGCCGACCTCGCCTCCTCGAGCGGCCGGGTAAAGCTTTCGGAGCGGACCGTGACCGATGAGGAATGCGGCAAGCCGCTGACCGCGCTCACCCAGGGGATCGGAGTGAGAATCTATCGCGGCGGAGTGCCCTACGGCTTCTGGGAGCCCGAGGCCAAGTCGCTGCTTCCGGGCGACTGCATCGTCGAGATATTGCCGACGGCGGAGAAGGAAGCGGAGCTCTAGGGACAGTCACTAGTGACTGTCCCTATCCGCAGAACGGATAGTGGCGGAGGCCTGGGGACAGTCACTAGTGACTGTCCCCATCCGCAGGACGGATAGTGCGACGGCCGCCGCCCCTGCAAATCCCGCGCCCGCCAGGAAGGTCGCCGCCGGCCCGATCCCGTCCCAAAGCAGTCCCGCCGTCACGCTCGCCGCCAGCATCGCGATTCCGGTGGCGAGGTTGAACAGGCCGAAGGCGGAGCCGCGCAGCGGCGCCGGCGAGCGGTCGGCGACGAGGCGCGAAAGCAGGCCCTGGCTGAGGCCCAAGTGCAGGCCCCACAACGCGATGGCGGCGAAGGCGGCGGTCAATCCCGGGACCAGCGCCAGCAGGAGGTCCGCGGCGGCGAGGACGGCGAGGCTCGCCAGGAGAAGGCCCCGGGTCCCGATCCGGTCCGAGGCGATTCCGGCCGGATAGGAGGCGGCCGAATAGACGAGGTTCATCACCACCAGCACCGCCGGGGCCAGCCAGAGCGGCAGCCCCTCGCCCGAGGCCTTGAGGATCAGGAAGGCCTCGCTGAACCGGGCGAGCGTGAAGAGGATGCCCACGCCGACGAGACCCCAGTAGCGGCCGTCGAGCCGCTTCAGCTCGCGCAGGCGAAGCGGCTCGCGAGCGGGAGCGCCCGCCGCGGCGGGCGGCTCATGGACCGCGAAGAGCACGATCAGGACGGCCGCGACGGCCGGAATGACGGCGATCCAGAAGATCGTCCGCATGTCCTCCGCGAGCAGCCACATCAGGCCGATCGCGATGAGCGGCCCGGCAAAGGCCCCGACGGTGTCCATCGACTGGCGCAGCCCGAACGCTCGGCCCCGTATTCCGGGCGGAGTGACGTCCGCGATCAGAGCGTCGCGCGGCGCACCCCTGATCCCCTTGCCGATCCGGTCGGCGAAGCGGGCGGCGAGCACCGGCCATGCGCCCGCGGCGAGCGGGAAGAGCGGCTTCGACAGCGCCGCTAGACCATAGCCGAGCAGGATAAGCGGCTTCCTCCTGCCGAGCCTGTCGGAGATCCAGCCGGAGAAGACCTTGGTGATCGAGGAGGCCGACTCGGCGACGCCGTCGATCAAGCCGACCGCGGCCACGCTCAGGCCCAGCGTGCCGACCATGAACAGGGGCAGGAGCGCGTGGATCATCTCCGACGACAGGTCCATCGCCAGGCTGACGAACCCGAGGGCGACGACGGAGCGGGGAAGAGACGGACGTGGGCTCACATCGCTCCATTACTCCCCTCCCTGGGAAGGGAGGGGCCGGGGGTGGGTAGGCCAGCGAAGCGAGACTTCTTCGCGGATTTCCGAGATTCGGCCGCCTTCGGCGGACCCACCCCTAGCCCCTCCCTTTCAGGGAGGGGAAGAGGCCGGCCGCTACGCCCGGGTCGCAGGGCCTAGGAAAGCTCGCTCGACGCGCCTATCTAGCACCCTCCCCATGGCCACTATCCTCCCCTCCCCGCCCAAGGTCGGCATGGTTTCGCTCGGCTGCCCGAAGAACCTGGTCGATTCCGAGCGCATCCTGACCAAGCTGCGGTCGGACGGCTACCAGATGTCGCCCGATTATGCCGGCGCCGACGTCGTCCTGGTCAACACCTGCGGCTTCCTCGACAGCGCCAAGGAGGAGAGCCTCGAAGCGATCGGCGAAGCGATCGCGGAGAACGGCCGGGTGATCGTCACCGGCTGCATGGGAAAGGAAGCGGAAGTGATCCGCGAGCGCTTCCCCCAGGTACTCGCCGTCACCGGAGCGCATCAATATGAGCAGGTGGTCGGAGCGGTCCACGAGGCGGCGCCGATGCCGCCTTCGGCCTTCCTGAACCTGGTGCCGGACGGCGGCCTCAAGCTGACGCCGCGGCATTACAGCTATCTGAAGATCTCCGAAGGCTGCAACCACCGCTGCAGCTTCTGCATCATCCCGAGCCTGCGCGGCGACCTCGTCAGCCGGCGGCCGGACGCGATCCTGCGCGAGGCCGAGAAGCTGATCGCCGCGGGTACGAAGGAGCTGCTCGTCATCAGCCAGGACACGTCGGCTTATGGCGTGGACGTCCGCCACGCCTCCTGGCCGTGGAAAGGCCGGGAAGCGCGCGCGCATATGACGGACCTGGCCCGGGAGCTGGGAAGACTCGGGGCCTGGGTTCGGCTCCATTACGTCTATCCCTATCCGCACGTCGACCAGGTCATCCCGCTCATGGCCGAAGGGCTGGTCCTCCCCTATCTCGACATCCCCTTCCAGCACGCGTCGCGCAGCGTCCTCAAGGCGATGCGCCGCCCCGCCAACGAGGCCAAGGTGCTCGAGCGGATCCACAGGTGGCGGGAAATCTGCCCGGACATCGCCATCCGCTCGACCTTCGTGGTCGGCTTTCCGGGCGAGACCGAGGCGGATTTCGAATATCTGATGCAGTGGCTGGAAGAGGCCCAGCTCGACCGGGTCGGCGCCTTCCGCTTCGAGCCCGTCGAGGGCGCGGCCGCCAATCTCCTGCCGGACGCCGTTCCGGAAGCCGTCAAGGAGGAGCGCTACGCGAGACTGATGGAGCTCACCGCCCGAATCTCGGCCGCCAAGCTGCAAGCGAAGGTCGGCCGCGAGATCGACGTCCTCATCGACGTCGCCGACGGCGAAGGCGGCGCCACCGGCCGCTCGAAGGCGGACGCGCCCGAGATAGACGGCGAGGTCCACCTGCGCGACACCAGGGGTCTGAGCGCGGGCGATATTGTCACGGTGGTCATCGAGGACGCGGACGAGCATGACCTGTTCGGCGTCCCAGTCCTCTGAGCAGGGCGGCGCGGCGGCTCGAAAGCGCCGCGCCGCCGCCGCCTCAAGGCTAGCCGCGGGTCTGCACGTCCGGAGCGTTGAAGCGCCCCATCGCACCCGAAACGAGCGAAGCCAAGAAGACGCCGCCGACGGCGCCTACCGCGACGGTCCCGAGCAGATCGGGCACTTCATTGATGATGCCGCGCGTGAAGACGATATGGGCAAGCCCGCCGCCGATCGCCGCGATGATCTTGCGAAGCCACCAGGGCCCAGGTCCAGGTCCGGGGGGCCAGGGTCGCGGCGGACTGGGGCACATGTCGTCGAGAGCCCAGCCCGCAACAGCGGCAAGAAAGATAAGTTCGATAGCCATGTCAGCTTTCCTTCAGTTACGGCCGAAGCACGCCTCTCAGGAATACAAGCCTGGTTCTTAAGACTACCATTGCTGGGCTTAGCGGTAAATGGAAAGCTTCTCGTTCGTTTCTGGGCCGTTAGGAGCATTTCATGTTGAACCTTGCCGATTTGCTTAGGCCCGACCGCGGCGAGGCTTCGACGGAATTGCGACTGGTCGACAAGAAGGGCGTGGACGATTGGCTGAAGGCGCGGCCCGCCCGCCTCCGCCAGGCGGTCTCCGCGCAGGGATTCCGGGGCGAAGCCCATCAGCTCGCAATCCTGCCCGGTGAGCAGTCGGACTGGTCGGCGGTGCTTGGAGTCGCCAATGTCGACGAGCTCGGCCCCTGGTGCCTCGCCAAGGCGGCGGAGAGCCTGCCGGAGGGCAGGTACCGGGTGGAGGGCCGGGCGCCGGGAGTCGCGGCTCTCGGCTGGCTGCTCGCCCAATATCGGTTCGAGCGCTACAAGAAGGCGGCGCCGAAAGCCGGGCCGCGGGTATTGCTCACTTCGGAGCCTGCGCGGATCCAGGAGATGGTGCACCTCGCGGAGTCGACCAACCTCGTCCGGGACCTCGTCAACCTGCCCGCCGGCGACCTCGGCCCGGCCGACCTCGAAGCGGCGGTGCGCGAGGTGGCGGCGGATTGCGGCGGCGAGGTGGCGGTCACTTCGGGCGCCGCTCTGGAGGAAGGCTATCCGATGATCGCCGCCGTCGGTCGAGCCGCCACGGCGGAGCGGGCGCCGCGCCTCATCGAGATGGAATGGGGCGACCGCCGTCATCCCCGAATTGCGATCGTCGGCAAGGGCGTCTGTTTCGATTCGGGCGGGCTCGACATCAAGCCGGCCGCCGGGATGCGGATCATGAAGAAGGACATGGGCGGCGCCGCTCACGCGCTCGCACTCGCTCGGCTGGCGATGAAGAGCCGCCTGCCGGTCCGTCTCCACCTGCTCGTCCCGGCGGTCGAGAACTCGATCTCCGGAGCCGCGTTCCGGCCCGGCGACGTGCTGAGGAGCCGCAAGGGCCTCACCGTCGAAGTCGACAATACCGACGCCGAAGGACGGCTGATCCTCGGCGACGCGCTCGCCAAGGCGGCTGAGGGCGAGCCCGAGCTGATCCTCGATTTCGCGACCCTGACCGGAGCGGCCCGAACGGCGCTCGGCCCCGACCTGCCGGCATTGTTCGCGAACGACGATGCGCTGGCCGGAGCGCTGATCGCCGGCGGCGAGGCCGCGGCCGACCCGGTCTGGCGGATGCCGCTCTGGGCGCCCTACGAGGACATGCTCGCGTCCGACATAGCGGACATCAGCAATTCCTCGGACACGCCCATGGCGGGCGCCGTCACGGCGGCGCTGTTCCTGAAGAAATTCGTTCCGGACGCGGTGCCCTGGGCCCATTTCGACACCTATGCCTGGCGGGGCTCCGCGAAGCCCGGACGCCCCAAGGGCGGCGACGCTTTCGGGCTTCGAGCGGCATGGACGGCCTTGTCGTCCCGCTACGCCGTTTGACGTCACTCACAGTTTTTGTGTCGATTTCTCAATATTTAACGAAACGAAACTCTATCTGACTGGTTTAACACCCGGAACAAGTCGCCTCGGAATTTGGAGACAAGCCGGTGTCAGAGCGAGCTCTCAAGAGCTGGATGCAGACGCTGATCAGCTACGTGCGGTCAGGCCAGCCGGATCTGACCAACCGGCAGATGGCGCTGATGCTGCTGGTCTATCTGACTCCCGGACCGCACACGGTGCGCGGCCTCGCCCACATATTGGGCGTGTCCAAGCCGGTGATCACGCGCGCCTTGAATACGCTGGGCACGCTCGGCTATCTGCGCCGGGTGCGCGACGAGGCGGACCGCCGCAACGTTTTCGTCGCCCAGACCAGCATAGGACAGGAGTTCCTTGAGCGCTTCGAACGCAATATCGAGCAGCAGGAAGGCTCCAGCCCCGGCCGCCGCAGCGCGTCCAAGGAGCGGGGAATCCTCCTCCAGCACTAAGCGGAGGATCTCGCTCGACGGGCCGTCGGTTCGGCTGGATCCCCGGCTCAACGCCTGGCGAAGCGATATCGCCGACATCGCGCTCGCCGGCCGGCTTTTCGCTCCCCATTATGCATCGCCCTTGATCCGGGCCTGCGGGATGATCGCCGCTCCCGTCCTCGGCGAGCCGGCGGACGGCGCCGAGCCGGTCTCCGAGCTGCTGCCGGGCGAAGGCTTCGCGGTGCTCGATCTCACCGCCGGCTGGGCGTGGGGCTATTGCCTGACCGACCACCGGGTCGGCTATGTCGAGGCGATCGCCCTGGCCGAGCCGATCCAGCCTACGCATGTCGTCGTCGAGGCGCAGGCGCCGATCCAGGCGGGGCCGGACCCGCTCGCCGCCACCTTGTCCCACCTGCCCATGGGCTCGCGGCTCCACGGCGAGGCGCGCGGCGCCTCGCTCGAGTTCGAGGGCGGCTTCGTCCCCCTCGCCTATCTTCGGCCCCTGGGCGAGCATGAGGAGGATCCGGTGGCGGTCGCGCAGCGCCTGCTGGGCGCCCCGTACCGGCCCGGCGGCCGGACCTGCCACGGCATAGACTGCTCTGGCCTCGTCCAGCTTTCGCTTCAGCTTTGCGGTCTCGAGGCGCCGCGCGACTCGAAGGAGCAACGGACGCTGGGCGAGCCGCTCGGGGAGGACGCGCCGCTGAAGCGGGGCGACCTGCTCTTCTGCGAGGATCATGTCGGGATGATGGTCGACGACCGGATGGCGATCCAGGTCAGCTTCGCGGCGCAGAAGGTCGCGGTGGAGCCCTTCGACTGCGCCCTGGCGCCGGGGAGCGGGGCCGGGATCGAAAGGCGGCGGCTGGCGATCTAGATTCCCCCCCTTTCAGGGAGGGGAGGCCGCCTCACATCTCTCCTCGGGCCCTGCGAATGTCGAACCACTTCTTCACGTTCGCCTGATGCTCGGCATAAGTGTTTGCGAAGATGTGGCCGCCAGTGCCGTCGGCGACGAAGTAGAGCGCCTGGGTGGGCTCTGGATTGAGAACCGCGGCGATCGATTCCTTGCCCGGGTTGGCAATCGGCCCGGCGGGAAGGCCCGCCATGGCGTAGGTGTTGTAGCCGTTATTCGCGTTCAACTCGGAACGCAGGATCCGGCGGCCCAGCGGCCTGCCCCTCGTGATCGGATAGATGACGGTGGGATCCGCATCGAGCTTCATCCCCTGCCGGAGCCGGTTCGAATAGACCCCGGCGATCATTCGCCGCTCCGACGCCTTGCCGGTCTCCTTCTCGACGATAGAGGCGAGGATGATCGCCTCCTGAGGGCTCTTGACCACCGTCGACGGGTTCCGCTTCGGCCAGAGCTCGTTCAGCGCCTTGGTCATCGCCGACTGCATCCGCTTCATCACCGCGGAGCGGGCTTCGCCGCGCTGGTAGCTGTAGCTGTTGGGGAGCACGCTCCCCTCCTCCGGCACCGGCACCTCGCCGGTGAGGGTCGCCGCCCTCATCAGCCGCTCGTGGACCAGCACCGAGGGCAGGCCCTCGGGGATGGTGACCATTCGCTGTAGGGTCTTCGCATCCTGGAGCAGGGCGAGGACCTCGGCGTGGCTCGCTCGGGCGGGAAACTCATATTCCCCCGCCTTGATCGGCTCGCCGCTGCCGAAGATCTTCGTCTGGAAGAGGAAGCGCTCGGCAGATGCGATCACCCCGGCCTTCTCGAGCTGCCGGGCCGCCTCGACGAGGCTCGTGCCCGACTCGATGACCACCGGAGTCGGCTGCTTCGAGGGACCCGCTCCGCTCCAGCCCTGGATGAACCACAGGCCGACCGCGAGACCGGCGGCGGCAAGCAGGACGAGCGCCAGGAGCTTCTTCATGGCCGGGCTCAGAGCGCCCGCATCACCAGGCTGGCATTGGTCCCGCCGAAGCCGAAGCTGTTGTTGAGCACCGCCTTGACCTGACGCTCCTTGGCGACGTGAGGCACCAGGTCCACCCCGGCGGTGCCGTCGCTGGGATTGTCGAGGTTGAGGGTCGGCGGGACGATCTGGTCGCGCATCGCCAGGATGCAGAAGATCGCCTCCACCGCCCCGGCGCCGCCGAGCAGGTGGCCGATCGCCGATTTGGTCGAGCTCATCGAAAGCTTGCCGACGGCGTTGCCGAACAGGCGGCGCACCGCGCCCAGCTCGAGCTCGTCGCCGAGCGGAGTCGAGGTGCCGTGCGCATTGATATAGTCGATGTCCGAAAGGTCGAGGCCGGAGCGCTTCATCGCCGCTTCCATGGCGCGATAGCCGCCGGCGCCCTCCGGATGCGGCGCCGTCACATGGTAGGCGTCGCCCGACATCCCGTAGCCGACCACCTCGGCGTAGATCTTGGCGCCGCGCTTCTTCGCGTGCTCATATTCCTCGAGGATGACGACGCCCGCGCCTTCGCCCATGACGAAACCGTCACGGTCCTTGTCGTAGGGTCGCGAGGCCTTTTCCGGCTGGTCGTTGAACTGGGTGGAAAGGGCGCGCGCCTGGGCGAAGCCGGCGATTCCAAGCGGGCACAGGGCGCTCTCGGCGCCTCCCGCGACCATCACGTCGGCATCGTCGAGGGCGACCATCCGGGCGGCGTCGCCGATCGAATGGGCGCCGGTCGAGCAGGCGGTGACGACGGCGTGGTTGGGGCCCATCAGCCCGTATTTGATCGAGACCTGGCCGGAGATGAGGTTGATCAGCCGCCCGTGGACGAAGTGCGGGCTGACCCGGCGAGGGCCGCGTTCGTGGAGGACGATCGATTCCTTCTCGATGCCCGGAAGCCCGCCGATGCCGGAGCCGATCGAGACCCCGGCGCGGAGGCGCTCCTTCTCGCTCATGTCGGTGAGGCCGGCATCCTCGAGCGCCTGGCCGGCGGCGTCGAGCCCGTAGATGATGAAAGGATCCACCTGGCGCTGGACCTTGTGGTCGACGCGCTTGCCCGGATCGAAGCCATATTCATGCTCGGGAGGCTTCACCTCACAGGCGATCTGGCAGACATAGTCGGTCGGATCGAAGCGAGTGATGCGGGTCGCTCCGCTCTTCGAAGCGAGGATGTTCTTCCAGCTGGTCTCCACGTCGGCTCCCAGGGGGGACACCATTCCGAGACCGGTGACGACTACGCGGCGCATGCCAAGCTCCTCAAGGGCGAAAAGACGAACGGCCCCCCGCCTTGGGCGGGGAGCCGTTCATGTCAAGCGGCTCGAACTCCGCCGGGCCGGTGAAAAGGCCGTCAGGCCTTGTGAGCCTCGATATAGGCGATGGCGTCGTTGACGGTGCTGATCTTCTCGGCCGCATCGTCGGGGATCTCGACTCCGAACTCTTCCTCGAAGGCCATGACCAGCTCGACGATGTCGAGGCTGTCGGCGCCGAGATCGTCGATGAAGCTTGCTTCCTCGGTGACCTTCTCGGCTTCGACGCCGAGATGCTCGACGACGATTTTCTTCACGCGATCGGACGTCTCGCTCATGTGTGTGCCCTTCTTCCCTAGGTCTTGGTTTCGCGATGCCCTAGCCGCTCCCTGCCGGGGCTGGCAAGGGGCGGCCGCTCAAACGGATCATTCCTCCCGTGTCACAGCATCGCCATTCCGCCGTTCACATGGAGGGTCTGCCCCGTCACATAGCCGGCTTCCCGGCTGGCGAGGTAAACGGCGGCCGCCGCCACGTCGTTCCCGGCCCCGAGGCGGCCCGCCGGAATGCGGCCGAGCAGGTTCTCCTTCTGAGCCTCGGGCAGGGCGTCCGTCATCGCCGACTGGATGAAGCCGGGCGCGATGCAGTTCACCGTGATGTTGCGGCTCGCGACCTCCTGGGCGAGCGCCTTGGACATGCCCACCACGCCCGCCTTCGACGCGGCGTAATTGGCCTGCCCCGGATTGCCCGTCGCGCCGACCACCGAGGTTATGGAGATGATGCGGCCGTGCCGGGCGCGCATCATCGGCTTCAGCGCCGCCCGAGCGAGCCGGAAGGCGGCCTCGAGATTGATCCGGATGACCTCGCCCCATTCCTCGTCCTTCATCCGCATGGCGAGGTTGTCGCGAGTGATCCCGGCGTTGTTGACGAGGATGTCGAGCTTGCCGCCGAGCGCCTCGACCGCCCGAGGCACCAGCGCGTCGACGGCGGCGGAGTCGGAGAGGTTGGCCTGAAGCGCCACATGGTCGCCGCCGAGCCCGGAGCGGAAGGCTTCCAGCTTCCCGGCGTTTGAGCCCGACACGGCGAGCCTGGCCCCCTGCCCCGCCAGCGCTTCTGCGATGGCGGACCCAATGCCGCCGGAGGCCCCGGTCACGAGCGCGGTCATTCCTGTAAGGTCGAACATGTTCTTTCTCCGTCATTCCGGCGAAGGCCGGGATCGCAGCGAGACACGGCACTTCACCCTGAGACCCCGGCTTCCGCCGGAGTGACGCGCCGGACGCGTCAGACTTCCTTCACCAGCGCGTCGATGTCGTCCATGGTGACGACGCTGGTCACTTTGGCGTCGGGAGCGATGCGCTTCACCATGGGCCCGAGGACCTTGGCTCCGAACTCGACGAAATGGTCGACTCCGGCCTCCGCCATCGCAGCGACGCTCTCGCGCCAGCGGACCATCCCGGTGACCTGCTCGACGAGAAGGCGGCGGATCTCGTCCGGTTCCCCGACCCGGGCCGCGGTGACGTTGGCGTAGAGGGGCACGGCTGGCTCATCGATCTCCACCTCGGCAAGCGCCTGCTCCATCTCGCGGGCGGCGGGCTCCATCAGCGGGGAGTGGAAGGGCGCCGAGACCGGGAGCAGGACGGCGCGCTTCGCCCCTTTTTCCCTGGCGATCTCGAGCGCCCGCTCGACCGCCCCGCGATGGCCGGAGATGACCACCTGGGAAGGATCGTTGTCGTTGGCGACCACGCAGACCTCGCCCTGCGCCGAGGCCTCCGCGACGGCGCGGGCGATCTCGACTCCGGCGCCGAGCAGAGCGGCCATCGCCCCCTGCCCCACCGGCACGGCCCGCTGCATCGCCTCGCCGCGAAGCTTGAGCAGCCTCGCGGCCGTCGGCACGTCGAAGGCGCCGGCGGCGCACAGGGCCGAATATTCGCCGAGGCTGTGGCCGGCGACGAAATCGGCCTTGTCGATCGAGACCCCCGACACCCGGAACGTGGCGAGAGCGTTGGCCATGATCGCGGGCTGGGCGTTCTCGGTGAGGGTCAGCTCGTCCTGGGGGCCCTCGGCCATCAGCCGGAAGAGCTTCTGCCGAAGCGCCTCGTCGACTTCCTCGAAAAGGTGGCGGGCGACGCTGCTGGCCTCGGCGAGCGCCTTGCCCATTCCGACCGACTGGCTTCCCTGGCCCGGGAAAATGAACGCTCTCATGCATTCCCTCTCGTCATTCGAGGAGCGCAGCGACGAAGCAATCCACGCGCCTCCACCGCCCGTCCGGATTGCTTCGCTTCGCTCGCAATGACGCTCGGTTTCGGGGCGAGCGCCTAGGCAGCGCGGCGGCAAGGGTCAACCGGCGGGAACTTGTCGCTCTCGCCCCGGTTTGATCTGGCGCCTTTCAGTGACTGGAGAATATCCATGAAATACAAGATGCTGCTTGCCCTCGCCGTCGCTCCGCTGGCCGCGACGGCCGCGCTTTCGGCGCCGCCCCAGACCTTCCTCCGCCAGGCCGCCCTCAGCGACAACAGCGAGATCCAGGTCGGCCAGCTGGCGCAGGCCCGCGGCAGCTCGCCGGCCGCCCGCGAGGCGGGGCGGATGCTTCAGGCGGACCATCGCGCTTCCCAGCAGGCGGCGGCGCCGCTGATGGCGCGCTACCGCGTTCGTCCGCCGGTAGGGGTGCTCCCCGAGGCCAGGGTGGCGATGCGCCGCCTCCAGACCCTGCGCGGCCGGGCCTTCGATCGGGAGCTGGCGACGTTCAACATCGCCGCCCACCAGCGCGCCATCGCCCTCTTCCAGGCGCAGACCCGGACCGGCGATCGCGACACGGCCGCTTTCGCCCGGGCCCAGCTGCCGGTGCTCCGCCACCACCTGCAGATGGCGCGCGACCTCCTTCGGGCATCGCGCTAAGCGCTTGCGATAGACGGCGCTTCTGCTATGGAGCCCGCAACCGGGGCGGAAGGCCATGCGCTTCCCGCCCCGGTTCATTTTCAGACGAAAGCCGGAGGGGCGTCCGCATTGGGCGGCGTCAGCGATCGGCCAAAGACAAGGAACAGCGCAGCCATGCCGCTTTACGAGCATGTCTTCATCGCGCGTCAGGACCTGGCCCAGGCCCAGGTGGACGCTCTGGCGGAAGCCGCCACCAGCATCATCCAGGCCGCGGGCGGCAACGTGGTCAAGACCGAGACCTGGGGCCTTCGTTCGCTCGCCTACCGGATCGCCAAGAACCGCAAGGGCCATTACGTGATGCTCGATTTCGACGCGCCGCCCGCGGCCGTCGCCGAGCTCGAGCGCCAGACCCAGATCAACGAGGACGTGATCCGTTACATGACGGTCCGCGTCGATGCTCACGAGCAAGGCCCGTCGGCGATGATGCGCCGCGGCGAACGCGACCGCGAGCGTGGTGATCGCGGCGACCGCGGCGATCGTGGAGACCGCGGCGACCGCGGTGGCCGCGACCGGGATCGCGGCGACCGCGCCCCCCGCCCCGACTTCGCCGACGCGTAACGAGAAAGGACCAGCAACATGGCACGCCCATTTTTCCGCCGCCGCAAGAGCTGCCCCTTCTCGGGCAAGGACGCTCCGGTCATCGACTATAAGGACGTCCGC
>DASVTN010000115.1:0-9999 GCA_036387555.1 Allosphingosinicella sp. | reverse complement strand
CGTCTGGAGCGGCACCAGTATCGACTGGGCCGCGACGAGCGCGTTGATGGTCAGCAGGCCGAGGCTCGGCGGGCAGTCGATGAGGCAGACGTCCCAGCGGCTTGCGGCGGCGTCGAGCGCATTGTCGAGCCGGTGAGTGCGCTCCTCGAGCGCCACCAGCTCGATCTCCGCACCGGACAGGTCGACGGTGGCCGGCACCAGGTCGAGCCGCGGGACCTTGGTCGGGACCACCGCCTCCTCCAGCGTCGAACCGCCGGTGAGCACGTCGTAGCTCGACCGGTCGCGAAGCGCCTGGCCGATCCCGAGCCCGGTGGAGGCGTTGCCCTGGGGATCGAGATCGATGAGCAGCACGCGCCAGCCGGTGGCGGCCAGCGCCGTCGCCAGGTTGATCGCCGTCGTCGTCTTGCCGACTCCGCCTTTCTGATTGGCGACCGCGATCCGGATCAACGTCTTCCCCTCGGCTTTTGGCGAACCCGGCTTGCGACGACGATCCCGGCTTCGGCGTCGGTCAGGCTCGGCTCCAGACGGAAGTCACCCTGCCACGAAGATCGCGCCGCTTCCAGTTCGGACTTGGCGTTGCGGCCCTTGGGAAGGATCCAGATCGTCTCGGGCGTGGCAAACCGCTCCGCCAGCGCCAGCAGCTTCGCCAGTGGCGCGAAGGCGCGGGCGCTGATCACGTCGAAGGAACGCGCGGGAAGCGACTCCAGCCGGGCGCAGGCTATCTCCACCCGGCCGGAGATGCCGAGCGCGTCAGCCGCCGAGCGAAGAAAGTCGGCCCTGAGGCGGCGCGATTCGACCAGGAGCACATCGGCGGGATGGAAGAGGGGGATGATAAGGCCCGGAAATCCGGCCCCCGTGCCGAGGTCCAGCCATGATCCGGCCTGTTCGGGAGCGAAGCGGACAAGCTGGGAGGAGTCGAGGATATGCCGTTCCCACACGGCGTCGAGGGAGGCCTTGGAGACGAGGTTCTGGCGCGCGTTCTCGGCCCGCAGCAACTCGACGAAGGCTTCGAGGCGATCGATTGTTTCACGTGGAACATCGAGCCGCTCCCTTGCCTCCGCCTCCGTCATCAGGCCGCCTTCCGCCTCGAATGGACGAGGATGGCCGCCACGGCCGCCGGCGTGACCCCGCGAACCCGCCTCGCCGCGCCCAGCGTCAATGGCTTAGCCGCCGTCAGCCGCTCGATCATCTCGGCGGACAAACCCGGGATCGCCGCATAATCCAGCAATGGCGGAATGCGCACGTTCTCGTCGCTTCGCAGCCTCGCGACCTCCGCCTGCTGGCGCTCGACATAGGGCGCGTAGCGATGGTCCTCGACCGCCTCGTCCAGAATCCCGCGGCTGAAAGCCGCCAGCGACGGCTCCGCCCGAAGCAGCGCCTCGACGCCGACGACCGGGAAGGTCAGCCACTCGGCGAGCATCCTGCGGCGACCGTCGTCGCCGACGGCGACGCCTACGGACCTCAGCTCCGGAGGCGTGTAGGACTTCGCAAGCTGCTGTTCGACCGCGAGGCGCTCCGACCGGCGCCGCTCGAAATGCTCTACCCGCTCCTGCGTCACCAGGCCGGCGGCGATCGCCCGGGGCGTCAGCCTGGCCTCCGCATTGTCCGACCGGAGCCGGAGCCGGTATTCGGCCCGGGCGGTGAGCATCCGGTACGGCTCGGTGACGCCCTGGAGCGTCAGGTCGTCCACCATGACGCCGATATAGCTTTCGCTCCGGTCGAAGATGATCGGCGAGCGCCCGCCGATCCGGGCGGCCGCGTTGGCGCCGGCGACGAGGCCCTGGGCGGCCGCCTCCTCATAGCCGGTCGTGCCGTTGATCTGCCCGGCGAGATAAAGCCCCTCCACGTCGCGGACGGCGAGCGTCGGATCGAGGATCCTCGGGTCGACATGATCATATTCGACCGCATAACCCGACTGCAGTATCCGCGCCCGCTCCAGCCCCTGCATCGAGCGCACCATCGCCAGCTGCACGTCCTCGGGCAGCGAGGTCGAGATGCCGTTCGGATAGACGGCGGCGTCGTCCAGCCCTTCGGGCTCGAGGAATATCTGGTGACCGTCGCGGTCGGCGAAACGGTGGACCTTGTCTTCGATGGACGGGCAGTAGCGCGGGCCTACTCCGCTGATGTCGCCGGCGAAAAGGGGGGAGCGCTCGAGATTGGCGCGGATGAGTTCATGCGTCCCCGGATTGGTTCGGGTGATGGCGCAGAAGAGCTGAGGCGCGGGACGAGCGCCGCTCATGGACGACATGGTCCAGCCCCCGCAGTCCGACTCCTGCCGTTCGAGCGACGCCCAGTCGATGGTGCGCCCGTCGAGACGGGGCGGCGTTCCCGTCTTCAGCCGCGCCAGAGGGAGGCCGAGCTCGCGCAACTGGACCGCGAGCTTCGTTGCGGCCCGCTCTCCGATGCGGCCCCCGGCGACGCTCGTCCTGCCGAAATGGAGCTTGCCGCCCAGGAAGGTGCCCGTCGCCAGGACGACGGCCTTCGCGACGAGGGAGCGCCCGTCGGCGAGATCGAGTCCGCTGACTTGGCGGCCGTCCAGACGAAGCGCGGCGGCCTCGCCCTCGACGATCTCCAGCCCGGTGTGGAGGTCGAGCAGGCGGTGGATCGCGGCCTTGTACAGCCGGCGGTCCGCCTGCACCCGGGGTCCGCGCACGGCCGCGCCCTTGCTGGCGTTGAGCATCCGGTAATGGATTCCGGCTTCGTCAGATGCTCGGGCGATCAACCCATCCAAGGCGTCGACCTCGCGAACGAGATGTCCCTTGCCGAGCCCGCCGAACGCCGGATTGCAGGACATCGCGCCGATCTGCGCGCGGTCGAAGCTGACCAGCGCTACCCGGGCACCCATGCGCGCGGCCGCCGCCGCCGCCTCGCAGCCCGAATGACCGCCCCCCACGACGATGATGTCAAAGCTCAGATCCACAGCGCCGCCTCTATATGTTCCACGTGAAACAATGTCGCGGGTATTCCGCAGGCGGCCAGGCACATTAGCACCGGACGCTAAATCTGCACCGCCTCGTCATGCCGGACTTGATCCGGCATCCCCCTTCGCTGACCGCCCGCCGTCCCGAAGGAGGTGGACCCCGGATCAAGTCCGGGTGACGGAGAGGGAGTGAGGGCGGAGCCCGGTGACGGGAGGGCGCTGGAGAGCGGCTACTTCCCGATGCAGAAGCGGCCGAACAGGTGGTCCAGCATGTCTTCGACGCCGGCCCGGCCGGTGACCCTGTCGAGCTCGACGCGGGCCTGGCGAAGCGCCTCCGCGGCGATGATCATGTCGTCGGTATCCGCGCCGCGCAGCTGGTGCGTGGCCAGGGCGATCGCTTCCCTCTGGCGGGCGTTGGCGGCCACGTCGCCTTCGGCGGGAAGCAGCGCCAGGGCCCGAGTCCGCATCTGCGCGATCAGCGCCTGGATGCCCTCGCCGGTCAGGGCCGACACACGGACGTCGAACTCGCGTGTCCCGGCCGGAAGATCGCATTTCGGCTGGACCAGGATCGTCCGGGATCCACCCGGTGAGTCGGCGGGGTCCCCCAGCCACAGGATGAGGTCGGCCGCCGCGACGCTCGCCTGGGCGCGCTGGACGCCGACCGCTTCCACCTCGTCGCTGGTGGCCCGCAAACCCGCGCTGTCGATGAGCAGATAGGGTATGCCCCCGATCGACGCCGGCGCTTCGATCAGGTCCCGGGTCGTCCCTGGCAGGGACGAGGTTATCGCCGCCTCCCTTTGCACCAGGGCGTTGAGAAGGCTGGATTTTCCAGCGTTTGGAGGGCCCGCTATGACGACTCGCACCCCGTCCCGTAGCCGCTCCGCCGGCGGGCGGGCGAGCAGCGCTTCCATGTCCGCGGCCAGGGCTTCGACGTCTCCGGCCCAGCCCCGCGGCCAGGCCTCGCCGACTTCGCCCTCGTCGGAGAAATCGAGCGCCGCCTCGAGCGCGGCCGCCAGCGACAAAAGCCGCTGACGCCATGCCTCCACCTGGCGGCTGAGCGCCCCGCCAGCCATGTCGAGCGCGGCGCGGCGCTGCGACTGGGTCTCCGCGGCGAGCAGGTCGGCGAGGCCCTCCGCCTCGGCGAGGTCAATGCGCCCGTTCTCGAAGGCGCGGCGGGTGAACTCTCCCGGCTCCGCCGCCCTCAGGCCCTCGATCCCCGCCAGCGCCTCCAGGACCGCCGCCACGACCGCTCGGCCGCCGTGGAGGTGAAGCTCCGCCACATCCTCGCCGGTGGCGCTGTGGGGGCCCTGGAAGCGAAGGACGAGGGCGCGGTCGAGAGGCTCTCCGAGCCAGCGCAGATCCGCCAGCGTCGCCCGCCTCGGCGCCGGCAAGTTTCCGGCGAGCGCCTCCAGAGCCGCGTCGGCGCGCGGCCCGCTGATCCGGACCAGCGCCACCGCCGCGGGCGGGCTACCGGAGGACAAGGCGAAGATGGTGTCGTTCACGGCTCCGTCCGTTGCGGCCTCTCCCCGGCCGCTTGCCGTCAGCCCTTCTTACCGCCCATCCCGTCGAGCATCGAGCGCCACATCGCCATGCCCGCCTCGTTCATGGGTCCCCAGCTGCGCATCATCTCCGCGGCCGATTCGGCGGTCAGCCCGTCGCTGGCGACCTTCGTCAGCCGCTGGACATAGGCTTCGTGGACCGGAGTGAGGTCCGGAAAGCCGAGGAAGCGCCGGGCTTCCTCGGGAGTGCAGTCGACGTCGACGCTGATCTTCATGGCCGGTCCTTCCGAAAGGTTCTGCGCTATGTGTATAGAAGCGCGGCAAGAGACAAGAAGGAGCGGTGGAATGGGGACGATCCGGATCGACACGCTGGAAGGCGACGGCGCCTTCGACACCTATGTCGCCGAGCCCCAAAGCGAGCCGCTGGCGGCGGTCGTCGTCATCCAGGAGATATTCGGGATCAACGAAGGCATCCGCCGCAAATGCGGCCATTGGGCGGAGCAAGGCTATCTCGCCCTGGCGCCGGACCTCTTCTGGCGGCTCCGGCCGGGCGTTGAGCTCGATCCCGACGTGCCCGAGGAGTTCAGCGAGGCCCTCGACCTGATGGGCCGCTTCGATCAGGATCAGGGCGTGCGCGACATCGAGGCCGCGATCCGCGCCGCCCGCGCCGGGCTCGGCGAGGGCGGCAAGGTGGGCGTCGTCGGCTACTGCCTCGGCGGCCGGCTCGCCTACATGGCCGCCGCGCACACCGATTCGGATGCGACGGTCGGCTATTATGCCGTCGGACTTGCCGGCATCCTCCACGAGAAGAACGCGATCGCCCGCCCGCTGATGCTCCACATCGCCGGCGCCGACCATTTCGTCGACGAGGCCGAGCAGCGCGCGATCCACGAGGCGCTGGACGATCATCCCCGGGCCACCCTCCACGATTATCCCGGGGAGGACCACGGCTTCGCCGCCGAAATGGGCAAGCGCCGCAGCGACGAAGCGGCCCGGCTCGCCGACGGCCGAACCGCCGCCTTCTTCGCGCAGCACCTCGGTTGACCGCCCTGTCCCCGGCGCCGGCGCTGGCGCCGAACCCCTGGCTCGTCGCGGGCGGGATACTCAGCGCCCTCGCCGCCCTCCTCCACCTCGCCGTCATCGCCGGCGGGCCGGACTGGTACCGCTTCGTCGGCGCCGGCGAGGAGATGGCGCGGATGGCCGAACGCGGCCTGCTTCGCCCCGCCCTCATCACGGTCGCCATTGCGGCGATCCTCGCCGTCTGGTCCGCTTACGCCTTCGCCGGCGCGGGCCTCTTGCCCCGCCTGCCGCTGATTCGGACCGCTCTGGTCGCGATCACCGCCGTCTATCTGCTGCGCGGCCTCGCCCTGGTCCCGCTCGCCCTGCTCCGTCCCGCCCTCGTCGATCCGTTCGCGCTGTGGAGCTCGCTGATCGTGCTGGCCTACGGCATCGTCCACGCCGTCGGAACTTACCGCGCCTGGCCGGCGCTTGCAGGCGCAGCCCGATGACCGATCCCTACGCCTTCATCCTCACCCGCACCGGCGGCCCCGAAGTGCTCGAAGCCGAGCATATCGACATTCCCCGCCCGGGCCCCGGCGAAGTGCTGGTCCGGCACGAGGCGGTGGGGCTGAATTTCATCGACACCTATCACCGCTCCGGCCTCTACAAGCTGCCTCTGCCCTCGGGCCTCGGCGGCGAAGGGGCGGGGGTGGTCGAGGCGGTCGGCGAAGGCGTCACCGCCTTCAGGGAAGGCGTCCGCGTCGGCTATTTCACCGCGCCGCTCGGCGCTTATTCGACCCACCGAACCATCGCCGCTGACCGGCTGGTGAAGCTCCCCGATGCGCTGACCGCCGAGGCCGCGGCGGCGGCGATGCTGAAGGGCTGCACCGCCGAATATCTGGTCGAGCGCTGCGCCACGGTGCAGCCGGGGCAGACGGTCCTGGTCCACGCCGCGGCCGGCGGAATGGGCTCGATCCTCGTCCAGTGGCTGAAGGCGATCGGGGCGAGCGTCATCGCCCATTCGGGGGACAGCCGGAAGGCGGCGCTGGCCAAGGAGCTCGGCGCCGACCATTCCCTCTGCTGCCCGATGGAGACGCTCGCCGCCGAAGTGCGGGCGCTGACCGGCGGCGCGGGCGTTCCCGTCGTGCTCGACGGCGTGGGGGAGGCGAGCTGGAAGGCGTCGCTGGGATCGGTCGCCCGCCGCGGCCTGATCGCGACCTTCGGCAACGCCTCGGGCCCGGTGCCGCCCTTCACGGCGCTCGATCTGCTCAGCGCCGGATCGGTCTTCGTCACCCGCCCGACGCTCGCCGATTATTGCAAGAGCCGGGAGGAGATGGCGGCCTCGGCGGCGCGATTGTTCGAGATGGTGGAGAAGGGCTCGGTAACGGTCCGCATCGGCGCCACCTTCCCACTCCTCAAGGCCGCCGACGCCCACCGCGCCATCGAGGCGCGGGCGACGACCGGCTCGACGGTGCTCATCCCTTAGGCAATTTCAAGCTGTGCAATTCCTCCCCCAGCTTGCCTGGGGGAGGGGGACCGCGGCGCGAAGCGTCGTGGTGGAGGGGAAATGCCGAGTCAGAATTGCCCCTCCACCAGGCTTCGCCCGGTCCCCCTCCCCGAGCAAGCTCGGGGAGGATTTAGAGAATCAACCGAACAGCGTTCCAAGCCCAACGGCCGGGTCGACGAAGCCTTCGTAGACCATCTTGCCGGCGACGTAGACGATCACAGCCAGGCCGACCCACGCGATCCAGCGGTAGCGCTCGATATATTTGGCGAGGATATTCGCGGCGACTCCCATCAGGGCGACGGCGAGAAGCAGGCCGATGATGAGGATGCCCGGATGCTCGCGCGCCGCTCCGGCCACCGCGAGGACGTTGTCGAGGCTCATCGAGACGTCGGCCACGGCCACGGCCCAGGCGGCGGCGGCGAAGCTCTTGGCGGGCTTGAGGCCGCTGTCCTCGTCGCCCGAAACCTCCGGGGATCCGTGCGACTGGCCCGAATGCTGGAGCTCGCGCCACATCTTCCAGGCCACCCACAGCAGCAGCAGGCCGCCGGCGAAGGTCAGCCCGACGATCTGCATCAGCTGGGTGACGACGAGGGCGAAGGCGATCCGGAGCACCAGCGCCGCGATGATCCCGATCAGGATCACCTTGCGGCGCTGCTCGGGCGGAAGCCCCGCCGCAAGCGCCCCGACCACGATGGCGTTGTCGCCGGCGAGCATGATGTCGATCATCAGCACCTGGCCGAAGAC
Source organism: Allosphingosinicella sp. (assembly GCA_036387555.1). Taxonomy (GTDB): domain Bacteria; phylum Pseudomonadota; class Alphaproteobacteria; order Sphingomonadales; family Sphingomonadaceae; genus Allosphingosinicella. The sequence continues at coordinate 2,330 of DASVTN010000115.1, read as the reverse complement.
CACCCAGGCCGCGGCCGTGTCGAGCTTCGAGAAATCCGTGACGATCGCGTCCCAGATCCCGTCTATCCCCAGCGGCGGGGCGGCGCCGTGGGCGACGATCAAGAGGTCGAGCATGGACATGCGAAGGGCCTCCCCGGGCTATTGGTTCATCGAGGCGAAGAAATCCTCGTTCGACTTGGCGTCCTTCATCTTGTCGAGGAGGAACTGCATCGCGTCGACGGTGCCCATCTGCATGAGGATCCGGCGCAGGACCCACATCTTGGAGAGGGTCGCCTGGTCGACGAGCAGCTCCTCCTTGCGGGTGCCGGACTTGCCGACGTCGAGCGAGGGGAAGATGCGCTTGTCGGAAACCTTGCGGTCGAGCACGATCTCGGAGTTGCCGGTGCCCTTGAACTCCTCGAAGATGACCTCGTCCATCTTGGAGCCGGTATCGATCAGCGCGGTGGCGATGATCGAGAGCGAGCCGCCCTCCTCGATGTTGCGAGCCGCTCCGAAGAAGCGCTTGGGCCGCTGGAGGGCGTTGGCGTCGACGCCGCCGGTCAGCACCTTGCCCGACGACGGCACCACCGTGTTGTAGGCGCGGCCGAGGCGGGTGATCGAGTCGAGGAGGATGACGACGTCCTTCTTGTGCTCGACGAGGCGCTTGGCCTTCTCGATCACCATCTCGGCGACCTGGACGTGGCGGCTTGCCGGCTCGTCGAAGGTCGAGCTGATCACCTCGCCCTTCACCGACCTTTGCATGTCGGTCACCTCCTCCGGCCGCTCGTCGATGAGAAGCACGATGAGGAAGACCTCGGGATGGTTGTCGGTGATCGCCCGGGCGATGTTCTGGAGGAGAACGGTCTTGCCGGTGCGCGGCGGAGCGACGATCAGCGCGCGCTGGCCCTTGCCCTGCGGCGAGATGATGTCGATCACCCGCGCCGACTTGTCCTTGACCGTCGGATCGGCGCTGTCGAGAGTGAGCTTCTCGTCCGGATAGAGCGGCGTCAGATTGTCGAAATTGACCCGGTGGCGCACCGCGTCGGGATCGTCGAAATTCACCTGGGTGAGCCGGACTAGGGCGAAATAGCGCTCGCCGTCCTTGGGCCCGCGGATCTCGCCTTCGACCGTGTCGCCGGTCCTCAGGCCGAATTTGCGAACCTGGTTGGGCGCGATGTAGATGTCGTCCGGACCGGCCAGATAATTGGCCTCGGGCGAGCGCAGGAAGCCGAAACCGTCGGGGAGCACCTCGATCGTGCCCTGGCCCATGATCTCCTCGCCATTCTCGGCCTGGACCTTGAGGATCGAGAACATCAGCTCCTGCTTGCGAAGCGTGGAGGCGCCCTCGATTCCCAGCTCTTCGGCCATGGCCACCAGATCGGCGGGGGATTTCTGCTTCAAATCTTTGAGATGCATGGGGGATACTCAGAAATAGGATTGGTCGACAGGCCGCGGGAATGATGGATTTTGGCGGCTGGGATTGCCTACACGGGTGGCAGGCGAACGACTGTAAGGGCGTTAGGCTCCGGGTTTTTTCAAGTCAACCTCATCCCGGCAATTCCTCCCCGAGCTCGCTCGGGGAGGGGGACCGCGGCGCGAAGCGCCGTGGTGGAGGGGTGATGCGGAGTCGGATTGCCCCTCCACCAGGCTTCGCCTGGTCCCCCTCCCCGAGACAAGCTCGGGGAGGAATGGCGCCCCGTCAGAACGGCTTCACGATCACCAGCACCACGATCAGCACCACCGCGATCCCGGGCACCTCGTTCATCATCCTGAGGCCCCTCCCGCTCAGCGCCCGCTCGCCCCGCGCCAGCTTGCGGCCGTAGCCGACCATCCAGCCGTGATAGGCGGAAAGCGCGACGACCAGGATGAACTTCGCCTGGAACCAGCCCATCGTCCAGGCCTGGGTCGTCCAGGCCAGCGAAAGGCCGAATATCCAGACCATGATCATCGCCGGAGTGATGATGATCCGCCGGAGCTTGCGCTCGCGCTCGATCCAGCGCTTCTCCTCCGCCGAGCCCGGCGCCGACTCCTGGTGGTAGACGTAGAAGCGCGGAAGCATGAACAATCCCGCGATCCAGAAGATCACGAAGATGACGTGGCCGGCCTTGATCCAGGCGTAGGTCAAGCTGAGGGCGCTCGCGAGGGCATCGATCACGCGCGCACCAGCTCGAGCAGCGTCTCGACATGGCTGATCGGCGTGTCCGGCAAGATGCCATGCCCCAGGTTGAAGATATGCGGTCTCCCCGAAAGGCTAGATAGGATGCGCGCCACCGCGGTTTCAAGCGCCTCGCCGCCGGCGATCAGGGCCAGCGGGTCGAGATTGCCCTGGACCGGCAGCCCCTCGGGCAGGA
>DASVTN010000114.1:0-15872 GCA_036387555.1 Allosphingosinicella sp. | reverse complement strand
CCCGATGAATGACCTTCGCCGCGACGCTCTTTGCCCCGGAGACGCTGAACATCTCCTCCTCTTGCAGCAGTCGATCTGGACAAACACGTATGCAGAACATAGATGGAACAAATGTCGCGTCTGGATACTCGTGAGAAGCTCGCCATCCTCGCGGATGCGGCAAAATATGACGCGAGTTGCGCGTCTTCAGGAACGGCCAAGCGGGACAGCACTGGCGGCAAGGGGATCGGCTCGACCGAAGGCATGGGCATCTGCCATGCCTATGCGCCCGACGGGCGTTGCATTTCGCTCCTCAAGATCCTGCTCACCAACAGCTGCATCTTCGACTGCCATTATTGCATCAACCGCAAGAGCTCGAACGTCCGCCGCGCCCGCTTCACCGCCGAGGAGGTCGTCCGCCTCACCCTCTCCTTCTACCGCCGCAACTATATCGAGGGCCTGTTCCTCTCGTCCGGCATCATCCGCTCTCCCGATTACACCATGGAGCAGCTGGTCGAGGTCGCCCGGAGCCTTCGCGAGGATCACGATTTCCGCGGCTACATCCACCTGAAGACCATTCCCGACGCCGATCCCGAGCTGGTCCGGCTCGCGGGGGTGCATGCCGACCGGGTCTCGATCAACGTCGAGCTGCCCACCGCCGCCGGCCTCGCCCGGCTCGCGCCCGAGAAGGACGGGAGCCGGATCGAAGGGGCGATGAAGGACATGCGCGCGTCGATCGAGGACGGCGCCGACGCGAAGAAGCGCTACAAGGCGGCGCCCGGCTTCGCCCCGGCCGGCCAGTCCACCCAGATGATCGTCGGCGCGGATTCGGCGAGCGACGCCGACATCGTCGGCCGCGCCAGCACGCTCTACGACCGCTTCCGCCTCCGCCGCGTCTATTATTCGGCCTTCTCGCCCATCCCCGACGCCTCGGCCGTTCTCCCGCTCCGCCGCCCGCCGCTGATGCGCGAGCACAGGCTCTACCAGTCGGACTGGCTGATGCGCTTCTACGGCTTCTCCCCGGCCGAAGTGGCGTCGGCGGCCGACCCGGCGGGAATGCTTCCGCTCGACATCGATCCCAAGCTCGCCTGGGCATTGAAGTTCCGGGAGAGCTTCCCAGTCGACGTCAACCGCGCCCCGCGCGAGGCCCTGCTCCGGGTGCCCGGCCTCGGCGTCAAGGCGGTGGACAAGCTCGTCGCCAGCCGCCGCTGGCGCAGGCTGAGGCTGGAGGACGTCGCCCGCCTCACCGTCTCCATCGCCAAGGTGCGGCCGTTCATCTGCGCCGAGGGGTGGCGGCCGACGATGCTGGCCGACAAGGCGGATCTCGCCGCCTGGGTGAAGCCGAAGGAGAATCAGCTTGAGCTGTTCGGATAATCCCCTCTCCCGCTTTCCGCGGGAGAGGAGGGGCCCAAGCCGAAGGTTTGGGAGGTGAGGGTCTTGCTTACTCCGGTGTACAGACCCTCACCTCCCACCCGCTGGGCGGGCGGGCCCCTCCTCGCCCGTGAAAGACGGGAGAGGCGCTGATGCGGACCGTCACCCTCTCTTCCGAAGACGACCTCAACGGCTGGCGCGATGCCGCCCGGGCTCTCGCCGGCGCCGCCATTCCCCCGGCCGAGGTGAATTGGCAGGTCGGCGGCGGCCCCGGCGACCTCTTCGCCGCCCCCGCCCCTTTGCCTTCCGGCGGCGCCGCCTTCTCAGTCCCACGCGCCTTCCTCACCCTCGCCGAGAGCGCGATCTGCCATTCGGACCCCGAGCGCTTCGCCCTTCTCTACGCCCTCCTCCTGCGCCTTCGCGAGCGGCCCGGGCTGCTCGCCGATTCCGCCGACCCGCTCGTCCAGCGCCTGGAGCGGATGGCCAGGGCGGTGCGCCGCGACGTCCACAAGATGCGCGCCTTCCTCCGCTTCCGCGAGGTCGAGACGGCGCAAGGCCCCCGCTTCGTCGCCTGGTTCGAGCCGGAGCATCATATCGTCCGCCACAACGCCGGTTTCTTCGTGCGCCGCTTCGCCAACATGGCCTGGTCCATCCTCACCCCCGCTTTGTCGCTTCACTGGGACGGAGAGACGCTGAGCGAAGGTCCGGGAGCCGAGCGCTCCGACGCCCCCGCGGGAGACCCGATCGAGTCCGTGTGGAAGACCTATTACGCCTCCATCTTCAACCCGGCCCGCCTCAAGCGCGGGGCGATGCTCAAGGAGATGCCCAAGAAATACTGGAAAAACATGCCCGAGACAGCGTTGGTGGGCGAGTTGATGGCAGGAGCGCAGGCGCGCGAGGCGAAGATGGTCGAAGCGGGACGAGGTCAGGTCGGGGGCAACCTTCGCGCCGCCTGGGAGGCGGTGCGCGACGAGGCGATGGGCTGCACCCGCTGCCACCTCTACAAATGCGCCACTCAGACGGTGTTCGGCGAGGGCCCGCTCGACGCGAGGATCCTGTTCGTCGGCGAGCAGCCCGGGGACCAGGAGGACCTCGCCGGCCGGCCCTTCGTCGGCCCCGCGGGCCAGCTGTTCGACCGCGCCCTCGGCGATGCCGGGGTCGATCGCAAGGCCGCCTACGTCACCAACGCCGTCAAGCATTTCAAGTTCGAGGCTCGCGGCAAGCGCCGGATCCATTCCAGGCCCGACGCCGGCGAGATCGAGGCCTGCCGGTGGTGGATCGAGCAGGAGCGGCTGCTCCTCCGCCCGCCGGTCACCGTCGCGCTCGGCGCCACCGCTGCCCGTTCGGTGTTCGGCAAGGCGGTGACGATCACCTCGATGCGAGGCCGCGCCCACGCCTTGCCCGAAGGCGGCGAAGCCTGGGTGACGGTCCACCCCAGCTTCCTGCTGAGGGTCCAGGACAACAAGGAAGCCGAATATGCCCGCTTCGTCGAGGACCTGAAGGTGATCGGCGAAAGGGCGAAGGCGCTTTGATCCTCCCCATGCGGAGCATGGGGAGGGGGACCAGGCGACGCCTGGTGGAGGGGTAATTGGCTCAGCTTGGGAGGATCGGGCGCAGGACGGCAGAGGCGTGCGCCTCTACCCCTCCACCACCCTTCGGGTGGTCCCCCTCCCCATCTCCGATGGGGAGGATAATAGCCGGACCAGCATCTTCCCCATGTTCGCTCCGCGGAAGAGATCGAGGAAGGCTTCAGGGGTCGCTTCGGCGGCCCCTCTCTTCAGCACATGACAGTGCGATTGGTCTCGAACGCGACCCGGTTCGCTTCCACCTGCTCAGGTGGAATCATGACGGTGAGATTGGCGGGATTGCGGTCAAAAGCGGAAAGCTTGGGGCTGAGGCTAACCTCCACACGATCCACCGCGATGCCGACCTCGGGCAGGAGTCTCAACAGAGCTTCCGTCCGGCGCCGAATGAGCGCCCGGGGCGCGGGTCGCGCGCCTGAGCCACCGGAGCCCACTTCCAGATGAAACCAGCGGAAGCTGCGGTAGTCCAAGGTCCCCTCCATGACCCTCAGCAACTCTCGACTCTTGTCCGAGACGATGTGGGTCTCGCCGACAAATTCGAAATAGACCGGGAAGCAGAAAGACTCCCAACCCGGCGGCGCGTGCACCTCCCGGAGATTGGGAATCTGTGACCTCGCGCAGCCTGCAACAGCCATTGCCAGTACGATTATGATCGCGTTGCGCATGGGCCCAACATCATCTTTCGTCGGAATGTCCGCAAGCGTCCTCAATCACTCACTGAGCGTAGTATGTGAGTCACATCTTCGATGCGGAGGATTTCACAGCCTCACCAGCATCTTCCCTATGTTCGCGCCCCGGAACAGGTCGAGGAAGGCTTCGGGCGTCGCTTCGATCCCGTCGCGGATCGTCTCGCGGCTCGTCACCTGGCCCGACGCCATCCAGCCGCCCATGTCGCGGTAGAACTCCGCCATCTCCGGCAGATAGTCGGTGTAGATGAAGCCCTTCAGCATGATCCGCGCCGCGATCACCCGCATGATATATTTGAAGCCGTGCGGCGGCGCCCCGTTATAGCCTTCGATCATCCCGCAGATCGCGAAGCGCGCGTTCTGGCGGGCGGCGGCGAAGGCGGCGTCGAGATGCTCGCCGCCGACATTGTCGAAATAGACGTCGATGCCCTTCGGCGCCGATCGCATCAGCGCCGGCACGATCGGCTCCGCCTTGTAGTCGATCGCCGAGTCTGCGCCGAGCTCCCTCACCCAGGCGGCCTTGTCGGCGCCTCCGGCCGATCCGATGACGTTCATCCCCATAGCCTTGGCGATCTGCACCGCCGCCGAGCCGACGGCGCCCGCGGCCGCCGAGACGAAGACGGTGTCGCCAGCCTTCGCCTGCGCCGCCCTCAGCAGCCCGAAATAGGCGGTGGCTCCGGTCAGGCCCAAATTGCCGAGCCAGTGGAAGTCCTCGACGGGAAGCGGCGGCACCTTGTTGAACTGCTCCGCCGGTCCGGCGGCGGCTTCGCGCCACCCGAGCATGTGGAAGACCGTCTCGCCCACGGCGAAACCGGGCGAGCGGCTCTCGACCACCTTGCCGACGGCGCCGCCCTGCAGTGGCTCGCCCACCTGGAAAGGCGGAACGTAGCTCTTCACGTCGTTCATGCGCCCCCGCATGTAGGGGTCGACGGATAGCCACTTGTTCTCCACCCGGATCCAGCCGTCCTGAAGCTCGCCGAGCGGCGCCTCCTTGAGCTCGAAATTGTCCATCGTCGGCATGCCCTGCGGGCGCGACTTCAGATGCCAGGCGCGGGTCGTGTCTGTCATGGCTCTCTTCCCTATCCGTCATGCCGGACTTGATCCGGCATCCATGAACACGTGCACAGGCGGGTAGCCTCGAGCGGCGGTGTTCATGGATTCCGGCTTTCGCCGGAATGACGGGAGGAGTCAAAAAAGGCCCGGCCCCACGGGAGGAGCCGGACCCCTTTGGCCGACGCCAGGCGTCAGTCGTCGTCTTTCCGGCCGTAGGTGCCGGAGAAGCTCCGGTCGAGGGCATGCGGACCGTCGCTGCCCTGGTTCTCGCGCTCGAACAGCGCCCGGCCGGCGTCGTCGTTGCGCCAGCTGTCCAGGGCCGAGGCGGCGGTGCGGTTGAGAATCACCTTGTCCTCGACGCTTTCGACCCAGCCGCCCGGAATGCTGTGATGCATTCCGCCCGCGTTCGGATCGGACTTGGCGAGGATGATCCGGTCGCCGCCGGCCTTGTCCACCTTGCCGACATGGGCGCCGTCGGAGCCGACCACCTCCATATGCTCGGTCACCTTGCCGAGCATCTGCCGCTGGCTTGCCCGCTTCTGCCGCCAGCCGCCGAACTCCTGCTCGAATTTCGACTGATGCTCACGCCGATATTCCTCATAGTCGCGGTCGAGATCCTCGATCTGCCGCCGCCGCCATTCCGAATAATGCGGATCGTGGATGTCGCCGCCGGGGCCGCCGCGGGTCACTTCCTCATGCCCGCCATAGCCGGCGAACCTCTGGCCCATGGGTCCGGAGGTGCCGACCCGGCCGGGGTCGTCACGGTCGAAGCCGCGGCCCTGGCCGGAATAGCCGCCGCCGAAGCCGGCGCCGCTGCCGGAAACACGGTCGTTGCCGTGGCGTCCGCCGCCGGCGCCGCCGCCCGCGCCGCCGGAAGACCCGCCCCATCGCTCGCCGCGTTCGCCGCCTACCGAGCTCGAGAACCAGCCTTCGCGCTCGCCCTGGCGGTCGCGGTCCCAGCCGCCGGGCGCGCCCGGACGGTCCCGGTTCCAGCTCTCTCCGGCCTGGTTGCCCCAGCCGCCGCCGTTCCAGCCGGGGCCGCCGGAGCGGGGATCGTTGTCGCGGTGGCCGGTCATCCGCTGCTCCTGCTCCCAGCGCCGCTCGTCCCGCTCGCGCCGGCGTTGCGCGTCGTCGTCGCCGAACCAGGAGCGGACCTCGTCGCCCGCGCGGTCGAAGAAGCCGCGGTCGTCGCCGCCGCGGCCGTATCCGTCGCGGCCGTATCCGTCGCGTCCTTCGCCGCGCCAGCCTCCGCGCTCGCGCTCGTCGCGGTCGCGCCATCGATTGTCAGAGCGGTCGTCGCTGCCATGTCCCATGTCTAACTCCTTGTGCTCGCGACCCGCGTGCATACCGGCGCGGACCGTCCGCGCGCCGCGGGATAGCGCGACAACGGAGGCCGGGGCGAGGCTGTTCCATGTTAAGAGACGGCCCGAGGGGCGAATCCCGCCGAACGGAATCGGGACCTGGCGCGCCGGTGAATTGCCGCATTGCGAAAGTGCGGCGGCCTCGCTATCTGGTCGCCTTCCCAGCCCCGCCTGACAGCGGGGAAACCTGGCCGCCGAAAAGGCGCGGGGCTGTAGCTCAGATGGGAGAGCGCTGCAATCGCACTGCAGAGGTCAGGGGTTCGATTCCCCTCAGCTCCACCAGCCTTCGCCCTGACGGGCTACGGCTGGCAAGCCAGCCTCAGTCCGGCGAGGGCGAAGGCTGTCCGCCATAGCCTTGGCGACGGCGGACTACAGCGTCATCGGAAAGGACACCGATGAACTACGTCTACATCCTGCAAAGTGTCAGCGACCCAGAGCGATTTTACACCGGGCTTTGCAAGGATGTGGAAGCGCGACTTGCGGCGCATAATGCAGGTTAGTCCCGACATACGTCGAAGTTCAAACCTTGGCGTCTCATCTCGTACCACTGGTTTGAAAAACCTGAAACCGCCGCCGCATTCGAGCGCTACCTGAAGACAGGCTCCGGCCGCGCGTTTGCGCAGAAGCGACTGCGCTAAGCCAGAGGCTGCCTCGGGGAAGCTGCGATACCGATCCTAGATATAGAATGCCCGGCTCTGGATGGCCGCCGGATTGGACTGGAAGGTGCGAACCGCGGCCGCGGGCTCCCCTCCGATCAGCGCCTCCATGTCGCCCCGCATCTTGTGATCGCTCGTGCCGAGCTCCAGAGTCACCGCCGCCGCGCCGTCGCCGAGCGGATAGGCGCGGTAGGGCTGGAGGATGTTCCAGCGGCAGCCGATCAGACGCCCGTCGTGAAGGCCGTATTCGGTCTGCGGGGAAATGTCCGCGACCCGCATCGGCAGCGCCGCGACATCGGCCGCGCAGGTGAAGATCGCCTTCGCGGGATCGTCGGGATCGTTGCAGGTGACGGTCCAGCTCGTCACCGTGGGATCGTTGAGGGCGGGAAGGTTGGTGGTGAAGCTGGTCTTGAACTTGGGCTCGCCGAACAGCTGGACTCCGGCGGCGATCGCATGGTCGTTGTCGCAGGGGACGTGGACCCGGTGGTTGCCGAGCAGCTTCGTCTGGTCGTTGCCGACGAGGAAGTCCTCGAAGCCGAGCTCGCCGGCGTCCTGCGCCCGGGCCGACGGAAAGCAGACGATGTTGAGCTCGATCTCCTGGACGAGGCTCGTGCCGAACGGGAACTGCCCGGTGTAGGACTGGAAGTTGAACGAGACGCAGGCGCGCCCGTCGAACCGCGCCGGCGCCAGCCCCGTCCCCTCCAGATAAGGTCCCACTCGACCCGCATCGACCAGGAAGAGCACCTCGAAATTGGTCAGCGACGAATAATAGAAAGGCAAAGTGAAGCCGTCGGCGATCGGCGGCAGCGTCCCTGGAACCGTCAGCGCCCGAAGGATGTCGGCCGGATTGAAATATTGAAGCATCGAGGAGATCAGCCCGTCGGGTCCGAACGTATAGACCTGGGCCCAGCGATATTCGTAATCCACCCCCGTCGGCTTGGCCGTGCCGAACTCGTCGCCGAGGAGGATGACGGTGTCCCCCTGTCCGTAGGGGCCGGTGAGGACCACGTTCTTGAAGCGAAGCGTGTCCTTCACCCGGTGGTACCAGTCCGTATAGCCGGCATGCCCCTGGTAGCGGCCGCCATAAGGCAGCGCCGGCGGCGCCGGCAGCTCCCAGGTCACCTCGGGCGAGAGGCAGGCGAGCGCGCCTTGCAGATCGCCGCCGCCGAAGGCCTTGCCGAGACGGTTCACGGTCGCTTCGTTGTCGGTAACGCTCATTCCTGTTCTCCCGAATATTCGAAGCAGGGACCGGCATTGTGCCCCTCGGGCAGCGGGTTGCGGATGAGGTCGATGGCGCTGTCCTTTAGGGTGAACATCTGCACCACCGCGGGCACGAGCTGCTCCGGCTCGCCGTTCACCGCTCTGTCGATCATCCGGAGCAGCTCGGTGTAGATCCGGCTGAACGCCAGCCCGCCGTCCCGAACGGCACCCTCCGGGAGCCGGTCGAGGGACGGGTTCGGGATCATGTCGTAGACTGCTTCGGGCGCGTAGGAGATCGGGATCGGCGGCCCGCTGGGCCCGCTCTTCGGCGTGTCGCCCTGAACGTAGGTGCGGCCGAGCTTGATCTGGTTGAAGCGATAATAATGGGCGAGCGACTTTTGCTGCCCGAACTCCTGGAAGTCGTCGTCGAAGATGCCGTTGTCATAGCCTTCGCCCTGGTCGACGATCTCCCTCAGCGCCGTGAGCGCGCTTTCGAGGTCTGTCACCGGAAAGGCCTCGCCGCCGCTGTTGTAATAATATTCGCGGGTGATCTGCCGGTCGGGGCTGCCGATGAAGATGGTGCCGCCCTGCGCCCGCGCCCGCGCCTCCAGCCCCTGCAGGCCGAGCTCGATGGCGGCGTAGAATTCGCCGATCGATCCGTAGAGCTCGCCGCGCCTCACCATGTCGACGAGCTGCCCCGGCGGCACCGGCACCGGCGCCAGCGCCCGCAGCCTGCGAGTTGCCACCTTCACGGGCGGCGGCGGGAGGGGCCGTTCGATGGCCAGGAAGGTGTCGATCGCCTCTTCCGAGAATTTGAGCAGATTGACGACCAGCGGCTTGCCGGTCCCGATCGGCAGGGTCGCCGGATAAGCGGGCACGAATTTGGAATGGTCGATCGACGGCGCTCCGCCCACGGCATTGAGGACGTTCGAGGCGAGCATCATGTGCAGCATTTCCTCGACCACCACCGTTCGGATGATCTCGGCCGCCATCAGATTGGGACCGGGAGGGTCGATGTCGAGGCGGATGGCGTCCTGCCGAATCGTATAGAGCCCGCAAAGATAGGGCGGGATGGTCGAATGCTCGAGCTCGATCGCCGCCTGCAGATGCTCGCGCAACTGCTCGATATTCTGGATGTGCGGCGGCAGCGCGGCCGCGGGACGGGAATCGCTCACGACCTTCTCCCCTGCAGCGCCTTGTTGATGCTTTCGGCCGCCCTGAACGTCAGCGCCGCCATGGTGAGGGTCGGGTTGGAGGTCCCCTCGGTCGGCATGTTGCCGCAGCCGACAAGCCAGAGATTCTCATGGTCCCAGACGCGCTGGTCCGAATTGACCACTGACTGGTCGCGGCGGCTGCCCATGACGTGGCCGCCGATGTAATGGCCGGCGCCCTGCCAGGTGTAGCCGATGCCCTCGTAGGTGAAATGGCCCGGATCCGTCTCGGCGTAGACGGTATGGTCGGTGACGTTCAGCGCCTTGAACAGGCGCTCGCAGGTCCGCCGCGCCTCCGCGATCCCGGCCCTGGTATAGTCCGGAAGGTCGAAGTTGATGATCGGCCGGTAATTGTCGAGCCGGTCCTTGAAGGCCGGAGCGATGGTGATCCGGTTCTCCGCCTCGGGCGGAAGCTCCATCAGGAAGCCGAAGCGCACCTGCCGCTGGACCTGGTCGAACAGCGACCTGCGAAGGGCGCTTCCGAAGCGCCCGTTCTGGAACACGAGATCCTCGACCGTGCTGGCCGGAGCGCCGGTCGCCCAGTTCCAGCCCCAATTGTCGATTTCGATCCGGAAGGCGGCCCGGCGGCTCCGGAATGCCCCCCCGCGCGCGGACTCGATTCCGGCCGAGGAGCCGGGCCCGCGGAACGTGCCGAGCACCTGGTCGGCAAGCCCCCAGTTGAGGAGGACCGGGTGGTCCATCAGGTAGCGCCCGACCGAGTCGCCGCCGATCCCCGAGGCGAGCAGGAGCTTGACGTTCTCGGCCACATGGGCGGCCAGGACGAAGATCGTGCCGTAGGCGGAGCAGACGTCGTAGCCGGGCGATTCCGGATCCTGATAGGTCTTGTAGACGATCTCCGTGATTCGGCCGGAATCGTCATATTTCAGCTCGGAGGCGACAGCCTGGGTGACGAGGTCGACGCGCCCGGTCTCGACGGCGACGTTCAGCGTCTTGAGCGAATTATATTTCGCCTGGACGGGGCAGATGGGGACGCAGGAGGAATTGCCCTGGCAGCGCTGGCCGATCTCCGGATCGCCGACCGCTCCGACGGGAGTGAAGCCTCCGGGATACCGGGCGTTGGGCATGCCGTTGCGGCCCTGGGGCGTGCTGGTCACCCGCAGCGGATAGGACCGCCCGTCATAGTCCATCGAGAAGTCCGCCAGCCCCTCCTTGAACAGGCGGTCGCTGTAGCTCAGCGGAATCCGATGCATCGGATAGACGTAATCGGGATCGAACCAGTTCTCGATGCCGAGCAGCTCCTGAAGCTCGATCTGATCCTCGGCGTCGGCGGAAACGCCGATCTCGCGCTCGGCCATCGCGTAATAGGGCTTCAGCTCCTCGTAGCCGATCGGCCAGTCGAGCCCGACCCCGTGAAGCGTTCGAAGCTGGAAATCCTCCGGGAGCATCCGCAGGCAGGTGCCGAGCCAGTGGAGCGTCGTTCCTCCGCCGATGCGCGGATAGTCGCTCTTGTAGGGCTGCGGCCCCTGCTGGACGAGATAGCCGCGGCTGTCGGCGACGGGATCGGTGGAGATGATGTCGAGCACGTCCGGCTGCGGCGCGTTCTTGTTGAGCGGATAGGGGGCATTGGTCGCCTTGGCCTCCGCATTGTAATAGATGTCGAGGTTCTGGCGGTATCCGTCATAGTCCAGCGCCTGGGCGGTCCCCGCCTCGAGGATAAGGACGCTTCGGCCCTGGGCCGTCAGCTGCTTGGCGAGGATGGCGCCGGAGATCCCGGCGCCGACGATGACCACGTCGTAGGTCTTACCGCTGACGTCGGCGGCTTTCTGGTGACGCATTCGTCTTCCCTTCGGATCAGGAGGCGGCGGGGGGATCGAGCGCCCAGGCGCCATAGCCTTGCGGCTTGGCCGCCATCGGATGGCTTTTGATCGCCTTCCACATCAGCCCCTCGATGTAGCTCTGCGAAGAGACCACGTTGGTGGTGAAAGGCCGGACGTAATACCAGCTGCCGACATACCAGAGCATGATCAGGCGCTGCGCGGCCGGGCGCAGATCGTCCGCCCCGAAGATGCGCTCCTCGACTTCCCGCTCGTAATTGCCCGCCGGGCAGTCGCGGACGATGTCCGCCCAGACACGGTATAAGGTGGCAAGCGTTTCCGCGCCGACATTGCTTCGCATCTGTTCGAAATAGGCGTCCCCCACGCCCGTCGTTTTCAATTCGAAGACAGTGAATCCCGTCAGTTCGGACGACAGGGCGTAAAACGCCTCGAGTTGATCGTCGGCCATCTGTAAATCCCCCCGGATGCCGCAACAGATCAGTTGCCGGGCCCGAATGCAAGAAGGTTCGCCACCTTTGGCGATAATCGACGAGTGGGCCGCGGGCAGTGCTCGAAGTTCGACTATTCGGCGGAAGCGGCGATCTTCGGCGGCAGTGGGAAGAGCGTGGTGAAACGCGCCGCCGCCGCCCGATCCCCATCCACCTTGAGGATGCCGGCGGATTCCAGCTTCTCGAAGGGCTGGCGTCCGTAGACCGCCGCCGCCAGGCCCTGGGCGCTGCCCGCGAAGACCGCGTCCGCGCCCTCCGTCTCGCCTCTCGCTATCTCCAGCCGGCCTTCCTCCAGCCGCGCCAGGAAGGTTTCCGCGCCGAGGCGGAAGCCGATCCGGGCGCGGAAGTCCCCTGCCCTGCGGGGATCGAACATGGTCCGGAACGACAGCATGATCGAGACCGCGCTGATCGGCAGGGTGGGATCGTGCGCCGGCGAGCGCGCCGCCCAGCGGCCGAGCGTCTGGATGATCGGCTCCGCTTCATAGCCCCAGGGCGTCAGCCCATAGACCTGCGCCGAAGCCGGGGGCGGCAACCTGCGGCGGACCACCAGCCCGGCCGCTTCCAGCCCCTCCAGGCGCTGGGTCAGGACATTGGCGCTGAGGCCTGGAAGATCGGCGCGAAGGTCGCTGAAGCGCTTGGGCCCGAGCATCAGCTCCCGCATTACCAGCAGCGCCCAGCGCTCGCCGATCAGGTCGAGCGCGTGAGCGGTGCCGCAGGCGTCGTCGTAGCGCCGCTTCGCGCCGCCCTGTCCAGCCTCAGTTACATTTTTTAACTTCATAGTTGCTTTTTATAACTCAGGCGCGCATCAGCGTCAAACAGCGATTCGAACAGGAGGGACAAATGCCCCGGATGATCTTCGTGAACCTGCCCGTCTCCGACCTCGATCGGTCGGTGGCCTTCTACAAGGCGATCGGGGCCGAGCAGAATTTGCAGTTCACCGACGAGACGGCGACGATGATGAGCTTCTCGGAATCGATCAACGTGATGCTGCTCACCCACGACAAGTTCCGGCAGTTCACGACCAAGCGGATCGCGGATTCGCACGAGACGGTGCAGGTCCTGCTCGCTTTGTCCTGCGACGGCCGCGAGGGCGTCGATGACATCACCGACAAGGCGCTCGCCGCCGGCGGCCGGGAGACCCGCGAGAAGGAGGATCACGGCTGGATGTACGGCCGCGCCTTCGAGGACCCGGACGGCCACACCTGGGAGCCGATGTGGATGGACGTCGCGGCGGCGACCCAGGCGATGGCGCAGCCCGCCGACACCTGAAGCGTCGCCTGCTCGCGGCGGGCGCAATCGCCGCAGCGCTTAACTTGGATCTCAGGGGGCGTCGTCGAGCGGTGCCCGAAGCAGGAGCACAACATGTCCGACAGCCGTAACCGCCACGGGAGCTTCATCTGGTACGAGCTTCTGACCGGCGACCCCGATGCGGCCGCCGCCTTCTACGGCGACGTGATCGGCTGGACCGCGGCGAGCGCCGGCCAGCCCGGCGTCGACTATCGCATATTCTCCGCCGGCGGCGCCCAGGTCGCGGGACACATGAAGCTTCCGGACGGCGCGGCCGCGATGGGCATGCGCCCCGGCTGGCTAGGCTATATCGGGGTGGACGACGTCGATTCGGCGGTCTCCGAGGTCGAGGCGGCGGGCGGCAAGGTGCACATGCCGGCCATGGACATGGAAGGCGTCGGCCGGATGGCCCTGGTGGCCGATCCGCAGGGCGTTCCCTTCTACGTGATGCGCGGCGCGAGCCACGAGGCGAGCAGCTCCTTCGCGCCGATGAAGGCCGGCCATTGCAGCTGGAACGAGCTTTCCACGCCCGACCAGGCCGGCGCCCTCGCCTTCTACACCGGCCGCTTCGGCTGGGAGCAAGGCGATGTCATGCCGATGGGCGAGATGGGCGGCTACCAGTTCATCCATCATGACAGCGAAATGATCGGAGCGATCATGACCAGCCCGCCCGGGCGGCCCTCCGCCTGGAACTTCGCCTTCGCGGTCCGCTCCATCGATGAGGCGGCGGAGCGCATCCCCGCCGCCGGGGGCACCGTCCATCACGGCCCCCTCGAGGTGCCGGGCGGAGACTGGGTGATCATGGCGAGCGATCCGCAGGGCGCCGCCTTCATGGTCGTCGGACCGCGCTGAATTCCAAGCTTGAGGAGAGAGAGAATGAGCAACGAAAGCCACGAATTGTCGATCACCCGCTTCATCGATGCGCCGCCCGAGACGGTCTACCGCGTCTATACCGAACGGATGGAGGAATGGTGGGCGCCCAAGCCCTGGAAGACCCGGATCATCGCCCTCGAGACCCGGCCCGGCGGCCGCTTCGAATTCGAGATGGAGGGGCCGGAGGGTGAGCGCCACCCCGGCGAGGGCGTGATCCTGGAGGCGGTGCCGGGCGAGCGCTTCGTCGCCACCAACGCCTTCGCCGGCGGCTGGCGGCCGCGCGCGCAGATGGACAGCGACTGCGACTTCCCGAACGTCACCATCGTCACCTTCGAGCCGGAAGGCTCCGGCACCCGCTACACCGCCAAGGTGCGGCATTGGACCGAGGCCGCCCTGAAGGCGCACGAGGCGATGGGTTTCGAGCAAGGCTGGACGATGGTTGCGGCTCAGCTCGCCGAGCTCGCCGAGGCCGAAGCGCACGCCAGCGTCGCCGCCTGAACAGCACAATCCAAGAGGAGAGACGTCATGTCCTATGTCGAAGGCTTCATCGTCGCGGTTCCCGCCGGCAAGCGGGATGAATATCGCCGCCACGCCGCGGGAGCGGTGCCGCTGTTCGAGGAGTTCGGAGCGACCCGCCTCGTCGAGGCGTGGGAGGACGACGTCGCCGATGGCAAGGTCACCGACTTCCGCCGCGCCGTCCAGGCGAAGGAGGGCGAGAAAATCGTCTTCTCCTGGTTCGAATATCCCGACAGGGCGGCCCGCGACGCCGCCAGCGCGAAGATGATGAGCGACCCGCGGATGGAGGCGATGGGGGCTTCCATGCCGTTCGACGGACAGCGCATGATCTATGCCGGTTTCGCGCCGTTCGTCGACGAGGGCGCCGGCGCCGGCGCCTATGTCGACGGCTTCATCCTGCCGGTGCCGCGGGGCAATCGGGAGGCCTATCGGGCGATGGCGCAGAAAGCCGCGGCGATCTTCCTCGAATATGGCGCTCTGCGCGTGGTGGAAGCTCTGGGCGACGACGTTCCCGAGGGCAAGGTCACCGACTATCGCCGCGCCGCGAAGCAGGAGGAGGGCGAGGAGATCGTCTATTCCTGGATCGAATGGCCGGACAAGGCGACCCGCGTCGAGGCCTGGGGAAAGGTCATGCAGGATGAGCGGATGAAGCCGGAAGGCGATTCCATGCCCTTCGACGGCAAGCGCATGTTCTGGGGCGGGTTCGAAGTCATCGTCGATTCCAAGGCCGGCGTCGGCACCGACGCGGCGGAGCGCGAAGTCGCGTGAACCGTTAAACCACCGCCATTGCGAGCGAAGCGAAAAAATCCACTACGGGCTCCGACGCCCGCTGGATTGCCGTGTCGCTTCGTTCCTCGCGATGACGGACAGCAGTGGAGCATCCCATGTCCGACAAGATCACGCCCGTCCTCTGGTTCGACGGCAATGGCGAAGAAGCCGCCAACTTCTACGTCTCGCTGCTCCCCGACAGCCGGATCGACCGGGTCACCCGCTCTCCGGCCGACTATCCTAGCGGGAAGGAGGGCGACGTCATCACCGTCGACTTCACGCTCGCCGGCCGACGGTATCAGGTGCTGAACGGCGGCCCGCAATTCCCGTTCACCGAAGCGGTTTCCTTCATGATCCACTGCGACGACCAGGCGGAGGTCGACCGGCTGTGGGAAGCGCTCACCGCCGGCGGCGGCGAGGCTGTCCAATGCGGCTGGCTCAAGGACCGGTTCGGCTTCCGCTGGCAGGTCTGCCCGAGGGAGATGCTGACGATGCTCGCCTCCCAGGACCGCGCCGCCGCCCGCCGCGCGTTCGAAGCGATGACGACCATGGTAAAGCTCGATCTCGCCGAGCTGAGGAAGGCGTTCGAGGGCGAGACGGCGCCCGCCTAGATCCTCCCCGAGCTTGCTCGGGGAGGGGGACCGTGCGGAGCATGGTGGAGGGGGTAGAAGGCGCAGGTCCGGTGGGTCTGGCGCTCGAACCTGCCAGGGCGGGGCCAGTTACCCCTCCACCACCCTTCGGGTGGTCCCCCTCCCCACGCTCCGCGTGGGGAGGACGATCCTACAGGATGAAGTCGCTGCTCGTGATCGGGTCGGGCGGGTTGATGACCAGGACGACCTCGAAGTCGGACACGCCGTCACCGTTGGTATCGCCCTGGACCAGCCAGACCGGACCGCCCAGCGAGATGTTCTCGAAGCGAAGCTCTCCGGCCGTGCCGCTGAAGGCGGCGTTGCCGACGAAGTTGAACGCCTGGTCGCCCGCGACCAGAGTGTTGGCGTCGATCCTCGACAGGTCGATCAGGTCGCCGGCGTTGAAGTCCTGGAT
>DASVTN010000113.1:0-3844 GCA_036387555.1 Allosphingosinicella sp. | reverse complement strand
GGCCGGCGCCAGCGCGAAGGCGGCGGCGGCGAGGATCAGCTTGAGCGGAGTTTTCATCTAAACCCTTCGGGACCTTGCGGACGGAGCGTAACGGATTCGGAGGTAGGGCGGCGGATTGGCGGGCCTTATAGGCAGGAGGCCCTGTCGCCTCAAGGCTCTTGGATCGCCTTGAAGCCGCCCTTTTCGCGGCCTATCAGGCCGCCGGCGGCAACGGCGGGGAAAGGACTTATGGACGAAGCGGAAATCCTCGCCGAATTCCGGGCCGCCGAGGCGCTGCTCGAGGGGCATTTCATCCTCTCCTCGGGCCTCCACAGCCCGCGCTACCTCCAGTGCGCGCGGGTGCTGATGGATCCGGCGCGCGCCGCGCGCCTCGCCTCGGCCCTGGCGCACAGCCTGCCGCTGGAGGTCCGCTCGCAAATCTCGATCGTCATCTCGCCCGCCATGGGGGGGATCATCATCGGCCATGAGATGGGCCGTTCGCTCGGCCTCGAGGCGATCTTCCTCGAACGGCCCTCCGGCATTTTCGAGCTTCGCAGAGGGTTCCGGATCAGGGAGGGGCAGAAGGCCCTGCTCGTCGAGGACGTCGTCACCACCGGCCTCAGCTCCCGCGAAGCGATCAAAGCCGTCGCCGCGGCCGGCGGCGAAGTCGTCGCCGCGGCCGCGCTCGTCGACCGCTCCAACGGCCTGGCCGAGCTCGGAGTGCCCTTCTACCCGCTCATCCGCCTGGACGTGCCGGTGTACGAGCCGGAGGCGGTGCCCCCCGAACTGGCGGCGCTCGCGGCCGAGAAGCCCGGCAGCCGGAAGGCCGCGTGAGCCGGCGCCTGCGCCTCGGAGTCAATATCGACCATGTCGCGACCATCCGGAACGCGCGGGGGGGCGATTTTCCCGATCCGGTCCGGGCCGCCCTGCTCGCCGCCGAGGCGGGCGCGGACGGGATCACCGCCCATCTTCGGGAAGACCGCCGCCACATTCGCGACGAGGACATCGCCGAGCTGATGGAACGGCTGACGATCCCGCTCAACCTGGAAATGGCCGCGACCGACGAGATGCTCGAGATCGCGCTTCGCCACCGCCCCCACGCCGCCTGCCTCGTTCCCGAGAAGCGCGAGGAGCGGACCACCGAGGGCGGCCTCGACGCCGCCGGGCAGGACAATCACCTGATGCGATTCGTCGAGCGCCTCACCGGCGCCAACATCCGGGTCAGCCTGTTCATCGAGCCGGACCCGCGCCAGATCGACGCCGCGATCCGCCTGAAGGCGCCGGTCGTCGAGTTCCATACCGGCCGTTACGCCCACCTCGAGGGAGAGGAACGCGCCGCCGAGCTCAGGCGGATCGCCGACGCCGCCGCGCTCGCGTCGAAGAACGGGATCGAGCCCCATGCCGGCCATGGCCTGACCTTCGACAACGTCCAGGCGGTCGCCGCCATCCCGCAACTCAAGGAGCTCAACATCGGCCATTTCCTGATCGGCGAAGCGATCTTCGCCGGGCTTGGGGAGAGTGTGGGGCGGATGCGGAGCCTTATGGACGAGGCGAGGGGATGAGGCAGCCTCGTCATCCCGGCGAAAGCCGGGACCTCAGGACAAGAAGTCTCGGCGGGTCTCCCCGAGGCCCCGGCTTTCGCCGGGGTGACGGCGCATGATCATCGGCATCGGCTCCGACCTGTGCAACATCTCCCGGATCGAGAACAGCCTCGCCCGCTTCGGCGAGCGCTTCACCAACCGCGTCTTCACCGACGTCGAGCGGGCGAAGGCCGAGAGCCGCCCCCTCACCCGGGCCGGGACCTACGCCAAGCGCTTCGCCGCCAAGGAGGCTTTCTCGAAGGCGGTGGGCACCGGCTTCAAGCGCGGAGTCTTCATGCGGGACATAGGGGTCGTGAACCTGCCGTCGGGCGCTCCGACGCTCGCTCTCACCGGAGGCGCCAAGGCAAGACTTGACGCTTTGACTCCGGAGGGCCACCTCGCGCAAATCCACTTGACGATGACGGACGACTATCCTTTCGCCCAGGCCTTCGTCATCATTACCGCAAGCGCGTTTCCAAGGAGCCCTGGGTGAGCAGCAGCGACCCCGCCATGACCGACACGCCCGACGGGGGCCCCGATGCGGCGCCGGCGGCGAAGAAGCACGGCACCGACTGGTGGGCCGAGCTCAAGGCCATCTTCTGGCTGATCCTGGCCGTGCTCGCGTTTCACAGCTTCATCGCCAAGCCCTTCTACATCCCATCCGAATCGATGATGCCGGGGCTTCTGAAGGGGGACAGGCTCGTCGTCAGCAAATATCCCTACGGCTGGTCCTGGGTCTCGCCGAGCTTCCACGTCCTGCCGAGCATGGAGGGACGGCTGTTCGGACGCCTTCCCGAGCGCGGCGACATCGTCATCCTCACTCCGCCGGGCAAGACCTCGGACTATATCAAGCGCGTCGTCGGCCTTCCGGGCGACACGCTCGAGATGATCGGCGGGACCTTGTACATCAACGGCCGCGAAGTGAAGCGGGAGCCGCGGGCGCCGGTGATGGTGGAGGTCGACCCCAACGTTCCGTGCGATCACGACAATTTCGGCGAGCACCGGGTGCAGCGCACCGACGGCAAGGTCTATTGCCGGCTGCCGGTGATGCGCGAGACGCTGCCCAACGGCCGCAGCTACGACACGATCGACATGGGCTACGATCCGCGGGTCGACGATTTCCCCAAGACGAAGGTGCCGGCGGACCATGTCTGGGTGATGGGCGACAATCGCGACAAGTCCGCGGACAGCCGGGTCGACCTCGCGCTCGACGGCCTGGGAGGTCCGGTTCCCTGGGGGAATATCGGCGGCCGCGCCGAGTTCATCACCTTCTCGCTCGACGGCTCCTCCCAATATCTCAACCCGATCAGCTGGGTCACCGCGATGCGGGGCGGCCGCGCCGGAACCTCGCTGCGCCCGGAAGAGGGCAAGGCTCCATGAACCAGACCGGGGGGGAGACGCCGGACGGGTCGGGCACGGGCTCGCCCGCCCTCATCCGCCCCTCGTCGAAGCCCCAAGTCCATGTCGAGCAGCCCGGCCCCGCGGAGATGCGCGACCCCTTCGTCCGCGAGGAGCTGAAGCGCGCCAGCATCTGGCTCGGCCTCGCGCTGGCCATCGCCGCGATCATCTTCCTGGCCCAGCCCTTGCTTCTGATCTTCGCCGGGATCGTCCTGGCCTCGATGCTCGACGGCGGAACCCGCCTGCTCGGCCGGGTTCTCCCCATCGCCCGGGGCTGGCGCCTCGCCATCGTCACGGTGGGGGCGGTCGCCTTCATCGTCTGGACCTTCTATTACGCCGGTACCGAGCTGGCGGGCCAGGCGGAGCGGCTTCGCGAGGTCATCACCGCCCAGGGCAACCGAGTCCTCGCCTGGGGCAACAATCTTGGAGTCGTTCAGGGCGGAGTCGGAGTCGACCAGCTCGGCGGCCAGCTCATGGGCACCCTGGGCCGCCTCGGCTCGGCGGTTTCGAGCGCCCTGGGAGTGCTCGCCTCGGCGGTGATGATCCTGGTCATCGGGATCTTCATCGCGGTCGAGCCCCGGCTCTACCAGCGCGGAGTCGCCTGGATGATGCCCCTCGAAAGCCGCGACCGCTTCTACAGCACCGCCGAGAACATGGGCTTCACCCTTCGCCGGCTGATGGCCGGAAGGCTGGTGGGGATGGCCGTGGAGGGCGTCGGCACCTGGGTCCTGCTGGCGCTGGGCGGGGTGCCGATGGCGGCCCTGCTCGGGATCCTCACCGGCCTGCTCGCCTTCATCCCCAACATCGGAGCGATCGTCTCGGGCGTCCTCATCGTCCTCGCCGGCTTCAGCGTCAGCACGAACGCGGGCCTGTGGGCGATCGCCGTC
>DASVTN010000112.1:0-24884 GCA_036387555.1 Allosphingosinicella sp. | reverse complement strand
CTCCAGCATGTTCGTCATTGACGGCGCGGCAATCTCACCTCGGCGGGCTCCACCACCTACGGCTACAATTCGGACAATCTGCTCACCCACAAGAGCGGCGCCGACATCGCCAATTACGACGGGCTGCTGCGCCTGTCGCGGATCGGCTCGGCCGGGCAGCCCGCCACCAAGTTCAACTATGACGGCGCCGACCTCATCGGCGAATATGACGGCGCCATCGCCGGCGTCTCGATGCTCCGCCGCTACGTCCACGGCCCCGGAACGGACGAGCCGCTCGTCTGGTACGAAGGCTCCGGCACGTCCGACCGCCGCTTCCTCCACACGGACGAGCGCGGAAGCGTCGGGGCGGGGCGGCGGAGGGCGCGCAACCGCTCTCCGCCGGGCCGCTGTTACGGATTGCGTGCCGGCGGGCCGCTGGCCTAGGTGGGGGGAAAGAGGGGACGGACCGTGCGCAACCTGTCGATCACCACCGCCTGGAATGAATCCACCGACTTCCTGAAGCTCCACTTCGGGGCGCTGTTCACCATCGCCCTGGCGATGATCGCCGTTCCGAGCGTCGTGCTGCACGCGTTCGGGCCGGCGGCGGAGCCGGGGCGGGCGCCGGAGCCGGGGCTTTGGCTGCTGCTCATCCCGGCGGTGCTCGTCCTCAACATCG
Source organism: Allosphingosinicella sp. (assembly GCA_036387555.1). GTDB lineage: Bacteria > Pseudomonadota > Alphaproteobacteria > Sphingomonadales > Sphingomonadaceae > Allosphingosinicella. The sequence continues at coordinate 24,229 of DASVTN010000112.1, read as the reverse complement.
CCGCTTCGCTTGCGATGTCGTCGTTGGCGCTGGGCCGGCGCAACGTGGTGGGCGAGGCGATCGGGCACGGTTTCCGCCGCTTCCTGCCGCTGCTCGGGGCGATCCTGATCCTGATCGCCGGGATGCTCGTCCTCCTGCTGCCGCTGGGGCTGCTGAGCGGCATCACCGCGGAGGAGCTCGCCGCCCCGACCCCCGCCAAGGCCGGGAGGATGGCGCTCATCGGGCTGCTCTTCTCGGCCGTCGGCCTGTTCTTCGCCGTCCGGCTGCTCCTGATGACTCCGGTCGCGGCGGCCGAGCCGGCCGGCCCGATGGAGATCATCCGCCGGAGCTGGAAGCTCACCGGGCCCCATTTCTGGAAGCTCCTCGGCTTCATCCTGCTGATACTGATCCTCTTCGCCGTGGTCTCGATGGTCGTCACCATCCTCTTCGGGCTGCTGATCGCGGCGGTGGCCGGAGCGCCGGAGCCCGGGAGCCTCGCAAGCCTCGTCCTCACCCTGGTGGGCGCGATCGTCAACGCCGCCTTCGTGGTCGTGACGACGACCCTGATCGCGCGGATCTACATCCAGCTTTCCGGCGGCGCCCCCGCCGGCGCTTCCGGAGCGGCGAGCGGGATCTGAGGCGCCGCCCCGGCCGGCAGAAGGCCGAGGAGCCGCGGGTCCGGGAAGCTCTCGAAGGCCCGCTTCGCCGCTGTGAAGCCGGCGTTGAGATAGGCCTTGAGCGCCGCCGGATGATCGAGCGTGCAGGTGTTGACCGCGACCCGCTCCACGCCCGGCCGCCAGGCGAGGGCGAGGGTCTGGGCCAGAAGCCAGGGACCGTGCCCCTTGCCGGCCAGCTCGGGCACGAGGCCGAGGAAGCGGATCAGGCACAGCCCCGTGGAGCGCAGGTCGAGCTCCACGATCCCGACCTCGATCCCCGAGCGGTCGACGACGGCGTGGACCTCCCCGATCTCGCTGCGGAGGCGCTCGTCGTCCATGAGCAGCCGCGAATACCAGAGCCAGCGGGCGCCCACCCGCTCGAACAGCAGCCGGTAGCGGGCGGGCTCGGGCGAGCGCCACCGCTCGAGCCGGAGCGGCGAGGCGGGCAGTGGGCGCGGACGGGGGCGGGCGGTCATCTCCAGGGAGGTGACGACGGCGCCGACATGGCCTTGCGGGATCGGGATCAGCATGGCGCATCGTAACGGAAGCGGGCCAGGCCAGTCACCCGCGGTCTTCGGCCGGGGGGAGAGTCTGCGGGCGTCCCGCCTGCACGACGGCCGTTCAGGTGGCGCGTCGCGGCGCCGGGCGAGTCATTCGAAGAAGCGGAAAGGGCCTTCCCTCGTCGTCCAGCGCCTTGCGGCCCGAAGGCTCGAACCCGCAGCTTCGGTAGAAGGCGGTGGCGGGGGCGTTGCGCTCGTAGACTTCCACCGTCAGCTGTCCCAGCCGATCGGAGGCGTGAGCGACGAGCGCGCGTCCCACTCCCCGGCGATGGGCTTGGGGAGCGACGAACAGTCCGCCTATGTGGTTGGCCAGAAGGCCGATGAATCCCAGGATTTGGCCGTCCTGCGCCACCCAATTGTCCGCATTGGGGATGTAGACGTCCCTCAGCACCGGCAATTGCTCCAGCAGCACCTCCTCGCCGAGGAAAAAGTGGCCGGTCCGGGAGGCCTCAAGCCAGATCTCGAGCAGCCTCGGCGTGTCGTCCGGGCGAGCCTGCCTTATGCGCATCGCGGTCTCGCGGTGAGTGGCGTCACGCTCCGCCGATGCCTCGTCCCGCGGCGGGTTTCAAGCCTTGGCTGCGGCGCCGGGCCCGGCGCCGACGGGCGCGGCGGGACTCCTCCGGGCAGACACAATCGAGGCGAATTTCGGTTCGGCGCGGCATTCGGCGGAGACACGGCGCCGCCAAGTCGGGCTTCGACAATTCGGAGCCAGGCTCCACGGAGGTTATATGCTTTTCCATATCTCGATGGCGGCGGAGCGGCCGGAGGCGGCGGCGCGGATGATCGCGGAGCTCTGGGGCGGGCGCGCCTATCCCTTCCCGCCGGTCGCGCAAGGGAGCTGGATCGCGATGGCCGGCGACGACCGGGGGAGCGCGATCGAAGTCTATCCGCTGGGTACGCAGCTTCATGAAGGGGAGGGCGAGGCGCCGGTCCGTGCCATGGCCTCCCGGCCGGCTCGCAACGGACCGGTCCATGTGGCGATCGCCACCGCGCTCGGGATCGAGGAGGTGAAGGCGATCGCCAGGCGCAATGGCGCTCCGGCCAAGGTCTGCTCGCGCGGACCCTTCCACGTCATCGAGCTGTGGGTGGAAGGCTGCTTCCTGATCGAGGTGCTGACGAGCGAGATGCAGTCCGATTATCTCGCCAACCTGCACTTCGCCGGCTACGAACGCTATCTCGCGGCAGGGCGGCTCGCCGCCGCCGCGTGAAGCCCGCGCCCGGGCCGCCCGGCGGGCCGGGCCATCGCGGGACGTTCGGGCGTTTCGTCATCCGCCTGGACAAGTCGCGATGGAAGGAAGCCGGATGAATGCGCGGGAGCGGCTTTTGCACGCGCAGGGGGTGGAGGAAGGCCTCGCCACCGCCCTCGAGACCCTGAACGGCCTCGCCGCCGTCATGATCGAGCGGGAACGGGTGGCCGTGGGCAAAAAGGCCAATCATGCCCGGCGGGTGCGGATCAAGGCCTATGAAGTGGCCGCCAGAAGGATCGAAACCAAGCTGAACCACAAGCGCCGGGCGCTGGCGAAGCTGGAGACGCCCGAGGATGCCGAACGGCAGGCGGAAACCATTCGTGCGGCGCTGAAGGCCCTGGCGCTCTGACCATCGGCAGGGGCCGCCAGTTCCGGCTGGCGGACGGGAACGCGGGCTTCTAGGCTGCGGGAAAGAAGCCGCGCTCGGCGGCCTGGAGGGTACGGATGTATTCGATGATGCTGGCGCTGCTTATGGCGGCCGCTCAGGCCGGTTCGACGGAAGTCGACCCGGCGTTCGGGAACGCGGCGGCGGCTTGCGGCGCGAAGGTGGAAGGGGTGGAGGCGATCGCCGCCTTCCTCGAGCTTCGCCCGGACCAGACCATCGCCGAATTTCAGCCGAACTTCGTGCTCACGGGCTGCCTTGCCGAAGCGGTTCGCGGCCGCGGAAGGTTCGTCGCGGTGGTGGAGGGCGGCCACCGGATCGTCCAGGCCGTCCGGCGCGCCGAGACCCAGAAGGCGATGAAGCGGGCGCCGGCGCTTTATTCCGGGGCCACCCTGATCGCGATCAAGCCGGGCAAGCCGGCGCCGGCGGAGCATTCGGGCAAAGCCGACCGGATCCTGATCACGGGCTCGGCGACCGATCTCGTCGTCGATCCCAAGCGCGGCGCCGCCCTGCTCCGGACCCTGCGCGAGATGACCGCGCCTTCGGGCCTGCTCGGGATCGTCGACGTGCCGAGCGAACGGGAACGGGACGCCGCGGAGCTTTCCGCTATCGCCGCCGCAGCGGGCTGGCAGCCGGCGGGGCGGACGGTCACCGCAAGCGGGTTGCTGCTCCTCAAGTTCCGCAAGGGCTGAAGGAGGGGACGGGAGGCCCCGAACGGGAACGCCCGATCCGACGCAACTATCGTCGCAACTATTGTGCGGTGCAGCACGTTGTCGGGGAAAGCCCAAGCGGCCCTTCCTCGAAATGCGAGTATGTCCATGAGCAATGCCCCTCTTCCCGTTCGCCCGCGGCACAAGGCCCTCTCCAGCGGGAGCGGATCGCTCTGGAAATGGGGCGCGGGCGCGGCCGCGGCCTCGGCGGCGGTGGGCGCGGCGGCGTTCAACGCGGTTCGGGCCCGGCGCGCCGAGGAAGCCAATCCGCCCGTCGGCAGCTTCATCGAGGTGGATGGCGTCCGGCTCCATTATCTCGAGCGCGGCGCCGGGCCGCTGGTCGTCCTGCTCCACGGCAACGCGACGATGATCGAGGACTGGCTCGCCTCCGGCCTGTTCGACGAACTGGCAAAGGACCACCGGGTCGTCGCCTTCGACCGTCCCGGCTTCGGCCACAGCGCCCGGCCCAGGAACGTGATCTGGACTCCGGCGGCGCAGGCCCGGCTGGTCGCGGCGGCGCTCGCGGCCAGGGGAGACGGGAAAGCGACGGTCGTCGGCCACAGCTTCGGGACGATGGTGGCGGCGGAGCTCGCCCTGAACCACCCGGAGGCGGTGCGCTCGCTCGTCCTGCTCGGCGGCTATTATTATCCCTCGGTGAGGGCGGACGCCGTCTTCGCCTCGCCGCCGGCCATCCCGGTGGTGGGGGACGCGATCCGCTACACCGTCTCTCCCTTCCTCGGCGCGGCGATGAAGCCTTCGATGGAAAAGCAGATATTCGCTCCGGCGACGGTTTCGGAAGGGTGGAGACGGGATTTCCCGTTCGAGATGACCCTTCGCCCCTCGCAGATCCGGGCTTCGGCGGCCGACGCGGCGCTGATGGTGCCCTCCGCCGCGGCTCTTGCTCCTCGGCTGGGCGGGCTGGACCTTCCGGTCACCATCGTCGCCGGCGACGGCGACAAGGTGGTGAGCACGCCCGACCAGTCCGGGCGCCTCGCCCGCGAGGTGGCGGGAAGCGAGCTCCTGATCGTCGAGGGTTCGGGCCATATGGTCCACCATTCGGGGCTGGAGACGGTCGCCTCCGCGGTCCGCGCGGCGGCGAAGGCGGCCGGCCGTTGAAGTCGCCCGGCGACAAGCGCAGGCCCGGCTGGGGCGAGCTCTTGATGGAGGGGCCGGCGGCGGCGCGGCTGATGGCGGCGCAGCTCGGCGCGGCCCGGGTGCGGGAGGATGTCGGGCGGGGGCGGGGCGTGCTGGTGATCCCCGCCTTCCTCGCCAACGACGTACCCACCACGCAGCTGAGGCGCACTCTGCGCGCCTGCGGCTTCCAGCCCTACGGCTGGAGGCAGGGGCTCAACCTCGGCGCGCGGCGCGACAAGTTCGAGCGGCTGTTGAGGCGGATCGACATCATCGCGGCGGAGACCCGCGGGCCGGTCGCGCTGGTCGGGTGGAGCCTGGGCGGGCTTTATGCGCGCGAGCTCGCGAAGCGGCGGGCGGGCAAGGTGTCGACCGTGGTCACCCTCGGCACGCCTTTCTCGCAGAGCCTTCGATCGAACAACGCCTGGAAGCTCTACGAGGCGATCAACGACCATGATGTCGATCATCCGCCGGTGCCGATCGCTCCGGACGAGAAGCCGCCGGCGCGCACCATCGCCATGTGGTCGCCGCTCGACGGCATCGTCGCTCCCGCCAGCGCCGCGGGCGAGGATTGGGAAGCGGACCTTCGGGTCGAGCTCGGCTGCCGGCACAATGAGATGGTGAGCGATCCGCAGGCGCTCCGGGCGATCGTCGAGGCGCTGGCCGGGGGCTGAACCGGCGCGCCCAACCGAGCCGCGGCGGGACGAGCCGAGGAACGGCGGCGCCGCTGTCCGGTTGGGAGGCCGGGGGGTCGAGAGCCCCCCGCTTTGTACCCAGGAGAGTCAGTCCATGAACCAGTCCCTCGTATCCGCCGTCTTCGACAGCCATTCCGAAGCCGAGCGCGCCGTCACCGAGCTGCGCAGCGCCGGAGTCCGCGACAGCGCCTTGTCCCTCGTCCACCAGCAGGACGGGAAGAACAGGACGTCCGACGGAAGCGGCGATACCACCGACGACGACGGCGGAAACAAGAGCGGCCTCGTCAAGGGCCTGCTTGGCGGCGGCGCCGTCGGAGCGGCGCTCGGCGTGGCGGCCCTCGCGATCCCGGGAGTGGGTCCGCTCGCGGCCGCGGGCGCGATCGCGGCTTCGGCCGTTCCGGAAGGGGCTGCGATCGGCGCCGCGCTCGGAGCGGCGAGCGGCGGCCTTAGCGGCTATCTCTCCAAGCACGGGGTCGGCGACGACGACGCGCGTTACTACGAGGAGCGGATCAACTCCGGCGGGGTCTTCGTCTCCGTGGATACGAGCGACGCCGGGATCGACGCCGAAACGGCGCGCGAGATCCTGTACCGCAGCGGCGGCCACAGCGCGTCGCGGGCGCGGGCGACCGCATAGGTCCGACAATGAAGCGGGGCGCTCCGTAAGAGACGGAGCGCCCCGTGCCGGAAGTCCCGGCGCAAGCAGCGCCCGCCTTTTTCGAAAAGGCGGGCGCTATCGCGTTTCGCCGCAGCGGCTAGAGGCCGTTCGCGAGGTTGGTGTCGGCGTCGTTGGTCGTCGCGTCCTTCATCATCATGTTCTGGGTATTGCCGTCCATGGCGCCGTTGGCGCCAACGCCGCCCGCCGACCCGTTCATGGACGTGTTCGCGTCCAGAAGCATGTTGTCGCCCATCATCATGTCGTCGGTGGCGACCATGTTGGCGTCGTTCGCCGCGGTGCCGCCTTCGCCGCCGCCGCAGGCGGAAAGCGCCAGCGCCAGGCCGGCCAGTGCAATCGTGCGCATTCATTCCTCCGTGCAATCTTCAACGGCATTCTGCCGCCGGGCGGGGATAACGGCTGATGATTGGCTTGGGTCCGCCGCCGGTCAGCCGGGCGCCCGCGCCTTCAGCTCCAGGTGGCGAGCGGAGGCAGGCTCATCAGGATCGCGTCCACATTGCCGCCGGTCCTCAGGCCGAACAGGGTGCCCCTGTCGTAGATGAGGTTGAACTCGGCGTAGCGGCCGCGCCATTCGAGCTGCCGCGCCTTTTCCGCGGCGCCGAAGGGCTGCGCCATCCGGCGGCGGACCAGCCTCGGGAAGATATCGAGAAAGGCTTCGCCGACCTCGCGGGTGAAGGCGAAATGCGGCTCGAACGCATCTTCGAGATGGTCGTAGAATATCCCGCCCACGCCCCGGTGCACGCCGCGGTGCGGGATGTAGAAATAATCGTCCGCCCATTTGGAGAAGCGGTCGTAGAAGGTCTGGTCGTGCGCGGCGCAGGCGGCGCGCAGCCGCGCGTGGAAGTCCGCCGTGTCCTCCTCGTAGGGGAGGGGCGGATTGAGGTCGGCGCCGCCGCCGAACCAGCGCTTCGTCGTCACGAGGAAGCGGGTGTTCATGTGGACCGCGGGCACGTGCGGGTTTGCCATGTGGGCGACGAGGCTGATCCCCGTGGCGAAGAAGCGCGGATCCTCGCCGGCGCCGTGGATGGTGGCGGCGAAATCCTCGCTGAACCGCCCGGCGACGGTGGAGACGTTGACCCCGACCTTCTCGAACACCTCGCCCTTCATCAGCCCGCGGACGCCGCCGCCGCCGGGCGAGCCGTCGGGGTCGCGGCGGTCCCAGGGCGTGTATTGGAAGGCGGCGCCGCTGCCCGCCTCGCGCTCGATCTCCTCGAACTCGGCGCAGATCCGGTCGCGCAGGCTCTCGAACCAGGTGCGGGCGCGCTGCTGTTCCTCGTCGAGCTCGATCATGGCCGCCCGGATGCCTCCGGACGGCGCGGCTTGCAAGCGGGCAGAGGGTCCGCCCTCCACGCGGCGAACCGTGCAAACCGTCCGGCGCAAATGGGGAGAGGCCGGGGAACGCAGCGATTCCTGCTCCGTTTGGCGGTTCGAAGACGGCCGGGGATCGGTCGTCCCCCAACCGATTCGGCCAGTAAGGAGTATCAGCGATGACTCACGACACGACTTCCCTTCCCCAGGGCGCCGGTGCGACGACGACGACGAGCGGCGGCGGCTACGGATCGGACGAATGGCGGGCCGGCCCGGTCTCCACTCATCGCCAGATCGAAATCGTCGAGAGCCGCCCGAGCGCGGCCGTGGTGGCCGGAGCGGCGCTCGCCGGAGCGATCGTCGGCGCCGCGGTGCCGTTCATGTTCTCGGGGCGCGGCTCCAGCTCCAGCAGCTCCGGCAGCAGCAGCCAGAGCACCACCGTCGAGGAATCGGTGATCATCAACCGGCCGCCGCACCAGATCTATGATTTCTGGCGCGACTTCACCAACCTTCCGCAGTTCATGGACAATATCGAATCGGTGACCAGGATCAGCGAGGTGCGCTCGCACTGGAAGATCAAGGCTCCGGCCGGAACCAGCGTCGAGTTCAACAGCCTCGTCACCGAGGACATCCCCGGGCGCCTGATCGCCTGGAAGTCCGAGGAGGGCGCCACGGTGCCCAATCGCGGCCGGGTCGAGTTCATCGAGACTTCGGACGGGCGCGGCACCAATGTCCGGGCGACCATCTCCTACGATCCGCCCGCGGGCGCCGTCGGGCGGATCGTCGCAAAGCTGTTCCAGAGGGAGCCTGGAGTGCAGGCGAGGCAGGATCTCGACCGGCTCAAGGCGCTGCTGGAGAAATAGGAACGAGCGGGGGCGGCCTTCGAAGCCGCCCCCGAACCCGTCGTCCCCGCCGCCCCACCGTCATCCGGGCGGAGGCCGGGATCCATGAACGCGGAAAGGTGGAGACAAGGGCGACGAGGCCCCGCCTCTTCCGCCGGCATCGGTGTTCATGGATCCCGGCCTTCGCGGGCATGACCCTGGAACAACCGGCAAAGCCGGTCGAACCGCAATCCGCAATGGTCACCGATCCTGGGGCCGGCCCCGGCGGCGAGAGCGCCCGCGGGTCATCGGATCGGGTTTGGCGGGGCGAGTCCAGCCTTGCGGAGGCGTGACCCGCTGCTGGCTGGTGCCGAGCCCCATCCGTCCCGGCTGTTGCCGAACCAGCCCGGAAGAATCCACGCTCTCCGCCGCCTCCCGGCTGGCGCCGCCGCGAATCAGGGCGATCCGGTCGCGAAGGCGCCTCGCCTCCTCGAAGTCCATCGCCGCCGCGGCTTCCTCCATCCGCTGGTGCAGATCGCCGATCTCGTCGCTCATCCCGCCCCAACGCTCGAAGCGGGCGATCGCCGCACCGTCGGGACCGTCCGGCGAGGGCCGGGATCCATGAACAGGAAAGCTGGAAGGAAGAGCGAGGCCGGGGCCGCGATTGCGGGCATCGGTGTTCGTGGATCCCGGCCTTCGCCGGGATGACGCTGCAAATGGCGCCGCGCCCCCCTCAAGGCCGGAAGACGACGGGGTCGAAGCCCGACACGCGCGCAGCTCCGACCAGGCAGAAGAAGGCGTCCACGCCGCCGCGGCGGCGACCTTCGCGGTCGGCCCATTGCGAGCCGATCCCAAGCACCCCCTCGCGAACCTCGAAGGCGCCGCGGGTCCGCTTGCCGCAGAGCGCTTCGAGCTCGCCTGCCAGCGACTCGGGGATTCCCTTCGACGGGTCGTGCCTCGGCAAGCGCGCGAGCAGTCCCTTCGCGGCCAGCCAGGAGAGGGATGGAGTGACCCCGACGAGGAGTTGGCGCACGCTCTCGTCGTAGCAATTTTGCGCCGGCTCCCGCATCGCATGCTCCCACAAGGCCTGTCCTCCCCTGGTCGGGAGGATCCGGGCCATCTCCCGCAGGTCCGCCAGCTCGAAGAGATGGCCGAGGTGCTCGTCGAGGCAGAGGCCGGCCCGGGCGTCCACGTCGGCGCGGCTTCCAGCGAGCCTGGGGGCGAGCCGGTCCTTGGCCTCGGAGATGAACTCGGCGTAGCTCTTCGCGGCGCCCGGCGGGCTCAGGGCCTCGCTCGCCGTCCGCCAGATCGCCCGGTCGAGGGCATTCTCCCGGAACCGCTCCGAGAAAGGGGCGAGCCGTCGAAGCTCGGCCGCGGCCTCCAGCCGGTCGGCCGGGGGCGGCGGCAGGGGCGGCGGGATCAGAAGCGCCAGGCCCAGCAGGATGTCGATCATGGCGAGCACGTCCTTCGGCGATCCGAAGGCGAGGGTAGTCGCCGCCGGGCGGCACGGCAACGGATTGGCACTGTCCCGTCGGTCCTCGAAGGACGTCATCCCGGCGAAGGCCGGGATCCATGAACGCGAAAGGCGGAAAACTGAAGGCTGAGGCCTCGCCTCAATCGCGCGTACCGGTGTTCAGGGATCCCGGCGTGCGCCGGGATGACCCTGCAACGGCCGCCAGATCCTTTCGTACCGCAAATCTGCGGTTCGAGAACGCCACCTAGGCCGAAGGCCACGACCCCGTCTGCCGAAGCGCCTCCGCGAGCCCGATCCCCGCCGCCACGGCGAGGTTGAGCGAGCGGGTCCCCGTCGCCTGCGGGATCCGCACCCTGAGCTCCGCCCGCGCGTGCACTGCGGCGGGCGCGCCGCGGCTCTCGGAGCCGAAGAGCAGCGTGTCGTCAATCTGGAAGCGGGCGTGGGGAAGGGGGAGGGCGTCCGCGACAGTGGTGAACAGAACCAGCCGCCCCGTCAGCCCCGCCTCGAACCCCTCCCACCCCGAATGCCGTCTCACCGCAGCCATCTCCACATAATCCATCCCCGCCCGCTTCAGCGCCCGGTCGGAGAAGGGAAAGCCGCAAGGCTCGATTATATCGGCGGCCACGCCGAGACAGGCGGCGAGGCGAAGGATGGTGCCGACATTGCCGGCCTGGTCGGGCTGATGGAGGGCAAGGCGCATTGCCTCCATTGCGAGGACCGGAGCGACGAAGCAATGTAGGGATGGGGCGTGCACCGCTGGCACGGCCGGACTCTCCACGCGAGCCGCGTCAACGAGTGCCTACTGTCGCATCAAGAAAAAAAGGGGACGGTATTGGCTCCAGTGTGCCCCGCGCGCCGCTAACTATGCTGGCCCGTGGCCGAGAAGTGGTCAGCGAACTTTCAGACACTCGCCAGTTGGTTCGAAGCAGCGATTTCGAAGCATGGATCAGCGATAGCGCGAGAGAGTGGCCAAACGATTGGATAGGTTCCGGCCCAATGACTGGAGTCCATGATCCAGCTTCCACGTTGAAACGGCGCGCGGAACGCGAAATGTGCTTTCGAGTTCGAGCAATACGCCGCGGAGGCCCTCACGGTTGATGGGTCCTCCCATATCCTGCCACCAGCGTGCAGCAGTACGAGAGGGAAGTAATAGTTCGCCGGCGAACGACTTCGCCCGCTGTTCGATCGCTACCGGCATCCGGCTTTTGAGCACATCGACCGCCGTAACGGCGTGTCCGCCGTCAAGCAGCAGATGACAAAGCTCATGAGCAAGGGTGACGCGGAGTGCAGGATCGTCGCCAGGGCATTGTGGTTCGACTTCGCTTACGCGCTGGCTTGCCAGGTTTAGGAACACGCCGGGACCGTGCCGCGAGCCCCAGATCGCAAGGCCGTCCAGCGTTTCGGGCTCAACATCGGCTGCTCGGACATGGATTTCCAATTGGCCGAGGACGGTCAGCACATCACAGGCAACCTCGGGGTCGATTTGTAGCCAATCCCGGACGAAGCGTGCTGCAACCTCGCCCTGAACGTAGGGGGGGCGTGCAATCCAGCGTTCGCGGATCTCACCAGAGCAGGCGCGCGCGAGGTTGTCGAGCATTGCGGCCTCGGTCCTGGGATAGCTGCGAGCAAGCTCGATGATCTCGCGTATCTGCTCTATCGGTAGAGCCCCTGCCATGCGTGCGGCGATGCGCAGCTCGTCGTTATCGTTTGCGGCTTCAGCAAAGGTGGCAGGCTCCTCCAGTACGCCCTCACGAATCAGGGTGCGGGACTCTTCCGGATCGATACCTGTGGCCCAGGCAAGCAGCCTCACGCCGTCTCCCTCGGTCCGCCTCCTCCAGCCGTCGAGTAGCGGCGCCCATTTGTTTCCTGCTTTGGAGAGCAGCTCAGCTACTCGATCCCCAATCTCCGTCAAAGCATGGACGACCTGCTCGTAAGGCAACAACCATAATCGAGACTGCGTCTCGACTTGGTAGGATTCTGACGAGCGCAGGATCCAGAAGGAAGGCAAATCGAACAGCCCCGCGAAGGCCTTCGATAGGTCATGGGCTTCCTCGAACCCAATGACGAATTCCTCTTCTCGCTCCGCGATCTCGGAAGGCACCTCGTTCCATCGCTTGATGGCGTCCGCTCTAAGCTGAGAGGGACGATATGGATTTAGCGACGTAGGATAGGTCTGCCGCAACAGTAGCGGCTTCCAGTGCTCCGCCAGATAAGCGAGCAGATCATCGATCTGGATCTCCAGCGCCGCATCGGGAATTCCGGCCATCGGCCATACGGGCTCATCGTCAATGAGAATCTGAAGGGCGCGCGTGGTCGCCCAGCCCGCCCCCGGCGGGTCACTTAGAAGAAAGCGCAACGATTGCGCCTCGATCGTCATCCCACGCCCCTCATTGAATGTGACGTTTAACCCAAGCGTTGAACTCAGTCTCGCACTTCTTTTTGCGTGCTATGCTCGCAAGCTCCTTAAGAAGCTTGCGTGAGAGCCGGCCCCGATACGGATAGCCATGATAGGATTGACCGGCAGTGGTGGTTTGCGCCTCGTAGATGACGCCGTCATGAACAGTGTACAATTTCTTCGGATAGTCGATGTCGCGATCGCCGTTGGGACCGGCTACCGCATCTTCGAGCATCGCCTCGCAATCGTCCACACTCAGGGTGTTCGGACACTTGCCGACAGCCATGTCGGGTCTACCGTGGACGAACTCGATTTCCGCATAGGCTTCACGCCCGACATGCTTGAAGCGGCGCTCGCCCTTGTCGTACCGCCTGACGGGCTTGTCCGGCTCCTCGCCGGCCGGTGACTGTTCGCCCTGGCTATTGGTCATTTCGGCGCCTTCACCTACTCGAATGCCCCACGATGTCGAGGGTCGAGTGATCGCACAGCACCTGCCGGACCGTTGCTCTGGCTGGATTTGGAGGGTCGGAGCGACGTCGGTGCTGCGCAAATCGGCGGCCCGGCCCCAACGGCCCTGCGCCTGCTTCACTAACAGGGGCATTCCCCTTTTCTACATCTTGCCTGCGCCTTCTCTTGGACCAAGCCGCCGGGCCGCCGGATGCCGGCAGCCGGAATCCGGACGAGTGCAAGATGCCGGCCGCCGCGGAGCTACTCGCCGATCTCGTCCCTCGTGCCGACGCCCTTCCAGAGGAGGATGGTCCGGGCGGCCGACGCCAAGCCGATGAGGTGCGCGGCGAACATGAGGGGGATCAGTATCTTGAGGTCGATCGGAAGATCGGACCAGTGGCCGACGACATGGTCGCGGCCTCGCCAGTATCCCGTGTGGAAATGAACCGTCTGCACATAGACGAAGACGATCGGAAGACTGGCAGCCCGAGCATTCCCAGATAGCCCTGTCCGACGCTCCATTCCTGCTTCTCGTCCAGATAATGGCTTTTGGTGAGCAGGTAGCCCTGGGCGCTCCTCGCATTTCCGTGGACCTTGCGGGCCATCCAATATCCGATCCGCTTCAGCGGAGGCAAAGCGAGGGGCGACTCCACGGCGCTGACCTTCAGGAAAAATGCACGTCCGCGGGCATGACTCCGCTCCTGCGACAGGTCAACGCCGTTCGGACCGGCCCCCGCCGCCGCCGCACCTTGAAAATGACGGTTGGCAAACCGGCGCTCCCGCGTCTATCAGGCGCGCCAAGCCGCTCAGGGGAGGCTTCGTTTGCTCCCTTGCCTGCGGCGCTGCCCGGGCTATTCCTCCCCGTGCATCCCTGTTCGAAGCGCTGAAGGACATTATGGCGACGGTTGAACACAGCGACGGGACGCTGGCGGCGGGCCCGGACTCTCCGTCCGACGGCGGCCTGCGCCGGCGGGACTTCATCAACATCGCGGCGGTGAGCGTGGCCGGAGTCGGAGCCGCCACCACCCTCTATCCCCTCGTCAACCAGATGAACCCGTCGGCCGACGTGCTGGCGCTCGCGGCCATCGAGATCGACGTCTCGGCGATCCAGCCGGGCCAGGCGATCAAGACCATCTTCCGCAAGCAGCCGCTCTTCATCCGGCACCTGACCAAGCCCGAAATCGCGGCCGGAATGCAGATGCCGGGCGATCTTCGCGATCCCCAGTCGCTCGCCGACCGAACCGCCGAAGGCAAGCCGCAATGGCTGATCACCATGGGCGTGTGCACCCATCTCGGCTGCGTCCCGCTGGGCGCGGCCGAAGGGGAGAACAAGGGCGCCTACGGCGGCTATTTCTGCCCTTGCCACGGTTCCCATTACGATGCGGCCGGCCGGATCCGCAGGGGACCGGCGCCGAAGAATCTCGAGGTGCCGCCCTATGTCTTCACGTCAGACACGCTCGTGACCGTCGGCGAGGAGGCATAAGATGAGCTTCCCCTGGGCTGAGGAATATCGTCCCAAGAGCGGCTTCATGCGCTGGATCGACCAGCGCCTGCCGCTTCCGCGCCTCGTCTACGGCGCCGTCGGCGGCGGCTATCCGGTGCCGCGCAACCTCAATTATTTCTGGAACTTCGGGGTGCTGGCGGGGATCGCGCTGGTCATCCAGATCGTCACCGGGATCATCCTGGCGATGCACTACGTGCCGTCCGATCCCCAGGCCTTCCGGTCGGTCGAGCACATCATGCGCGACGTCAACCAGGGCTGGCTGCTGCGCTATCTCCACGCCAACGGCGCGAGCTTCTTCTTCATCGTCACCTACATCCACATCTTCCGCGGCCTCTATTACGGCTCCTACAAGGCGCCGCGCGAGCTGGTGTGGATGCTCGGGCTCGTCATCCTCCTCCTGATGATGGCGACCGCCTTCATGGGCTACGTCCTTCCCTGGGGTCAGATGAGCTTCTGGGGCGCCAAGGTCATCACCGGCCTGTTCGGAGCGATCCCGGTGGTCGGCGAGCCTGTCCAGACCTGGCTGCTGGGCGGCTTCGCCCCCGACCAGGCGACCTTGAACCGCTTCTTCTCGCTTCACTACCTGCTGCCGTTCGTGATCGCCGGGGTGATCATCCTCCACATCTGGGCGCTCCACATCCCGGGCTCGGGCAACCCCACCGGGGTCGACGTCAAGGGTCCGCAGGACACCTTGCCCTTCCACCCCTTCTACACGGCCAAGGACGGCTTCGGGCTCGGGGTTTTCCTCATCCTGCTCGCGGCGGTGACCTTCTTCGCGCCCAATTACCTGGGCCATGCCGACAATTACATCCCCGCCAACCCGCTCTCGACGCCCGCCCACATCGTTCCGGAATGGTATTTCTGGCCCTTCTACGCGATCCTGCGCGCCTTCACGGTGGATTTCCTGCTGCCGGCGAAGCTGTGGGGCGTGCTGGCGATGTTCGGGGCGATCCTGCTGCTCTTCTTCCTGCCCTGGCTCGATCCCTCGCCGGTCCGCTCGGGCAATTACCGGCCGCGCTTCAGGCAGTTCTTCTGGATCCTGATGTTCGACCTGCTCATCCTCGGCTGGTGCGGCGGCCTTCCGGCGGAAGAGCCCTATGTGATGATCAGCCAGGTCGCGACGATCTATTATTTCGCGCACTTCCTGATCATCCTCCCCATCCTGAGCTGGACCGAACGGACTTTGCCGCTGCCCAACTCGATCTCGGAATCGGTGCTCCACGGTGAGGAACGGGAGTCCGCGCCGATCGACCTTTCCGGCGCCCGGCCGGCCACCGCGGCTGAATAAGGGAAAGACGACACATGGTTCGCCTGCTCGGCATTCTAATCGGCCTCGGCTTCGTCGCGGTCGCCAGCTGGTCGCTCGGCTGGGGCGTCTACGCCTATGTCACCGAAGAGCATGAGGAGAGCGTCGAGCACGCCTTCCACCTCGAGGCGCGCGACATCGGCTTTTCGTTCGACGGCCCGTTCGGCAAATATGACCGGCCCCAGCTTCAGCGCGGATTTCAGGTCTACAAGGAGGTTTGCGCGTCCTGCCACGGTCTGAACTTCGTGGCTTTCCGCAACCTCGCGGACCTCGGCTACGTCGAAGAGGAAGTGAAAGCGGTCGCCGACAAGTGGCAGATCGAGGTGCCGGCGGTCGATCCGAAGACCGGCGAGGCGAGCACTCGGAAGGCGGTTCCGGCGGATAATTTCCCCAACCCCTATCCGAACGAAGTCGCTGCCCGCGCCGCCAACAACAATGCGCTTCCGCCCGACCTTTCGCTGATCACCAAGGCGCGTCACGGCGGGCCGGCCTATATCGCCTCGCTTCTCACCGGCTATCGCGACCCGAAGAACTACAAGAACGAGCACGGCAAGCCGCTTCCGGCCGAGGTGCAGCCGGGGCAGGGGCTTTATTTCAATCCCTATTTCCCCAACCTCAACATCGCCATGCCGCCGCCGCTTCGCGACGGGCAGGTGAGCTACGCGGATGGGACGAACCCGAGCGCCGACCAGATGGCGAAGGACGTCAGCGCCTTCCTCGCCTGGACCGCGGAGCCCAAGCTCGAGAACCGCCGGGCGGCCGGCTTGGCGACCCTGCTGTTCCTCATCTTCGCCACCATCCTCGCCTATCTGGCCTACCAGAACATCTGGCACGGCGGCGCCAGCCGCCGGGTTCGGGAAACCGGGCCGCTCGATCCCGGGAACATGGCGAAGAGCGACGAGGCGAAGCGCGACGCCGGGATTGCGGGCTAGGCGTGGGCGTGGCCGTCGTCCCGGCGAAAGCCGGGACCCATGAACACGGGTCGCGGACATCTCGAACGACGGTGTTCATGGATGCCGGATCAAGTCCGGCATGACGGGGATGGAATGTCGACAGATTCCAACGACGACCTCAAGGCGCTGATCCGCACCATTCCGGATTTCCCGAAGCCCGGCATTCAGTTTCGCGACGTCACCACCTTGCTGCTCGACGCGGAAGGCTTCGCGGCCTCGATCGAGCGGCTCGCCGCTCGGTTTCCCGAGCCGCCCGACCTCGTGGCCGGGATCGAGGCGAGGGGCTTCGTCGTCGCGGCGGCGCTCGCCCTGCGGCTGCGGGCCGGGCTTCTCCTGATCCGGAAGCAGGGCAAGCTCCCGGGCGCGACGATCGCGGAGGATTATGCGCTGGAATACGGCACCGACCGTCTGGCGATTCATGTCGACGCCTGCGCGCCCGGAGCCCGGGTCCTGCTCGCGGACGACCTGATCGCCACCGGCGGCACCGCGCTCGCCGCCGCCCGCCTCATCCGGCGCGCGGGAGCTTGCGTGACGGCGGCGGCCTTCATCGTCGACCTGCCTGACCTCGGCGGCGCTGCGAAGCTGCGGGAGGCGGGGATCGAGGTTGATGCCCTGGTGGAGTTCGAGGGGGACTGATCCGCCTCCCGATCCGGAGCACTGGGAGTCGGGCCGTCCCGGAACTTCCGCCTTTCCAAGAGGTTAACGAATTCACTGGCGGTTCACGCCCTCGGGCGTTCTTTTCGGCCGTCAAGCGCGCTTTTCGGGAGAGTCGCTCATGTCCCTTGTTCGCCTTCGCACCGCAGCCATCGTCCTCGCCGCCGGCCTCGGCCTTTCCGCCTGCACAAGCTATGACCATTACGGCTATGGCGGTGTCTCCGTCGGCTATGGAAGCGGCGGTTATTGCGATCCTTATTACGACGATTGCTATTACGGCCACGGCAGCCGCGGAGGCTATGGCGACCCCTGGTACGGCTGGTACGGCAATTATTATTATCCGGGCTACGGCATCTACGTCTACGACAGCTACCGCCGTCCGCACCGCTGGAACGACGACCACCGCCGCTACTGGGAAAGCCGCCGCGGGCGCTACGGCAACCGCAACTGGAACGACCGGCGCTGGGAGCGCTGGGACGGCTGGGACCGCAACGACCGGCGCGAATGGCGCCAGGACCGCGGCGAATGGCGCGAGGACCGGCGCGAAATGCGGGAGAATTACCGCGACTACCGGCAGGACCGCCGCGGTGACCGCACCGAGTTCCGGACCGAACGCCGCGACGACCGGGAGGCGCTCCGCAACGGCACCGTCACCCGCGAGCAATTCCGTCAGGACCGGCGGCAGGACCGGCGTCAGTATCGTCGTGAGGGCCGGCAGGATGCCCGCGGCCTGAAGCGGGAGAACCGCCGGGACCGCCGGAACTAGAGTCGGTCCTGATGAAGTGGGTCGTGACCCCGGACTTGATCCGGGGTCCACCTTCCTTGGCTCGCGCCTGAACGAAGAAGGTGGATGCCGGATCAGGTCCGGCATGACGGATTGGACCGCTTCAATTCGTGGCTCGCCGAGGCTCCGGCTTTCGCCTGGAGACGGAAGCCGGGTCAGCCTGCGGGCCGACGCCGGATGAGGACGATCGAAGTGAAGGTCAGCACCGGGATTCCGTCCTGGTTGCTGACGATGGTCGCCGAGCGGAAGGAGCCGAGGTCCGGCTTGCTTCGCGACGGTGTCTTCTCGACGATCGTGCTTCGCACGATGAGGGTATCGCCGGGATAGACCGGCTTCAGCCAGCGAAGCTCGTCGACGCCGGGAGAGCCCAGTCCCGCCTGCTCGTCCTGGACCACGTAGCGGGCGATGACGGCCATGGTCATCGCGCAGGTGTGCCAGCCGCTCGCCGCGATCCGCCCGAAATGGGTCTTGGCCGCGGCCTCGTCGGAAAGATGGAAGGGCTGCGGGTCGTATTTGCGGGCGAAGTCGAGCACTTCCTCCCGAGTGACCTCGTAGCGGCCGAACTCGGTCTCCCGCCCGATCTCCAGATCCTCGAAATAGATCATCGAACCTCCGTCATCCCCGGCGAAAGCCGGGACCTCGGGACGAAAAGTCTCGGCGGGTCTCGACGAGGTCCCGGCTTCCGCCGGGATGACGGGTGAGTCAACCGTTCGGTTGGAGCCCGGTCCCGGGCCATCGACCGAAAAGAGGGCAAACCGAGCCCCGGTTGCAACTGTGTCACCGCAGAACCACAAATTGGTTTCGATTGTGTCGGACTCGCAACATTCATCTTGCGTTCAATCCGTCTATGGAAAACAACGGCTCATCGCAGCCGTCGCTGCGGTGAGGCGATGAAAGAGAAGACGATGTTGACGAGTATCGAAGGCGGCCGGAGCTTTCCCCACGATCCGGCTCGGCGCGGGTTCCAAATTCTCTACCATTCGGGCGAGGTCAATCGGTGCCCCGGTTGCGGCCGTACCCATTGGTATGTCGGCCGCCTCTCGGCCGAATGCGGCTTCTGCGGCACCGCCCTCGCGCTGGCGGAGACCGCCCGCACCGGCGCGGGCCTGTTCGTTTCGAGCCATCCGGCGCGGGACGACGTCTGGGACGTCGCGGCGTAAAACCCGTCATCCCGGCGAAGCCGGGACCTCAGCGAGTCCAGGCGCCGCGTATCCGCGCCCTGGGGTTCCGGCTTCCGCCGGGATGACGATCAATCCCACCCATCCGGCCAGGGCAGCGGGAAGAAGCGCCGGAAAGGGCGGGCCTCGTCCACCGCCCGAGCGAAGGAGGGCCGGGCGCGAAGCCGGGCGTAATAGCCGGCGAGCCGCCCCCGCCCGCCGAATGGAACCACAATCCCGGAATAAAAGAGGGCAGGGGCGGCGCTGCAATCGGCGAGGGTGAAGTCGGCGCCCGCCGCCCACGGGTGCGCTTCTCCCAGCTTCTCCTCCAGCAGATCGTAGGCCCGCTCGAGCAGGGCCGCGGCTTCCGCCACTCCATAGGGGTCTCGGGCGCCCTCCGGCCGCAACCGGTCGCCCACGGCCTTCTGAAGCGGCGCCTCGACATATTGATCGAAGAAGCGGTCCCACAGGTTCGCGTCCAGAGCGGCTTCCGCGTCGGCCGGAACCAGCGGCGGCGGACCGGCATGCACCCGGTCCAGATATGCGATGATCAGGGAGGATTCCGGCACCGTCACCCCACGCTCCTCGTCGCGCAGCACCGGGAACTTGCCCATCGGCCACAGCCGTTCGAGCGCCGCTTTCTGCTCCGGATCGCTGGGATCGACGACGACCCGCTGGAAAGGCACCTCCCGCTCGTAAAGCGCGACGAGGACCTTCTGGCAGAAGGAGGAGAAGGGGTGGTAATGAAGGGTAAGCATGCCGCGCCTTAGCGCGTGACTCGGGGAGCAGGAAGCGTCCGCGGCACCCGGCGCGAGTTCGGAACGCCTGCGCAACCTAAGCGTTGGCTTGCAAGTCCTTCCGGGATGGCGATTTTTCCGTCCGGCCCTCGTTCGAGGAGCAAGTCCATGCTTCGCGGCCCGCTCATTGCCTTGGCTTCCGCCTCGCTCGCCCTCTCCGGCTGCGTCCAGACCCGGCAGATCGCCGACGTCGAGTTCGAGCCGCCCCAGGGCGATTACAGCCTCATCGTGATGCGTCCGGACGTGACCGTCGGCTCGGTCACCGCCGGCGGGCTGGTCGAGCCGCGGGCCGACTGGACGGAGAAGGCGCGCGGCAATCTGCTCAAGGCTCTCGCCGAGCAGCAGGCGGGGCGGGGCGGCAGGACCCGGATCCTGGAGACCCGCGGCGGGATCCCCGGAGTGAGCGAGCAGGCCGTCGCGGATCTCGAGCGGCTCCACGCCGCCGTCGGCAATTCGATCGCGCTCCACAAATATTTGGGCGCCGAGCTCCCGACCAAGCGGCGCCGCGGCATCGACTGGACGCTCGGCGAGGAAGCGGTGAAGTTCGGCCGCGCCACCGGAATGGATTATGCTCTCTTCCTCCACGCCGAGGACAGCTTCGCCTCGGGCGGCCGGGTGGCGCTTCAGGTGCTCGGGATCGCCGGCTGCTTCGTCGGTTTCTGCGCTCCCCAGGGCGGCGGGGGCCAGTCGGCCTACGCCTCGCTGGTGGATCTGAGGACCGGCGAGGTGGCCTGGTTCAACGTCCTCCAGACGCAGAGCATGATGCCCGGGGTGAGCTTCGGCGACATCCGCACGCCCGAAGGGGCGGCGCAGATGGTGGAGCGCCTGCTCGGCCGGATGAAAGCCGGGCGCCTCGTCCGGGCCCGGCGTTGAGCGTCGCCCTGACCCGCCGTTCGGTGCTGGGCGGCTTCGGCTGCGCCTGCTGCTACGGCGCCGTGGGAGCCGCCGAAGCGCGCATATCTCCCCGCTCGATGAAGCCGCTCATCGGCCCCGGCCACCGTCCCACGGCCAAGGACGAGCTGGGCATGTGGCAGCAATATGAACGGGTCGAGCAGGAAATCGCCGGCTCCAACCTGTTGCTGGGCGATCCGAAGCTCGCCCGCTATCTGGGCGGGCTCGCCGAGCGGGTCGGCGGGCCGGCGGCGAGGGATCTGAGGGTCTATGTCGCCCGGGTGCCGGAGTTCAACGCCTTCATGGCGCCCACCGGCTTCATGGTGGTGTTCACGGGCCTCCTTCTCCGGATGCGCGACGAGGCGCAGCTTTCGGGCGTGATCGCGCACGAGGCCGGCCACTTCCTTCGCCGCCACCAGATCCGGCTGTGGCGCGACCTGAAGCGCAAGACGACCGCGCTCAACTTCCTGGCCATGGGAGCGGGCGTCGGCGGCGCCGCCGGCGGCTTCTATGCCGGCGATCTCGTCCAGCTCGCGCAGTTCGGCACCATCCTTTCGCTCCTCTCCTACAGCCGGGAGCTGGAGGCGGAGGCGGACGCGATCGGCGTGCTGCAGATCAGCGAGGCCGGCTACGACCCCGCCGCCATGCCGGAGACCTGGCAGCAGCTGATCGAGGAGAGCCGGGCGAGCGCGGCCATGCGCGGCAAGCGTTACCGCCGCCGCTACTCGATGCTGGAAACCCATCCGGCCCCCGAAACCCGAATGGTCGACCTTCGCGCTTCGGCAAAGGAGATGACGACGGCCCGCACCACCGAGCGCGGCCGAGACCGCTATCTCCAGGCGCTCGGCGAGCACAGGAAGACCCTCCTCGACGATCAGGTGAAGCTCAACGATCCCGGAGCAAGCCTCTATATCCTGCGCAATCTCGCGCAGGACGGCTGGAACGGGCTGCTTCGCTACTACGAAGGCGAGGTCTGGCGCCTCAAGGGCGGCAAGGGGGACAGCGCGCTCGCCGGCCAGAGCTACGCCGCGGCGGTGCGCTATCCCGACGCGCCGCCGGAAGCCTGGCGCGCGCACGGCTATCAATTGCTGAAGGAAGGCCGCCGCGACGAAGGCAAGGCGGCGCTCAACCGCTATCTCGCGCTTGCGCCGAGAGCTCCCGATGCGGCGATGGTCCGCCATTCGGTCAGCCAGTGAGAGGAGGAGGACGACCGATGCGCCCCGGCTATCTGTTGACCGCGCTCGCCGCTTTGCCGCTCACCGCCGGATGCGCCGGCGGCGGACTCGGCGGGCCGATGGGGTTTCGCTACTATAGCCTCGTGACTCCGGGCCCGGAGTCGGTCGCGCGAGACTCGATGGTGGTCACCCCGACTGTGCGCTGGAACAAGGCGCCGCGCGGGCCTCACGACGTCCAGCGCGAGGAGAATTGGACGCTGAACGGGCCCTTGCTCGACGGGCTCACCTTCATCGGCGGGCTCGAGCACGACAAGAGGATCGTGCAGCAAAGGCGCAAGGCGGACCGCAAGGTCCCCAATTTCCGCGCCGACATGAACCCGACCGAGATCGCGTCCATGATCGAGAGCTTCTACCGGATCCGCGCCGGCTCGACCCGGTTCGAGATGACTGGGCTCCAGCCGCGCGACTTCCTCGGCCGTCCGGGTTTCCAGTTCGACTATTCCCATCTCGGCGGCGACGAGGTCGAGCGCAGGGGCAGGGCGGTAGGCGCGATCATCGAGGGCCGCTTCTATCTCGCTCTCTTCGACGCCGCGAAGATGCATTATTTCGACTCCGGCCTCCCCGAATTCGAACGCATCGTCCAGAGCGCGAGGCTGAGGGGGTAATCCTCCAGATCGCGCAGCGATGGGGAGGGGGACCATGCGAAGCATGGTGGGGGGTAAAAGGCCGCTCAAGCAGTCGGATATCGCCATACCCCGAGGCCGGGGCGATTACCCCTCCACCACCCTTCGGGTGGTCCCCCTCCCCATGCTCCGCATGGGGAGGATCAAGAGGGTTTCAGCCGCGCTCAGGCTCCGCTAGCCTGCCAGCGGGCAGCAAAAGGGGGAACCGGAAATGGACAGGGTGAGGGCGTTCGGCTGGGCTTATTTCGTGATGTTCCTTGTGGTCGTCGCCGTCGGCTACCTGCCCACCTTCGAGGACGAGCAGGGCAATCTCTTCGGGCTGTTCAAGCTCGACCTTTACGACGACAGCCTCCACCTCGCCTCGGGCGTCTGGGCCGGGATAGCGGCCTGGCTGTCGCACCGAGCGGCGGTCAATTACTTCCGGCTGTTCGGCCCCCTCTATTTCCTTGACGGAGTGTTCGGCTTCTTCACCGGCAGCGGCTATCTCGACGGTGGGATATTCCTCTACGGAGCGCTCGACCTGCCGCTCCAGACCCGCTTCTTCGCCAACCTGCCCCACCTGCTGATCGGCGGGGTCGCCATCGTC
The DNA here is from genome assembly GCA_036387555.1 of Allosphingosinicella sp. Lineage (GTDB taxonomy): Bacteria > Pseudomonadota > Alphaproteobacteria > Sphingomonadales > Sphingomonadaceae > Allosphingosinicella. The sequence goes on along the minus strand of DASVTN010000112.1, from coordinate 1,261 downwards.
GCGGGCTATGTCCTCGCCCGCCGGAACGAGGCCGCCGCGGCTTGAAGAAGAGATGGAAGATCGCGAGCGGGCTCGGCGCTCTTGTGCTCGCAACGGTCGTCGTCCCGATCGCCTATATCGAAACCGCCTGCCGCGGCCCTTCGCAAACGGTCCGACCGGACGCGCCCTACGAGCGTCTGCTCAGGACGGGCCCCGGCATCCGCAAGGAGGCGCGGACCTGGCTGACCTATCCGGAGTGGCACATCGTCTATTCCGCCGAGAGCTACGGCCGCTTCCTGGACGGGCGGCCGCCGAGCGCCTTTCCCTATTTCCGGCACATAAAGGGGTTCTGGTCCAGCTATTGCGCGCTCAACAAGGTCACTTCCGCCTCCGAGGGCACCGGCGAGGCGAAGGTCATGATCTACACGATCGGGATCAGCTTCACGATCGAGCTGGGACTGAAGGGCCTCTACGAGAAGACGATCGGGCGGGTCTTCGAATGGACGGCCGGCTCGCGAAGCGCCGGCGACTTCTATTCGGCGCAGGTCCAGCAGCGCTACGGCGCCTTCATGCACGAGACCCCCTGGTACGGTTTCGGATTCGGCGAGGCGTTCCGCGGCCTCTGGAGGACCCGCGAGACGAGCCAGTATCTTCGGAACGGGGAGCGCCGCGCCGTCCTCAGCCTCGAATATGGGGCGAAGGCCGGTTACGCGGCAATCATCGGCTGGGCATCGAACTCCACATTGGGGCCCGACCAGCGGACCTTGCGGATGCTTCTGCCCGCGGATGCGGACGCGGGCGCGATCGATCCGCGAGTACGCATGATCGGCCGGACGCGGCAGGGGCTGATCGCCGTCGAGGCGCCGCGCTACGCGCAGCTCACCGAAATCCTCGGCAAGCTCGCGACCGCGGGAATCGATCCCGTGGAGATCGCCGGCAATGACGACATCTTTCTGACGATGCTCGCGCCCGCCGCGGCGCCGCCGCCGCCGGGCGCGTCCGTCCTCCTGTCGATGCCGATCGACGAGCGGCCGGGCTGGCGCCGCCTGGGACTGTCGACCAAGGTCCGCCGGCTTGGGCCGATCATGAGGGCTGTCCGAGCCGGCGGCGGCGAGATCGAGCATGTCTACGACTATTAGTGTCTGTCCTGTTCGCACGGAAGCGGCCCACCTCGTCATGCCGGACTTGATCCGGCATCCACCTTTTTCTTTCCGCGGCAGCGACGTGAAGAAGGTGGACCCCGGATCAAGTCCGGGGTGACGATTCCAGCTCAACAGAACAG
>DASVTN010000111.1:0-22400 GCA_036387555.1 Allosphingosinicella sp. | reverse complement strand
CTATTTCTCGATCTTCAAGCGCGGGATGAAGGGCGTCTATCAGCATTGCGGAGAGAAGCACCTGCACCGCTATCTGGCCGAGTTCGACTTCCGCTACTGCAACCGCATCGCCAACGGCTACGACGACACCGACCGCGCCCGGGAAGCTCTGAAGGGCATCTACGGACGCCGCCTGACCTATCGGCGGATTGGTGAACTCCACGCCTAAGGTCCGCTTCGACGTCCCGATGATCGGCGAGCGCCGCAAGCGCTACTACGATTGATCTCTCTCGGCTCTCGGTAGAGGCGCAATGCTCGGCCCCGGGGGCGAGGGGAGAAGTGGAGGAAGGACATGCAACTTGTAGAGACGATCATCACTGAAGGCAGCATAGAGCTGACCTACTCAGATGGGCTGGCGCTGGAGCAGGCTAAGAGCCTGATCGTGATCCGGATGCCAGTCGCGACAGACGCTGAGCGAATGCTTCTAACTCTCCGTCAAGAAGCCCTTCGGCTAGCGCAAGCCGTACTAGAGAAGGAAATCGCGGCGACCGCACATATTCTCGATCCAGCTCGATGAGCCTTTCGCGGCCTCGGCGTTCGGCTTCGTTCAACATGTCATGCTCCGATCAGGAGCCAAGGTATCAGCTACAGACAAACCGTGCTATCCCGTTCCAGACGGTGTCCGGCACGATAGGCGTGAAACCGATACTCTCGAACTCCGGAAAAGCCCGGCTGCTCTGCACGTCTCCGTCAGGCCCATAGTAGGTGACGGACGCCGTGCGCGAGGTCCAGGCAGAGCAGTTGAATCTTTCCAGCCAGCGGCTTTCCCTTGCCTTGGTCTTCCGATCGCGACTGTGATCCGCCTTCAACCAGGCGCTTCGCACGTCACCGTTCTGCCGCATGCTGGTCATGTCGACATACCAGATGGCGGTGGTGCTCTCCGACACCTTGACCCATTCTGCGGCCGAACCGGAACCTGGCCAAGCCAGCAGCGCGCCGGCCACTACCATGGCAATTCTCATACTCACCCTCCGAGCCTTGCCCGGCTGGTGCCGGGTGGTTCGTAACGTGCGAGCACGGTGGCAGCACGCCCCACGTATTCGCCGTGAGGCTGTTGTATTTCGCGGGCCGCCCGACATGGACGGACCGTGCTCAGCGCTATGCGCGCCACCAAGGCTTACGAGACCCGGATGGCGAGCGGAGACTACGCGAGGGGATGCAGATCGGCAAGGCTATGGGGGCCGAAGCCCTGTGTTCGTTTGCTCCGGCCCCCGCCCCGCTGAAGGAAGCCATCCAAAGCGGGGCACCGGCCTAGCGTGAGACGCCAGACCAGTTCTTGAAGGCGACCAGGAGCGTGACGGCGAGCATCGCCCAGGATAGAGCGACGAGCGCCATTTCGGCGCGTGTGGGTTGGTGCGGCAAAGTGCGTCCCCTGTGCTACCGCCCCACCCGGTAGCCGGGTGGTTGGTAGCGCGTGGATCACAGGGAAACCGCGCCCTGCTTATTCCCCTTTCGGGTATTTTATTCGGCAGGCCACCCGACCGGAGTCGGTGCCTGTGATCCACGCGCCCGAAGGCGGGCGCTCCCTCCCTACCACGTTCAGGAGCGCGGATTCCGGATACGCTGATGCTTGCGCCTCGGCAAGCGAGCCGTCAGGTTGTCAGCGCCGCTTCTCGTTCAGCGGCTTGTGCGGCTTGGGAGGGGTCGCGAGCATCCGGCGCAACGTCTCCTCGCGCCGGGCGGCAGTCTCCTCGTCGGAGTAGGTTTCCCCCCGGTCAGGATCGTCCGCCGCCATGAATACACCTCCCAAAAAGCGCCGCCACGACAAGGACAAGGCCCTTGAGACGCTTGAGCGAGCGAAGCCGCGCGGCGCTTGGGCACATTCACTCGATAATCCGGAATATGCAATCAGCCTCGCCGGAATCGTGGCTGGGTTCGTCCACCTTGAGAGTAACATGGTCAAGGTGCTGGCCGTGCTGCTCGGCATGAAAGACACCCATACAGCACGCTACGTTTGGAGATCGGTCAAAAGCCCAAGGGGCCGCATCGAAATGCTGCGTGTCCTACTTCAGGAGGCCCCGGAGAATATCGACGCTGAAGACCACTACGATTTCATCCTGTCGGAGTTCAGCCGCATCAACAGCAGGCGAAACGATTTCGTCCATGGCCAGTGGTACACCGACATTCTGGGCAGTGGAGCTGTGATGCTGGCTAAGCTCAACACAGATCCCCATGGCTTCGGGTTCCACGCAGCCGAGCCCGTCGAATTGAAAGAGCTACAGACGCTGCAAGCGGACATCGGAGAGCTTCACCGGTTCATCAATATGTGGGTGATTCCGGCGTTTGGGCCAAGGCAGCTCTCAGAACATCCTCCACCACCCAGCGAGCCCGATCCGGACTGAGATACGGATCAGTCACCTCCCGAGTGAGAACGTCCGCACCGGCGGCGATCATCTCAGGAGCGATTTCGATCTCGTCGCTCGCGCCGGCCTGTCGCGACTCGGGTAACATTTGGCACCTGCTTTCTCAAGTATATATATGCCAAATGTTTACCCGCCGCGTGTAGGACTGCGGCCGCATGATGCAGCCGAGCCCATTGACCTTCGAACCGGCGCGGCCGGCGCCGATGCCGGTGGCGGACCGGCCGGCGGAGGCGCTTGCCGTGAGCGAAAGGCCGTCGGCCGCTCTCGACGGATCTTTCATCGAGGAGTGGCAGGCCTTGGCCGGCGCGGCCGCGGAGCCCAATTGCTTCCAGGAGCCGTGGTTCGTGGCCGCCGGTCTCCAGCACCTCACCGAGGACCGCGACATCCGGCTGATCGAGGTACGCGACGGCGCGCTTCTCGGAGTCCTGCCGCTGTGCGTCCGCAACGATTACGGGCGGCTGCCGGCCGCCCACGTCCGCAACTGGCGCCACCATAACGACTTCCTCGGCACGCCGCTGATCCGCAAGGGCCGTGAAACGGATTTCTGGCGGGCCGTGCTCGGCCACCTCGACCGGGCCGGCTGGGCCCCCGGTTTCCTCCACATCAACGGCCTGCTCGAGCAGGGCGCGGTCCACCGCGGTCTGGTCGAGGCCGCTTCGGCGCTCGGCCGGGCGGTGCCGATCGTGAAGCGGCGCATCCGCGCGGCGCTCGCCAGCGCCCTGTCCCCGGAGGAATATCTCGAAACGACAGTCCGCAAGAAGAAGCGCAAGGAGCTGAAGCGGCTCGGCAACCGCCTGTCGGAGCTCGGCGCCCTGGCCTTCCGTCAGTGGGGGCCCGAGGAGGAACTCGCCGCCTGGTGCGACGATTTCCTCGCCCTCGAGCGCCGCGGCTGGAAGGGCCGCGCCGGCTCGGCCCTCGCCGAGAGCCCGGCCACGGAAGCTTTTTTCCGCCAGGCCCTGGCCGGAGCCGCCGCCACCGGACGCCTGCAGATCAGGCGCCTCGACCTGAACGGGAAGCCGATCGCGATGCTGGTCAACTTCCTCACCCCGCCCGGGAGCTTCTCGTTCAAGATAGCCTATGACGAAGCCTGGTCGCGCTTCTCTCCGGGCGTCCTGCTGCAGCTCGACAATCTCGATCTGCTCGCGCGCGGCGACATCGAGTGGATGGACAGCTGCGCCGCCGAGAACCACCCGATGATCGACAGCCTCTGGGGCGAGCGGCGGACGATCGTCCGGGTCAGCGTGCCGCTCGCCGGCCTGCGCCGCCGGCTTTCCTTCGCCGGATGGCGCGCGGTCGAGGCCGGCTGGGCGTCGGGCAAGCACATTCTCGGGAGGTCCAGGTGATCCGATCCTTCGACGACGAGGCGCTGGCGGCGCTCGGCGGCCTTTATCCCCAGCGGCCGGGGCTGATCCGCCACGGCCTTTGCGGCCACGAGCTGCTCACGCTCGAAGCCCTGGTCGGCTTGTCGCAGCGCATCCGGCCGGTCGATTCCGAATATAACCGCGGCGACCTGCCGATCGGGCTCGATCCGGCGGCGACTCCGGCCAACGGCCTCAGTGCCGCCGAGACCATCCGCTCCATCGAGCATTGCCGATCCTGGATGGTGCTGAAGTTCATCGAGCAGGACCCGGCCTACGAGGCGCTCCTCCACGAGGCGCTTGCGCCGCTGCGGCCGCTGGTGGCGGGGATCACTGGCGACATGCTGAAGATGCAGGGCTTCATCTTCGTCTCGTCGCCTGATGCCGTCACGCCCTTCCACTTCGATCCCGAGCACAACATCCTGCTGCAGATCCGGGGACGCAAGACGATGACCGTCTTCCCGGCGGGAGACGAGACGCTGGCGCCGTGCGAACGGCACGAGGATTTCCACCAGGGCGGCCACCGCAACCTCCCCTGGAGCGACGAATTCGCCGCCCGGGGCGAGGCGTTCGAGCTGACTCCGGGCGATTCGATCTATGTACCGGTCAAGGCGCCGCATTGGGTGAAGAACGGGTCCGAGCCCTCCATCTCCCTTTCGGTCACCTGGCGTTCCGAATGGAGCTATAACGAATCCTATGCGCGCGGCTTCAACCGGCTGCTCCGCCGCGCGGGGCTGAGGCCGTCGGCGCCTTTGCCTTTCCCTCACCGGAACATGGCGAAGTCGGTCGCCTACCGCGCCGTCCGCAAGGCGCTTCGCCTGGACGCATGAGAGCGAACGTTCCGCTCCCGTATTAATGTGGATCAGCATGTTCGTTCCGGAACTCGGGATTGTTTCCGGGGGTTTAGCCGGGGTCATGACGCCTCCGAACCAGTCCGCGCCCGTGGCCGACGCGCAGACCAAGGAAAACGGCCCTCAAACCGGAATGTTCTTCGGCACCAGGAGCGATCCCGGGACTCACCAGCTGACCCAGCCGGGAGCGCCGGCCGCTGTCATTGAGGTCGGGGTCTATCGCGGCCCCCATTATTACAGCCACACGCCGATGATCCGGATCCAGGTCGATCTGGGCCGGCTCGAGATGTGGCCGACCGACAAAATCCCCGGCTTCACCGACGCCCTCCTCGCCATGCTTCCGGGCGTCGGCCGCCACGGCTGCTCGCTCAAGGTTCGAGGCGGGTTCGAGAAGAGGCTTCGCCAGGGCACCTGGCTCGGCCATGTCGCCGAGCATGTCGCTCTTGAGCTCCAGACCCTCGCCGGCTCGCGCGCGGTCCGCGGCAAGACGCGGTCGGTGAAGAACCGGACGGGCGTATACAACGTGATGTACGCCTATAATGAGGAGAAGGTCGGACTGATGGCCGGGCGGATCGCGCTCGAGCTGGTCGATTCGCTCCTTCCGGACGAGCTTCGGGGCATCGGCGGCCTCGACCGCGTCTATGCGCTGGACGGCGGGTTCGATCTCGAGCGGCGGCTGGATGCGCTCAGGCTCATGGTGCGCCGGACCTCGCTGGGGCCGAGCACCAAGGCGCTCGTCGACGAAGCGGAGCGGCGGGGAATCCCGGTGATGCGCCTCGACGAGAAGAGCCTGATCCAGCTCGGCCACGGCAAGCACCAGCAGAAGATCCGCGCTTCGATCACCGGCCGCACGTCGATCGTCGCGACCGACCTCGCAAGCGACAAGAACATGACGAAGAAGCTGCTCGACGAGAGCGGCGTCCCGGTGCCGCGCGGGATCGTGGTCCGCGACGAGGACGAAGCCGTGCGCGGAGCCAGAAGGCTTCGCTACCCGCTGGTGACCAAGCCGCTGGACGGCAATCACGGCCGCGGAGTGACGATCGGGATCATGGACGAGGCGCAATTGCGCTTCGGCTTCCGCGAGGCGCAGGCGCAGGCCAAGGGCCGCGACGTCATCGTCGAGCAGTTCTTCGCCGGCAACGATCACCGGATCCTGGTCGTCGACGGCAAGATGGTCGCGGTCGCCGAGCGCATTCCGGCGCAGGTGGCGGGCGACGGCATCAGCACCATCCACCAGCTCGTCGCCAAGGTGAACCGCGACCCGCGCCGGGGCCAGGGCCATGAGAACGTCATGACCCGGATCCGGATCGACGCCCATGTCGAGGAGTTCCTCGCCCGGTCCGGCCTCACCCCGGAAAGCATTCCGGAGGCGGACGAGGTGGTGCAGCTTCGCGCGACGGCGAACCTTTCCACGGGCGGCACGGCGGTGGACCGCACCAACGAGATCCATCCCGACAATGCCGAGATCGCGCGCCGGGCGGCGCTCATCGTCGGCCTCGACGTGTGCGGAGTCGATTTCGTCTGCCCCGACATCAGCCGGTCCGTCCGCGAGACCGGCGGCGGAGTGATCGAGGTCAATGCCGCTCCGGGCCTGAGGATGCACATCGATCCTTCGGAAGGCGCGCCCCGCGACGTGGCCAAGCCGATCATCGAGATGCTGTTCCCGCGCGGCCGCAAGGCGCGCGTGCCGATCATCGCGATCACCGGCACCAACGGCAAGTCGACGGTCGGCCGGATGACCAAGCACATCCTGCGCTATACCGGCTGCACGGTCGGGCTGACGTCGACGACGGGCGTCTACATCAACGATATTCTCACCCATGAAGGCGACGCCACCGGCCCGCGCAGCGCCCGGATGATCCTTCGCGATCCCACGGTCGAGGTGGCGGTGCTCGAGACGGCGCGCGGCGGGCTTCTGCGCGAGGGGCTCGCTTATGACGAGGCGGACATCGCCGCCTGCCTCAACGTCACCGCGGACCATCTCGGGCTCAAGGGGATCGAGACGGTCGAGGATCTCGCCAGCGTCAAGCAGGTGGTGGTGGAGGCGGTTCGCCGGAGCGGCCACTGCATCCTCAACGCCGACGATCCGCTGACGGTGAGGATGGCCCGCCGCACCCGCGGCCGGCTGATCTGGTTCTCGCTCTGCGGAGGCGCCGAGATGTCGCCGATGCTTCGCGAGCATGTCGACGAAGGCGGCATGGCCGTGGTTCGCGAGCCGGGGCCCGAGGGCGGCACGATCGTCCTCTACGAGGACGCCCGGCGCGAATCGATCATGAAGGCCGGCGATATCCCGGCGACGCTGCACGGAATGGCCGAGTTCAACGTCGCCAACGCGCTCGCGGCGATCGCGATGGCGCTGGCGCACGGAGTGCCGATCCTCACCATCCGCTCGGCCATGGCCCAGTTCCGCTCGACCTTCGAGCAGAATCCGGGACGGCTCAACGTCCACGACGCCCACGGCTTCCGGGTGATCGTCGACTATGCCCATAACGCCGCCGGTCTGGAGGCGCTGGGCAAGGTCGTGAAGGGCCTCAGCCACCGCTACAAGCGGACCATCGGCACGGTCTCGATGGCGGGCGACCGGCGCGACGAGGACATCATGGGCCTCGGGCGGATCGCGGCGGGGATCTTCGACGAGCTCATCTTCCGCGAAGACCCGGCCACCCGCGGCCGGCCGCGCGGCGAGGTGATGGGTCATCTTCAGCGCGGCGCTCTCGACGCCGGCCGCTCGCCGGACCACATCCACCTCATCGCCGGGGAGCAGGCCTCGACCGCGGCGGCGCTCGCCATGGGACGGCCGGGGGATCTGATCGTGATCACGCCGACCGACGTCAAAGCCTGCTGGCAGCAGGTCAACGAATTCAAGCCCGCCGCCGAACGCGCATCGGGCCGCGCCTCCTTCATCGCGGCCGAATAGGATGGCTTATCAGGAGGAGGGCCGCTGGGCCCTGATCGTGCACGGCGGCGCCAAGGAGATGGAGCCGGGCGAGGAAGACGACAACCGCAGCGGTATCCTGGCGGCCGCCCGAGCCGGTGTCGCCGTGCTGGAGCAGGGCGGTAGCGCGGTCGACGCCGTCGAGGCCGCGATCAAGGTCCTCGAAGACCTTCCGGTGTTCAACGCCGGCCGCGGGTCCGCGCTCAACGAGGCCGGCGACGTCGAGATGTGCTCGGGCCTGATGGACGGGAAGGACCTCTCGGTCGGCGCCGTCGGCGCGATCCGCAACGTCCGCCACCCGGTAAGCGTCGCGAAGCGGCTGCTGCCGGAGAAGGAGATCTTCCTGGTCGGAGAGGGCGCGCTTCTGTTCGCGAAGAAGGAGGGGCTGGAGACGGTTCCGACGGAGGCGCTGATCACCCGGACCCGGCGCGACGCGCTGGAGCATCTGCACGACACGGTCGGCGCGGTCGCCCTGGACAAAGGCGGCAATCTGGCCGCGGGCACCTCCACCGGCGGTCTCACCGGCGCCAAGGTCGGACGGATCGGCGACAGCCCGCTGCCGGGGAACGGCCTCTATGCCGACAATCATGTCGGCGCGGTCTCCTTCTCCGGCGACGGCGAGACCATCACCCGCGTGGCGCTGGCCGCTCAGGTCATGGCGAGCATCGGCAAGGACGGTCCCGAAGAGGCGATCCGCAAGGCGGTGGAGCAGCTCCCCGGAGTCGGCGGCGCCTCCGCCGACGGCGGCGGCATCGCCATCGCCAAGGACGGACGGATCGGCTGGGCGCACAACAGCCCCGCCTTCGCGGTCGCCTACGCCAGAGCGGACGCGCCGGAACCCAGGACCTTTCTGAGCAAGGATGAAGAGAAAAGTGGCTGACGAGGAACGGCGCCGGCAGGGCTGCCTGATCATTATCGGGGGACATGAGGACCGCGATCCCAAGGGCGAGCGGGCGATCCTGCGGGAAGTCGCCAGGCATGTGCGCGGAGGCAAGCTCGTCCTCGCCACGGTCGCGAGCCATAAGCCCGAAGGCTATTTCGACGAATATGAGAAGGCTTTCGCCGATCTCGGCGTCGGCGATCTGGTCGAGCTCTACGTAGAGGAACGTTCCCAGGCGGGAGACCGGGACAAGCTTTCGGTTCTCGATGACGCGGCCGGGATCTTCTTCTCGGGGGGCGACCAGCTCCGGATCACCAGCCAGATCGGGGACACCGGCATCGAGGCGAAGGTGCGCAGGCTCTACGAGCGCGGCGGAGTGGTCGCCGGCACGTCGGCGGGCGCGTCGGTGATGAGCGAGACGATGCTCGTCAAGGGGACGAGCAAGGAGACCCACCGGATCGGCGACCTCCACATGTCTCCGGGCATGGGGCTCGTCCGGGACGTCATCATCGACCAGCATTTCGCCGAGCGCGGCCGGTTCGGACGGCTGCTTGGCGCGGTCGCCCATAACCCGCGCGTGCTCGGCGTCGGAATCGACGAGGACACGGCGGCCGTGGTCGAGGGCGATACCTTCCGGGTGATCGGCAGCGGCGCCGTCTACGTCGTCGACGGCACCGACGTCAGCTATTGCAACGTCGCCGAGGCGCGGTCCGAATGCGCCCTCTCGATGCACGACGTCCGGGTCCATGTTCTCTCGAACGGTGATTCCTTCGACCTGAAGGAACGGCGCCCCACCCATTCGAGGAGTTGAGCGGACCTATCGCGGTCCTGGGCGGTTGAGCGGCGATGTGGAAAAATCAAAGCGTCGACCTCGGCTCCGGCCGGAGCCTTCACGCCGCCCAGAGCGGAACGGGCCCGGACGTGCTTCTCCTTCACGGGGCGATGACCACCCATCATGACTGGGTGACCGGCGCCGCCGGCGCGATGACCGGTTCGCACCGGGTCACGGCCCTGGACCGTCCCGGCCACGGCCTCAGCCGCCGCCCGCGTTTCGTCGGCACGCCGCGCGATCAGGCTGGCCAGATCGCCTCCGGGGCGGATCGGCTCGGGATCGGCCCGGCCGTGGTCGTGGGCCACAGCTTCGGCGCCCTCGTCGCCCTGGCGCTGGCCGAGCGATTCCCGGAGCGGGTGCGGGCGCTGGTTCTGGTGGCCCCGCTCGCCTTTCCGGAGCCGAGGCTGCTCGAGCACAGCCTGATGGCGCCCCGCTCGGTGCCGGTGGTCGGGCCGCTGCTGTCGCGCCTCGGCCGGAGCAGCGGCTTCGACCGCGCGACGCTGGAGTGGATCCAGGCGGCGATGTTCTCGCCCGATGCGGTGCCCACGGCGTGGAAGACATCCTTTCCCTACGAGCAGGTGCTGGATCCGGACGCGCTCGTGCATGAAGGTGAGGATGCCGCTTCCATGCTGCCGCTGTCCCCGGCCGGGACGATCGACCTTCGCGCCATCGAGGCGCCGGTCCACATTCTGGTGGGCAGCGAGGATCGAATCGTCGAGCAGGAACGGCAGGGTAAGGCCCTCGCGCGCCTCCTTCGCGACGCGCGCCTCACCGAGATCAAGGGCGCGGGCCACATGCCCCATCACAGCCATTCCAAGCTGGTCGGGCAGGCCATCCAGGCCGCCGCTCCCGCCTTGGCGTGAGCCGGCCGGTTGTTGTAATTCGCCCAGGGCGCCTTCCGCTCGTCGCAAGGGATCGCAACCTGATTCCCGCGCCGTCGTTCTGCCGCTAAGAAGAGGGGATGCGTTTGGACCAGACAGCCCAGTGGCAACCGAACCCGGCCGAGTTTCAGGCCCCGGGGGGGCCGCTCCAGCCACCGCCGCCCGGCCCGCGCCGCCGCGCCTGGTACAACCCGCTGCGCTGGGGATGGCGCAGGATCGTCCTCGCCCTGCTCGCCTTGTTCATGCTGATCATCGCCTGGCTGGCGATCACGGCGCCACTCTCCAAGTCACTCCAGCCGATCGCGGCCCCCAGCCTCACCCTCGTTTCCGCCGAGGGTGAGCCCATCGCCCGGCGGGGAGCCGATATCAGGGCGCCCGTCCGGATCGCCGAACTGCCCAAGCACGTGCCGGCGGCCTTCATCGCCATCGAGGACAAGCGCTTCCACAGCCACCTTGGGATCAGCCTGCGGGGCATAGCCCGGGCGGCGTGGCGCAATCTGGGCGCCGGCGGAGTCCGCGAAGGCGGGAGCACCATCACCCAGCAGCTCGCCAAGATATCCTTCCTCTCCGCCGACAGGACCGCTTCGCGCAAGGCGCAGGAAGTGCTGATCGCCTTCTGGCTGGAAGCCTGGCTGACCAAGGAGGAGATACTCGAGCGCTATCTCTCCAACGTCTATCTCGGCGACAACACCTATGGACTGCGTGCCGCTTCCCACCATTATTTCAGCGTCCCGCCCGAGAAGCTGACGGTGACCCAGGCGGCGATGCTCGCCGGCATGGTCAAGGCGCCGTCGCGGCTGGCCCCGACGCGCAATTACAAGGGCGCGCGCGAGCGCGGCCGAGTGGTCATCGCGTCGATGATCGACCAGGGTTTCGTCACTCCCGCCGAGGCGCGGCGGCTGAAGCCCGCGAAGCTTCGGGTCGAGCGGCAGAAGGCGGTCCCGACCGGCACCTATTTCGCCGACTGGGTGCTGCCCATGGCCCGCGCCCGGGACGAGGCCGGCTATGGCGAGGAGCAAGTCCAGACGACGCTCGAGAGCCGGATGCAGAAGCTTGCGCTTGCGACGGTTCGACGCGCCGGCCTGGGCCGCGCGCAGATCGCCCTCGTCGCGATGCGGCCCGACGGGCGGGTCGTGGCAATGGTGGGCGGGCGCGATTATGCGAGGAGCCCGTTCAACCGGGCGACTCAGGCGCGGCGCCAGCCCGGCTCCGCCTTCAAGCTGTTCGTCTATCTCGCCGCGCTGAGAGCGGGGATGACCCCGGAAACGCCCATTTCGGACGCGCCACTGCGGATCGGCACGTGGCAGCCCAAGAATTACGGCGACCGCTACCGCGGCACGCTTACCTTGCGGGACGCCCTTGCTCTGTCGAGCAACGTCGCGGCCGTCCGGCTGTCGGAGCGGGTCGGCCGCCAGAACGTCATCGCCGCCGCCCGGGACCTGGGGGTGAGGAGCCCGCTGAACGACAATCCCAGCCTCGCCCTCGGCACGTCCGGCGTCACCCTGCTCGAGCTGACCTCGGCTTATGCGGCGGTCGCCGCGGGCGCCTACCCGGTTCGGCCCAAGGGGCTCGAGGACGAGCAGAAGCCCTGGTGGCAGCGCATGTGGAACAAGGCGACCGGCGCGAGCGGCGATCCGGCGTTCGACGAGATGAAGGACATGCTCGGCGCAGTCGTCAGCCAAGGCACCGGCCGCGGCGCCGCCTTGGCCGTGCCGGCCTTCGGCAAGACCGGAACGACCCAGGACAGCCGTGACGCCGTGTTCGTCGGATTTGCCCAGGATCTGGTCGTGGGAGTCTGGGTCGGCAATGACGACAACAGCCCCCTCGCCGGCCAGATCGCGGGCGGCGGCCTGCCCGCAAGCATCTGGCGCAACTTCATGACCCAGGCGGTCGGAACGGCTCCGGCTCAAACCCTGGCGCCGCCCCTGCAGGCGCCGGTGGCGGCCCCAGCCGCGAACGGATCGATCACCCTGCCCATCGAAGGCACCGGCTATGAGGTCGGCGTGCAGGTGGACGAGAACGGCATCAGCGTGTCCGCCGAGCCGCAGCCTCTACCCGGCGACGAGTTTCCGGCCCGCGGCCAGCGCGAGCCGGCCGACCTTCCTCGCCGGGAGCCGCGCGAGCCGCGCGACGACGCCGGACCACCGCCGAGGGACGAGCCGCTGCCCGAAGACGAAGGCGGGAGCTTCTAGGCCAAGATGGCCGACGAGAAGGAGAAGCTCGCCGAGGAGCGCACCGCTCTGGCGCAGGATCGGACCATCCTTGCGAACGAGCGGACCTTCGCGGGGTGGATGCGGACCGGCTTCGCCGCCGTCGGGATCGGGCTCGGCTTCCAGGTCCTGTTCCAGGCGATGCAGCCGAGCTGGGTTCCAAAGGCGATCGCGACCGCTTTCCTGCTCGCCGGCGCCTACGTGATCGTGGTCGCCGAGCGGAGGGCCGCCGCGGTGATGGAGCGCTTCGACAAGCACGAGGCGGCCGAGCTTCGGCCGATCAACCTGAAGGTGGTGACGTGGACGGCCGTCGCCGCGACCTTTTCGCTGATCGCGGCGATCTGGCTGCTGGAGATGAAGCCGGTGTAACCGTCATGCCGGCGAAGCCGGAATCCACGAACACCGGCGGTGGGTCGCTCCAGGCGGCGGTGTTCATGGGTCCCGGCCTTCGCCGGGATGACGGCTCGCGCGCTCAGTAGGTGCGGGTGGGGCGGGCCGTGCGGTTGCGGCGGTCCCACAGCTTCTTGGCGACATAGGCGCCGCCGACCGCGAGACCGAGCGGCCCGAAGGCGCGGCGGGCGATGGTCGGCGCCAGGGCTCCGACGAGAAGGCCGGTGCCGCCATTGTAGCGGCTCGCCAGCTTGCGTCCGAGCATTGCTCCCGCGATTTTGCCGATCATCACTCTACTCCTTGAAAGGTTCGGGGGAAGAGCGCGGGAGAGGATCACTTGTTCCCCCTCCTCAATCCAGGAACAGCTCGGCGGCCGCCTCGACGATCGCGTCGACGTCCAGCCGGTATTCCCGGTAGAGGTCCGGAAGCGTCCCCGTCTGGCCGAAGCGCTCGATCCCGAGCGGGCTGACCCGGTGGCCGACCACTCCGCCAAGCCAGGAGAGCGATGCCGGAGCCCCGTCGAGGAGGGTAACGAGGCCCGCTCCGGGCGCCAGCGGCGCGAGCAGCCGCTCGACGTGGGAGGCCGGCGCCGCCTTCCCTCCCCAGCGAGACGAGCGCCGCGCGCTCCATCCGCGGTGGAGGAGATCGGGCGAGGTCACCGCAAGGAGGCCGAGGCCCGGCACGTCCTCTCGGAGCGCCTCCCAGGCGGCGAGCGCCTCGGGCGCGAGCGCGCCGGAATAGACCAGCGCCGCCTCCGCCCCCTCGGCCGGCTGCCGCAGCCAGTAGCCGCCGGCGAGCGCATCGGCCTTCCAGCTTTCATCGGTCCGCTCGGCCTGCCGGATCGTCCGGGTGGTGAGGCGCAGATAGACGCTTTCCCCGTCCGGCGCCTGGATGAGCCGGAAGGCCTCCTCCATGAACAAGGCGAGCTCGTCCGCGAAGGCGGGTTCGTAATGCCTGAGGCCGGGCTGGCCGAGCGCGATCAGCGGCGGGTTGATCGACTGGTGGGCGCCGCCCTCCGGGCCGAGGGTCACTCCGGACGGAGTGGCGACGAGCAGGAATCGGGCGTCCTGGTAGCAGGCGTAGTTGAGCGCATCGAGGCCGCGGGCGATGAAGGGATCGTAGACGGTGCCGATCGGGAACAGGCGGGTTCCGAACAGGTCGCCCGCGAGCCCGAGCGCGGCGAGCATCAGGAAGAGGTTGTTCTCGGCGATACCGAGCTCGACATGCTGGCCCGCCCGATGGCCGCTCCATTTCTGCGCCGACGGGATTTTCGCCTGCGCGAAGACGTCGGCGAGGTCCCGGCGGCGGAAAAGGCCGCGCTGGTTCACGAACGCGCCGAGATTGGTCGAGACGGTGACGTCCGGCGAAGTCGTGACGATGCGGTCGGCGAGCGCTCCGCCCGCGCGGCTGAGGTCGAGCAGGATCCGGCCGAAGGCGGCCTGGGTCGACTGCTCCTCCCCGGCGGGCGCCGGGAGGGCGGGCACCTCGACCTGGTTCCAGGGCCGCTCGCGCTTCGCCCTTGCGATCCGGCTGTTGGCCGCCAGCGCCTTCGCCGCCTCGGCGGAATTGCCGCCAAGGCCGGCCCAGGGCTCCCACTCCTCCCCTTCGGCAATGCCCATCCGGCCGCGAAGCGCGGCGATCTGCCCCGGGTTCATGAGGCCGGCATGATTGTCCTTGTGGCCGGCGAAGGGCAGCCCGAAGCCCTTGATCGTGTAGGCGATGAACAGGGTCGGCACGTCGTCCTGCGCGGCGTCGAACGCCTCGACCAGGCTCTCCATGTCATGGCCGGCGAGGTTGGTCATCAGAGCCGCGAGGGCTTCATCGTCCCGCGCCTCGACCAGCGGCGCCGCGCCGGGCGCCTCCTTCAGCAGCCGCTCGCGCCAGGCGGCCCCGCCGAGATAGGTGAGCGCCGCGTAATCGGCGTTGCCGCAATCCTCCAGCCAGGCCTTGAGGGCCTCGCCGCCCGGCTCCGCGAACGCCGCCTCCAGCGCCTTGCCGTATTTCAGGGTCGCCACCCGCCAGCCGCAGCTCGCGAAAATCTCGTCGAAGCGGCGGAACATGCGCTCGGCGGTCGTATGGTCGAGCGACTGGCGATTATAGTCGACGATCCACCAGCAATTGCGGATGTCGTGCTTATACGCCTCGATCAGGCATTCGTAGATATTGCCTTCGTCGAGCTCCGCATCGCCCATCAGAGCCACCATCCGCCCCGAGTCGGCCGGCGCCAGCTCGCCATGGGCGACGAGATAATCCTGGACGAGGCTGGCGAAGGCGGTGACCGCGACTCCGAGGCCGACCGAGCCGGTCGAGAAATCGACGGGGATCTGGTCCTTGGTCCGGCTGGGATAGGATTGCATTCCGCCGAAGCCGCGGAAATTCTCAAGCTGCTCCCGGCTCTGCGTGCCGAGCAGATAATGGACGGCGTGAAGCACCGGCCCGGCATGGGGCTTGACCGCGACCTTGTCGTTGGGGCCGAGCGCGTGGAAGTAGAGCGCGGCCATGATCGAAGTCATCGACGCGCAGCTCGCCTGGTGTCCGCCCACCTTCAGCCCGTCGGGGCTTTCGCGCAGATGGTTGGCGTTGTGGATCGTCCAGGCGGAAAGCCAGCGCAGGCGATCGTCGATGAGGCGAAGCGCGTCGAGATCGGGCGCGGAGGTCTTCTTCAGCATGGCCGCCGCCTTAGCGCCGCGCCCGGCGGAAAGCGACAAGGGCGACAGTCAAGTTTCATAAGTTTCGGCTTCCCATAAGCGGCTTTTTCTCTCCTTCGGGAGTGTCGCTCTTGTCGTTCTTCGGTCCGTACAGCGCGTCGAGCATTTCATCGAGCGCGCGGCGGGCGGCGGCCTCGGTGGGAGCGAGCTTCATCGCCTCGGCGCCGCGCTGGGCAACGGCTTCGGCCTCGGCGCCTCGCGGCGGCCTGAAGCCGGGCTGCGCGGGCGGAAGGTCCCCGGCGGCTGTCCGCGGCCGCGGCAGGCGGCCTCGCGCCTGTATTTCCCGAACGTAAGCGACGACCGAGTCCCAAGCCGCGGCGAAGCTTTGCGCCCCCTCGCGCTTTCTGAGCGCGTAGGCGTTCTGCCGGTTCTTCCCGACCGAACGCGCCGCCTCGCCCGGGGTGAGGCCCCGCGACAGGGCCTGGATGAAGCGGAGCTGCAGGTCCGGCGACCAGCCGTCGGCGCGCCGGCGAAGGGGGACCGGGGTGAAGGCGATGACGGGAGGAGTCGGCACGGTAGGAACATAGCATGAACATACGGCGCGGTAAAGCAGCTGCGCCTACATACGGCCTACTTCCTCCCCCAACTTGCCTGGGGGAGGGGGACCGCGACGCGAAGCGGCGTGGGGAGGGGCAGTTCGGATTCAGCTTTGCCCCTCCACCAGGCTTCGCCTGGTCCCCCTCCCCGAGCAAGCTCGGGGAGGATTTGAGGATAGCCGAGGCTGAATGTCGACACCGCCTAACTCCTCCCCCAGCTTGTCCGGGGGAGGATTGAGAGGATCAGGCGAAGCGGTTGGCGCCCCTGGCGACCGTCATCGCGTGGCGGGCCGCCAGCTTCGTCGAACGGGTGCGGATCGTTTCCAGCGACAGCCATTCGCCGGTGGCGCGGTTCGGAGTGAGGGTGAGGGTCATATAGCCGCGACTCTGCAGATCGGCCCATCGGAGGGCCGGGTTCCGGGCCCGCAGCGCGCGCGCCACCTCGGCCGGCGCGACGCCGGGCGTGTAGGCTTCGAGGCCGGGCGACGTGACGCTCATGCCGGCGAACTCGGCTCCGGCCGGGGTGCCGGCGAGATCGAGGTCGAAGGCCCAGCCGTTGTGGCTGTCGCCGGAGAGGACGACGAGGTTCGCATCGGCGTCGAGCGCGGAACGGAGCAGCCGGTCGCGCGCCGCCGGATAGCCGTCCCAGGCGTCGAGGTTGAGCGGAAGCCCGACTTCGGATGCCGCGGCGCCGATCGCGGTCACCTGCTTCACTTCCTGGGGGGCATCGGCTCGAAGCCAGGCCCGCGCCTCGAGCGGCAAAGCGAAGCTGCCCATGATCGTCTGCTGGGCGAGGATCTGCCAGCGGCTCCCCTGCCCGGCCGAACGCTTGAACGCGCCGGCCAGCCACGCCTCCTGCTCGGCGCCCAGCATGGTCCGCTCCCGGTCGCGCCAGCCGCCGTCGCGGAAGCGCGTCAGCGAAGCCTTGATGTCCTCGCCCCGGCGAAGCTGCTCGGCGAATTCCGGCGGGCGGCTGCGCGCGGTGAGGCGAGTCTCGGGACGGAAAAGAGTGGCGAGATCGCCTATCTCGTAGCTCTCCCAGGCATTGTCGGAGACCGGCAGCCATTCGCGATAGGCGCGCTGGGCGGCGGCTTTCCGGGCGCTCCACGGACCTTCCCTGGCCGGATCGTGATTCTCGGCGCCGCCCGACCAGGCGTCGTTGGCGCTTTCGTGATCGTCCCACATCATCACCATCGGCGCCGAGGCATGGAGCCGCCTCAGGTCCGGATCGGACCGGTAGGCGGCGTGGCGAAGGCGGTAGTCGGCGAGCGCGACCGCTTCGCCGGCAGGATCGAGGATCCGGCCGGGGAGCGCCTCACGGCCGGAGGGATATTTGCCGCTCTGATATTCGTAGAGATAATCGCCGAGATGGACGAGCAGATCGAGGTCCTGGCGCTCGGCGGCGTGGGCGTAGGCGTTGAAATGGCCGAAGGCGAGGTTCGAGCAGGAAAAGACGCCGAGGGTGAAGCGCGAGGTTCGGCCTTCCGGGAGGGTCTTCGTTCGCCCGACGGCGGCGGCCGCGCCGTCCAGGTTGAGGAAGCGGTAGCGATACCAGCGGCCCGGCTTCAGCCCCCGGGCGACGACCTTGACGCACCAGTCGGTGTCAGGCGTGGCCTCGACCTCGCCCGAGGCGACGATCCGGTCCGGACCGCCCATCTCGCGAACTTCCCAGCCAAGCCGTGAGGTTTCGCGCAGTATCGGCACGTGCCGGGTCCACAGCATCACCGAGCGCTGGCCCGGCTCCCCGCTGGCGACGCCGTGGGTGAAGCCGCGCGCCGACGCGATCTGGGCCATGCCGGGCGCGGCGAGGGCGCCGAGGCCGAGGGTGCCGGCCTTGAGGAGCAGGCGGCGATCGAGGTTCAGGGTCATGGGTGGGTTGTGGCGGGAGGGGGCGAGGATATCAATTCCTCCCCGCGATTTCGCGGGGAGGGGGACCGCGCGAAGCGCGGTGGAGGGGGTCTTCGCAAGTCAGGAAGGCCCCTCCACCATGCTTCGCATGGCCCCCCTCCCCTGCAAATGCAGGGGAGGGTTTTTTCAGCCCAGCAATTTCAGCGGTGTTTCCACCAGCTTCTTCAGATCCTGCATGAAGTTCGCCGCGTCCCAGCCGTCGACCACCCGGTGGTCGCAGCTGAGGGAAAGGTTCATCCGCTTGCGGATCTCGAGCTCGCCTTCGATCACGACCGGCTTCTCCTCGACCTTGTTGACGGCGAGGATCGCGACTTCGGGGCGGTTGATCACCGGTGTGGAGGCGATGCCGCCCATCGGGCCGAGGCTGGAGATGGTGATCGTCGAGCCCGACAGTTCGTCGCGCGAAGCCTTGCCGGTGCGGGCGGCTTCGGAAAGGCGGAGGATCTCGCGGGCTATGTCCCAGATGGAGAGGCGGTCGGCGTTGCGGATCACCGGCACCATGAGGCCGTTCGGAGTCTGGGTGGCCATGCCCATGTGGACTGCGCCGGAGCGGTGGAGGACGTTCTCGTCATCGTCGTAGCGGGTGTTGATCTGCGGATAATCGGCGAGGGTCCGCGCCATGGCCGTGATCAGGAACGGGAGCATGGTGAGCTTGGGATTGCCGCCCCGGTCCGAATTCATCATCGCGCGGGTCTGCTCGAGCGCGGTGACGTCATATTCCTCGACCAAAGTGAAATGCGGGATCCGGCGCTTGGCCTCCTGCATGTTCTCGGCGATCTTGCGGCGCAGGCCGACGACCTTGACCGTCTCGTCCTGCCGGCGCTGGCCGCCTGAGCGGGAAACTCCGCCGCCGTTGTAGAGGAGATAGGCGTCGAGGTCCGAGTGGCGGATCCGGTCGGCGGCGAACTTCACCTGCGAAAGATCGATGCCGAGATCGCGCGCGCGCGCCCGGACGGCCGGCGACGCGAGGATCTGGAGCTTGTCCCGGCCCGGCGGCTCGGGCTGCGGATTGAGCTCGACCGAAGCGCCGCCCGTCCCCCGGTCCGCTTCGCGGCGGCCCGGCGCCTCGCGCGGTTCCGAGCGCCGGTCCTGGCCGTCGCGGCGGTCGCCCTGCCGCTCCTCGCCGGTGCTGGGCACCGCCGCCTCCAGCTCCGGCCGCTCCTCGACGAGGCCGTCGGTGAAGGCGACCTGGTCCTGGCGTTTGCCGTCCGCGACCGTCTCGTCCGCACCGGACGGTCCGGGGCCGGCCTCCGCCCCCTCACCTTCGGTCTCGATCACCACCAGCACGGAACCGATCGGGATCTGGTCGCCGACCTCGCCGGCAAGCTGGAGCACCTTGCCGGCGACGGGGCTCTCCATCTCGACCGTCGCCTTGTCGGTCATCATGTCGGCGAGCTGCTGGTCTTCCTTGACCGAGTCTCCGACCTTGATGTGCCAGGCGACGATCTCGGCCTCGGCGATGCCTTCGCCAATGTCGGGCAGCTTGAATTCGAAGCGCGCCATGAGGGTCCTCTAATCCTGGGGTGGGCGCCGACGCTCACCTTGGCGTCGGAGCCGCGAAAATTCCCTCTCCCGTGCTTCACGCGAGAGGAGGGGCCCAAGCGAAGCTTGGGAGGTAAGGGTCTGTACGCCGGACTCGGCAAGACCCTCACCTCCCGCCGCTGCGCGGCGGGCCCCTCCTCTCCCCCGAAAAGCGGGAGAGGGGAAGAGAGGGCCGAGTTGGATGCCTATTCGCACTCAGTCCTCCAAAGTCTTCTTGAGCGCGAGGCCAAGCCTCACCGGCCCGGGGAAATAGGCCCATTCCATCGAATGCGGATAGGGCGTGTCCCAGCCGGTGACCCGGGCCACGGGCGCTTCGAGATGGTAGAAGCAGCGCTCCTGGACGAGCGCGCTCAATTCCGCGCCGAAACCGGCGGTTCGGGTCGCCTCGTGGACGACGACGCAGCGGCCGGTCTTCTTCACCGAAGCCTCGATCGTCTCGATGTCGACCGGGACGATCGAGCGAAGGTCGATCACCTCGGCGTCGATGCCTTCCGCCGCCGCGGTGGCCAGAGCGACGTGGACCATGGTTCCGTAGGCGAGGATGGTGACCTCCTCGCCCTCCTTCACCACCGCCGCCTTGCCCAGCGGGACGGTATAGTGGCCGTCGGGAACTTCCGCCGCCGGATGCTTCGCCCAGGGGGTGACCGGGCGCTCGTAGAAACCGTCGAACGGGCCGTTGTAGATGCGCTTGGGCTCGAAGAAGAGGACCGGGTCCGGATCCTCGATCGCGGCGATGAGCAGGCCCTTGGCGTCATAGGGGTTGGAGGGGATCACCGTCTTGATCCCGGCGACATGGGCGAAGAGCGCCTCTGGCGACTGGCTGTGGGTCTGGCCGCCGAAGATGCCCCCGCCATAAGGGGAGCGCACCACCATCGGAAGGCTCCACTCGCCGGCCGAGCGGTAGCGCATCTTGGCGGCTTCGGAGACGATCTGGTCGAAGCCGGGGTAGATGTAGTCGGCGAACTGGATCTCGGCGATGGGCTTGAGGCCATAGGCGGCCATTCCGATGGCGACGGCCATGATCCCGTTCTCGGAGATGGGCGCGTCGAAGGAGCGATGCTTGCCGAACTGCTTCTGGAGGCCTTCGGTGACCCGGAAGACGCCGCCGAAATAGCCCACATCCTCGCCCAGGACGACGGTCTTCGGGTCGCGCTCCATCATCACCTTGTGGGCGCTGTTGAGCGCCTGGATCATGTTCATGACGGTCATCTGCGCTTCGCCTCCGCCTCGGCCAGCGCCTGGGCCTGCTGTTCGCGAAGGTGCCAGGGGAGCTCCTCGAACACGTCCTCGAACATCGAGGCGATGTCGAGATAAGGGTCGGACTGGAGCGTGCCCTGCTTCTCCGCTTCCTTCTGGGCGGCGCGGACCTCGGCGTCGAGCGCGTCAAGCAGCGCCTGGTGGCGCTCGTCGTCCCATTCGCCCTGCGCGGTGAGGTGCTGCCTGAGGCGGGCGACCGGATCGCCCAGCGGCCAGGCTGCGCCGGCGTTGTGCGGGCGGTAGACGGAAGGATCGTCGGACGTGGAATGGCCCTCGACGCGGTAGGTGAAGAATTCGATCAGCGTCGGGCCGAGATTGGCTCTCGCCCGGTCGGCCGCCCAGCGCGTGGCGGCGTAGACGGCGAGCGCGTCGTTGCCGTCGACCCTCAGGCCAGCGATGCCGTAGCCGACGGCTCGGGCCGCGAAGGTGGTGAGCTCGCCGCCGGCGATCCCGGAGAAGGTCGAGATCGCCCACTGGTTGTTGACGACGTTGAGGATGACCGGCGCGCGATAGACTCCGGCGAAGGTGCAGGCGGCATGGAAATCGCCCTCCGCGGTCGAGCCGTCGCCGATATAGGCCGAGGCGATCCGGCTGTCGCCGCTGATCGCCGACGCCATCGCCCAGCCGACCGCCTGCGGGAACTGGGTGGCGAGGTTGCCGGAGATGGTGAAGAAGCCGTGCGCGTTGGACGCGTACATGATCGGCAGCTGGCGGCCCTTCAACGGGTCGCCCTTGTTCGAATAGACCTGGCACATCATCGTGACGAGCGGATAGTCGCGGGCGACCAGCAGGCCCTGCTGGCGGTAGGTGGGGAAGAAGATGTCGTCGCGGTGGAGCGCGTGGGCGCCGGCGACCGCGATCGCCTCCTCGCCGGTCGACTTCATGTAGAAGCTGGTCTTGCCCTGGCGCTGGGCGCGGAACATGCGGTCGTCGAACATCCGCACCGTCGCCATGTCGCGCAGCATGCGCCGCAACTGATCGGCATGGAGGCGGGGGTCCCAGGGGCCGACGGCGCGGGCGTCTTCGTCCAGCACGCGCACCAGGCCGTAAGCCAGATCGCGCATCGTATCGGCCGGCGCCGATACATCCGGGCGCGGCGCTGCGCCGGGGGCGGGCACCGAAACATAGCTGAAATCGATTTCATCGCCGGGCCGCGCGGGCGGCTCCGGCACATGCAAGGCCAGCGCCGGTCGGTTCCGGCGCTGCTCTGGGTCTGGCATCCTCACCCCTGTCGTTGCGGGGCGATCGCTCGGGCGACCGCCGATCATGGGCGGCCTCTAATCGAAAAAAAGCGGGGGCGCACCCCCACTTGGCAGGTCAGACGGTGAGCGGAGCCACGCGCTGCGCAGCCCGCAAATAGGCTTCGAATCGCATCGCGGCATCGTCCGACAGCTCGATATAGACGCGCCGGCGATCCTCCGGATCGGCCTTGCGGACGAACAGGCCGCCTTCGGTCAGCGCCTTGATCCAGCGCAGCGCCGTGGTCGGCGGCACGGCCGCGGCGATGCACAGGCTCGACACGGCCACCTG
This sequence comes from Allosphingosinicella sp., assembly GCA_036387555.1. Classification (GTDB taxonomy): domain Bacteria; phylum Pseudomonadota; class Alphaproteobacteria; order Sphingomonadales; family Sphingomonadaceae; genus Allosphingosinicella. The sequence continues at coordinate 180 of DASVTN010000111.1, read as the reverse complement.
CTGGCCCTCCAGGCGCGCAGCCATCAGATCGAGCAGCATGTCCCATGCCGGGTCCGCGAACAGGCCCTGCAGGAAGAAGCGCTCACGCATGCGCCGCGCGCGAATCATGGCACGGATGGTCGCCGCATCGAGGGGCGCCGCGTCATCTCCGCTCGGCGGACGCGGGAGCGGCTGATCCTC